>NZ_BDBA01000148.1 GCF_001612745.1 Nocardia amamiensis NBRC 102102 | reverse complement strand
GGCGGTACCGATCGAGGCGGTGCCCTGGTCGTTGTACCCGCTGGGATCCATGACCCCCCACTGAAGTGGCCGGGTTTGCTCGTCGAGCGGCCGCCGGTCCGGTGCGAGCCGGCTACGCGACGAGTTCGAGGTGAGCGCCCTCGACCTTGCCGGTGCTGCCCGCGCGCGTCAACAGGCGCGCAACCGCCTCGGCCACCTGTCTCGGCTGCTCGAGAATCACCGAGTGACCGGCGCCGTCGACCAGCACCAAGTCCGAATACTCGACGGCGGCGGCCATCGCGACAGAATGCGACGGCGGCGTCATCAGGTCGGCCGAACCGCACAGCACCAAGGTCGGGATCTCCGACAGAACGGCAAGCGCGTCGGTTCGGTCGTAGACCATGAAGTCGCTCAAGAAGCTCGCCATCGTCACGATCGGCGTCTCGTTGCGCATCGCGTTGGCGAGGGTGAGCACGCGAGGGCTGACCGCGCGATCGCCGAATTCGGCGGTACGGACGAGCGGGGCGAGGAACCTGCAGGCCGCCAGCTTCGCGCGGTGCATCGCGCCAGGAGCACGTCGCACGGCAGCCTGGAATGCGGAAACGACCGGGTTGCGCAGGAGGCGGCCGAAGCCGGCGTCGGCGAGCCCGCTCGCCGCGGTCGCGATCAGGGCGACGCCGATGATGCGAGTGCCGATCTCTTGCGGGTACTGGCTGGCGTAGGTCAGCGCGGTCATGCCGCCCATCGAGTGGCCGACGAGGACGACCGGCCCGGCGGGAGCGACCGCGTCGAGAACGTCCCGTAGGTCGTGTCCGAGCTGCTCGAGGTTGTAGGTCCGCCCGGACGCCGCGGCGGAGTCGCCGTGGCCGCGGTGGTCGTAGGAGACGATCCGGGCGCCGGTGTATCGGCGCAGCAGTGCGTGGCGGACGTAGGCCCAGGACTCGGTGCGCAGACAATGTCCGTGCAGGAGCACGACCGTGAGGTCCGCATCGCGCGGGCCGTACTCGCGAACTGCCAGTGCCACACCGTCTTCGGTGCAGACCGTGGCACGACGCTCCGCCGGGGTGGCGATTGCGCTGGAGATCGACATGGGAGCCTCCGGTCTGCTGGCGATGACAGGTTCAACTGTCCGCCAGCCGCGCCGCCGGTATCAGGCCCCCGAGTGATGGGGTCCGTTCCCCAAGGGGGAG
The DNA here is from genome assembly GCF_001612745.1 of Nocardia amamiensis NBRC 102102. Lineage (GTDB taxonomy): Bacteria > Actinomycetota > Actinomycetes > Mycobacteriales > Mycobacteriaceae > Nocardia > Nocardia amamiensis. The sequence continues at coordinate 31,737 of NZ_BDBA01000148.1, read as the reverse complement.
CAGATCACCACCTAGGTGTATTGCCGCCCCCGGATCAGCGCGGCGGTCGGTTCATGTCCCGGTTCATCTGCGGGATTTCGATGCTGATCGGCATCCGTAGTTCGGCCAGGTAGATCAGCGCTGCTTGCCGGAGGAATTCGTCGAAGAGCCAGTAGGCATCCGGCGCGAGTGGGACAACGGGGAGCAGGCCTTCGCGGACGGCGATGAAGGGTCCCCAACTCACTCGCAGCAGCGGGTCCCAGACCGGTTCCCTGGGGATGGCCAGCCCATCGGCGATCGTGTCGCCGAGCAAGAAGCGGGTGAACGCGCCGAGAACCGGCTTGCTGAGGACGGCGAGATCGAGGTTCGCGCCGAGGCGAAGGAGCCGGTCGGCCAGTTTGGCGCCCTCTGGAGTCGGAGCCAGCACCGGGTCCAGGACCTGCCGGGCCTGGGCATCGGCCTCGTCCCACGAGGCCGGAATGTACTCGTCGCGGATGCCGAGCATGTGCGCGCACAGCTGCCAGGAGTGCAGGAAGGCCTCGGACTCGGCGGCGGGTATCGGCACCTGCCACGCGGTCAGATGCTTCATGACGGTCGTGGGCAGGCTGTGCCAGGTGACCATCATGTCGTTCTGGCTGATCGGAACGTCCTCCTCGGCGGAGTGCACCCAGTACGGGGACTGCGGCAGCAGGTGACGCACCGCGGCATGCACCAGCCGGGTCTTGAGACAGGTGACGACCATCTCCCCATCGGGGCCATAGGCGTTCGCGGTCCCGATGTCGTAGCCGAGTTTCGCGGTCTTGGAGATGCGGTCCTTCAGATCGTGGCCGCCCTTGGAGTAGTAGACCGCGCGCGCCTCCTTGGGAATGACCGTGCTCATCATGCCGCTGGCCAGCCCGTACAACACACCGAGATAGAGTCCTCGCTTCTTGTTGAACTCGACCGCGGTGGCAAGCTTGCCGTGGTCGGTCCACAGCGGCAGCTGACGGGCGTACTCCATGAAGTCCCGCAAGTCCGGCGGCAGACCCGCAGGCAAGGGCTGACCGTTCCTGGTCCAGGTCCGCAACAGGTCATTCACCCGGGGCACGTCACCCCTGTCGAGCAGTGCTGCGACCAGCTCATCGGCCTCCGGGTCCCACACCCCCATCGGATCGGCCCCGGAGCCGCTACCTGCGACCGAACCCTGCGGCGACCACGTCCACGGCTCCGCCCGCACCGGGCTCACCATGGCCAACGCGCCGAGCGCGCCCAACATCCCACCGGCCTTCAACGCATCGCGTCTGCTGAATCCATCCATGTCTTCGCTACTCCTCATCGAGTCCGAGCACCACCGTGACGATGCCGAGAGCCAGCAGTGCCCGCTTCGTGCTTTCGTTACTAGAATAGTCATTAACTTAGCAACCTCTTCGCCGTGTTGTACGAACTTTGCGGGATTTACTTTCGGTCAGGGCCGACTGAGCGAAATCGGCCACGGCAACGATCAATAGACCTTGTCTAACAGCATGATCACCGGAACTTTGCCGGAATCGCTCAACGAGATGATGCCGAAGAGCGGATCGGACAGCAGCCGAACTCCGCCGTACCACGCGCGACAAACTGAAGATAACGACTAGTCACTTGTAGACTCAGGTGGCTGCCTCGATGGTTGGTCCGCGCCGTGTTCGGACGGCGAACCCGCAGCCCGTTCGCCATCCTCCGCACGGCGGTCCCGCAGGGCGAGGAACACGACGACAGCGACCACGAGCAGCGCGGGCAGGAAGGCGGGTATCGCCACCAGGATCGAATGATCGGCCAGCACGTCCACGCCGTCGTAGCCATAGATCATCGCGAAACCGCCGATTCTTCCGGTGCCGCCGTCGGGCCCACGTGCGGATACCGGTCGTTGATCCGTGCCGCACCCCAGGACAGTGCTCCGACGAGGACGAGGCTGCACACCAGCACGACCAGCGATGCCGCGCCGAACCACCAGGACGGGTGGTCGAACGATCGCTCCCGCTGCAACAGGGTGATCTCGGAGATGAACGGCCGGGTGAAGGAGGCCGGCGCGGGGATCTCCGCGGCGCCGATCCCCGGGTCGGCGGCCAGGAAAATCGGCGCCGCGGTCAGTACGCGACCATCCTGCATTCGCAGGACCGTCTTCCATGTGCCGTGTGCCGGAACAGGTTTGGTCGACACATAGTGGCCGGGGCCCACGCGCTGGAGCTGGTCGACCACCAGACCGCGGCCGGGACTGCCGCTGCCGATCCCGCCCTGCCAGGCCAGGATCTGAACCCATTCGGGATCGGAGCCGACGAGACCAGCAGGAGTAACACGGATGTCGGCGAGCACCATTCTCCCGCCCGGGTCCGATTCGGCCTCGCGCAGTGTCACCGTGGCTACGGCCTGTTCCGGAACGTCGATGACCAGCCCGTTGGCGGTCGCGGCCGCCACGGTCACGACCGCAGCGATCATCAGACCGCGTCGCACCGGTGGGCGTGGCAGCGCGTCGCCTCGCAGCACCATGCCCAGCAGCGCGCCGACGACACCGCCCGCGATGCCGGTCGGCACTGCCATCGCGAGAAGTTCCGGCCACATCGCCCTCGGCCACGAGTCGACGAACATCGCACGGACCCAGAGGGATTCCAGCCACAGCCCCGCCGTCGCGATCCCGAGTCCGCAGATCGCACCCCACCAGATCGGCCGCCGGGCCAGCGGCAGCAGCGCCAGCAGTTCCACCACGACGGCTGCGCCGAGATACAGCGGGAAGACGTTGTGGGGCGCGTCGATGACCGGCCCGCCGACCAGCACGGCTACCACCGCGCGGACGAAGGCGGCGAACAGCACCACAACCAGCGTGCTGCCCGGACCGAGGGTCGCGCGGGCGGCGACGAGGGTGACGGTGGCCGCGACCACGATGAGCATCGGCTGCAGCACGAGCCGGAACTGCGGGACGCCGAAGTCGAATTCGACTTGGAACACCGACAGGCCGATGAGCAGCCCGCCGAAGGCAAACGACCGCAGCAGCCACATCAGCCGCCCGTCGGTGCGGCCGGGATCGGGCCGGTTGTGCCTGCCCTCGAACTCCAGCAGCAGCACGCCGACCAGCGATAATCCGGCGCCGCCGATGAGCATCAGATGCGTCGGTCCCCAGAGCGTGACGTCCTGTCCGAACAGCCGATGCCAGATGTCGTCGAGCGGGAACCCGATCAACGCGTAGAGGCCGGCACCGGCGATCAGGATGCCCCCGACCGGTGCGTACCAGGTGCGGGTGACGCGCACCGCCGCGGCGCCGGGCTGCTCGTCGAGCGGGAGGACGATCGCCGACATCCCGGCGGTGAACAGGAAGAACAATCCCGCCAGGATGAAGTAGTGCGCCGGATTCGCCAGCGGCCCCGCATCGCGACCGTTGCCCACGTGCAAGCTGACATCCCAGATGAAGCCCAGCAGCGCGGTCAGGATGGTCGCGAGGAACATCACCAGCGGGAGCGCGACCCAACCAGGCCGGTTGCACAGTCGCCCGAGACGGTCGGCGAGCCGCTGCAGCCAAGTGATGCGGCGGGTCCGGTGCAGATACCCGGCCCACAGCAGCAGGAGCGCGAGGACACCTGCGGCACCGGTCATGACCGCCACCTGGTCCAGCGCCGCTCCACCGCCCTCGGTGCCCGGAGCGGCGAACCACATGATCTCTTCTTGCGCGATGTCGGGCATGAGCGCCTCCAGCACAGGAAGCACGTATATGTGACGTACAGTATCACGAAAGTCGCCGCCGCTGAAGCCGGTCGACGTGAACGGTCAGGAATCGAGAAGCGCTGGTCACCGCGCCGTAGCTAACGTCTTCGCCACAGAGGTCCGCCCGGCACTTCGCCGGGACGCGGGCTGCTCGTAGCCGAAGGAGGACGCGATGAACTGGAACAAGCGGGTTCGGCCGATTCGACCGACCCACAGTCCGGACAGCCGGACGAACGTTCGTCGGCGACGCACTTGCTAGTCCAGTACCGCCGTCGCCTCGACTTCCACCATGATGTCCGGCTCACCCAGAGCCGAGACGCCGAGCAGCGTGATCGGCTTGACGGGATCGATCCCGAGCTTCGCGGCGGCGCGCCCGACCCCTTCGCCGAGCAGCGGCATCTTGTCCGGCGTCCAGTCGACGACGTAGATGGTCAGCTTGGCGATGTCGTCCCAGGAACCACCGACCTCGGCCAGGGCCGCGGCCACATTGAGATATGCCTGCTCGACCTGAGCGGCGAAGTCGCCCTCGCCGACCTTCTCGCCGTTCGCGTCGCGGGCCACCTGGCCCGCCAGGAACACCAGTTTCGATCCCTCGGCGATCGAGAGCTGGCGGTACACCTCTGGTTTCGGCAATGCCTCGGGATTGACCAGTTTCACGGCCATGGTCCACTCCTTCGTTCGTCTCGGTCCGCGGTGCGGCACTCGGCGCAAACCATAACAACGCTATGCTATTTTGCGCCATGGCACGCAGCAAGAATCCCCGCATCCGGTCGATGCTGATCGAACGAGCCGCGCACATGCTCCGGATGCGCCGGCCGGTGACATTGCGCGCCTTGGTCGCGGGCACCGACGTGTCGACCATGGCCGTCTACACGTACTTCGACGGCATGGATGGGTTGTGGAAAGCCTTGCGGCAGGAGGGTTTCACCCGCTTGGCCGGGAAACTCGCCACGGTCGCGACGACTTCGGACCCGGTCCGGGACCAGGTCGCGCTCGGTGCCGCGTACTTGCGCAACGCGCTCGAGAACCCGGACCTCTATCGCGTCATGTTCGACGCGAGCTTCGAACTCGAGGACGCTACGGCCGCCGACGAGACGCTGCACCGCTTGGTGCACGCGGTGCAGCGAGCGAAAGCCGATGGCCGTTTCCGGGCCGACGTCGACCCGCTGGAGCTCGCGACACAGGCATGGACCATCGGCCACGGCCTCGCCACCCTGGTCACCTCGGGACCGCTGCCGCGCGAAACCCTCGCCTACGGCGTGCCGATGCTCACCGCACTGTTCGTCGCCGCGGGCGACGATCCCGAGCGATGCAGACGCTCGGTGGAATCCGGCTGGGACGTTCTCCCGTCATGAGCCGGGGCGGGCCGCCTGATGGCGTGCCGCATCGTTGCCAGAACGCCGTCGTCTAGGTCGTCGCCGGTACGCGGATTTCGTGCGCTCGCGCGATAACCGTGCTCAACCCGTATCCATTGATCAGCGGTATTCCATAGCGGTGTTCGAACTTGGTTTTGAGTTCGATTCCCGCGTGTTCCATGCAGCAGATCGCGAACCGCACCGACTCGTTGTTCGTCCGCAGGTGGCCGGGAAGGTCGGACAGCGCTGCGAAGTTTCCCGGGACCGCGGAAAGGTAGGTGGGGCGGCTGTGTTCGATCCGCTCCGAGAATCCCTCCGGGCTGAGCGGGCCCGCCATGGTGGCGCGACCCCCGGCGATCAACGGTGACAAGGCACCGACCATGATCCCGCTCACCTGCCACATGGGCAGGGTCGACAGGCTGTGGTCGGCATCGCTCAGCGCGAATACCTTGATCACCAACTGGCACATTGCCTCGAGGTTCCTGTGGTCGAGCATCGCTTGGTTCCCGGTGCCGAGGTAGGTGATGAGCGCCGGTCGCTCGTCGCCGGGCGGCGCCGCATCGATGGTGTCGGGTGCTGCCGCGGCGAACTCGCGGGCAGGCGTGACGACGACCGGCAAGGATATGTCCGGAGGACGCGCAGCGGCGATGAGAACTTTGGAGCCCGCGTCAGCTATCTGGTAGCCGGCCTCCGCGTCGGTCAAGGATGGGTCGATCAGGGTCGCCGTGGCACCCAGGCGCCACGTCGCGAACAACGACACCACGAGGTCGACGGTGTCGGGCAGCATGATCGCGACGACGTCGCCGGTCGTGACGCCCGCCGCGCGCAGGCAAGCCGCGGCCCGCTGCACGGTCGCCAGCAATTCGAGGTTGTTCAGTTCGTTGCGGTCGTCGGCAAGGGCGGCTGCCTGTGGTGCGGCCTGGGCACGACGATCCAGGAGGGTCGAAAGTGTCATGCGATCTCCTCAGTACCCCGGGTACAGGGCTCATTGAAAACGGTAGAAATCGCGCGGCGGATCGGCACCGTCGTGCATCGACTGAATTCGTCGCATCTTTTGTCCCCGGAAGACAGGATCGACCGCCTGATTCACCGCAGCGGTCACGGCGATGTAACTATCATCAGGTTGTGACGACTTTTCGTCGCAACGGTGATACCGAGGTGGGCCGCTGTGTCGCGAGAATCGCCGCCCGCATGAACGAGCGGGCGACGGACATCAGCGCGAGTATCCACCGTGGACTCGAGGAAGAAATCCCTGAGCTGCGTGCGGATGTCCACTCCGCCGAGCTGCTCGGGTCCAGCGTGCAGGCCAATCTCGACACTCTGGTGCACGCGCTGAAGCACGATATTCCGGCGGCTCGAATCCACCTGCCTTCGGTGGCGATCGAGTACACCCGGCGTTTGGCCCAGCACGGCGTCCCGCTCAATGCCTTGATTCGTGCATATCACCTCGGCCAGCGGCGGGTCACCGAACTGGCTTTCGCCGAACTGCAGGGCGCAGACATCGCGCCGGTCGAACAGTTCCTCGCTGGACAGGCGATCACCACCCGGCTGTTCCAGTACCTCGACCACGTTACCCGGCAACTCGTCGCCATCTACGACGCAGAGCGCGAGCAGTGGTTGGAAACCCGCAACAGTGTCCGCGCGCTCCGTGTGCGCGAGCTGCTGGCGGGCAAAAAGATCGTCGATATCGACGGCGCCGTCGACCAGATCCACTATCCGCTCCCATGGCACCATTTGGCGCTCATCGTCTGGTATCCCGACACCGGGGCCTACGGTGACGAACTGGCCGAGCTGCGGCGATTCGTCCGCAAGTCGGCGGAGGCGGCGGGAACCGCCGCGGCCCCACTCTTCCTCGCGGCCGATCAGATGAGCGGCTGGGCGTGGCTGCCGTATCGGTCGGCGCAACCGGGCGCCGTCGCCAGGGTCCGTGATTTCGCGGCCGCCCAAGCCGATGCCCCATCGGTTGCGATCGGCACGATGGCCTCCGGAATTCTGGGATTCCGGCGGTCGCATCGCCTGGCCCAAGACGCGCGTTCGGTCGCCATGGCGCGAGGAGACGCCGAACCGCGAATCATCGCGGCCGAAGATCCCGGGCTGTCGGTAGCGGCCCTGCTCGGTGACCGGATCACGGAAGCCTGGGAATGGGTCGGCGAGGTACTCGGCGATCTGGCCGCCGACAATGACAACGACGCACGGCTACGCGAGACACTGCGGGTATTCCTGCGCACCGGATCGAGCTACAAAGCAGCCGCCGCGGAACTCGACCTGCACTCCAACTCGGTGAAGTACCGGGTCGCACGAGCAGTGTCGCGGCGCGGCAGGCCGATCGCGGACGACAGACTCGACGTCGAACTCGCCCTATTGCTCTGCCAGTGGTTCGGGCCACCGATCCCGCATCCGGCCACGGCGTGACTCAGCCGACGCTTCCTCGGGCCAACCGCTGTACCCCGACTAGGTGTCGCGACGGTTGGCCACCATCGAGGAAGGCGAGCCGACATACCTTTCGGGCAGCTTGAACCGCGGTGCCCAGTCGATCGATGCCCTGCAGCAGTTCAGCCCGATCGGCGTGCGGTGACCAAGAGGTACTCCCACTCCATCCGCCCATTGCCCAGGTCGTGCCGGGAACCGAGATCCGCGAGTGCGCGGTCCAGTTCCGCGACCCGGTCGGGGTCGGCGGCAATGGCCTTGTACACCGCGACCGTGGGTCCGTAGTGGGCCTTGAAGAAGTCGCGGAACTCCGTGCCGTCGCCGAAGCGATCGATGACCGCCTTTTCGCGCCGCAGCTCCAGGTCGGCGACGCGATCGCCCAGTAGCGACCGGACATGCGTCTCGTCGCCCCACTGCGGAGGCGGCAGCGCGCCGGGCGGGGGCGGCGGAGCGAACGGCTTCATCGTGGCGAACATCTGCCCGATGAACCCGGTGGGTGTCCAGTTGATCAGCCCGATCGTGCCGCCCGGCTTGGTGACGCGCACCAGTTCGCTCGCGGCCGCCTGGTGGAATGGCGCGAACATGACGCCCACGCAGGAGATGACGACGTCGAACGCGGCGTCGGCGTAGGGCAATGCCTCGGCGTCGGCTTCCTGCCACCGCAGGTCGACGCCCCGCGCGGCGGCGATCTGCCGACCTGCCTCGAACAGCTCCGGCGTCAGGTCGCTCGCGATGACGTCCGCACCGGCCTCCGCCGCCGGGATCGCCGCGTTCCCGGATCCGGCCGCGACGTCGAGCACACGCTGCCCCGGACCGATGCGGCAGGCCTCGACAAGACGGCGGCCCAGTCCGGGGATGACTTCCGAGGCGACGGCCGAGTAGTCGCCCATTGCCCACATTGCGCGCTGCCGCTTCTTGAGATCGGTTGGGCCGGATTCGGTCATCTGATGCTTCCTCCGCAGTTGGGCCTGAACGCTGCCGAAGATGGCTCGAGCTGTCGCTCTCTTGCTGACTGTTGGGCTACGACTGTTCTCTCAGGCCCGAGGGGAGTTCACCGCAGCCTCGAGCATGTGTCCTGCCGAGCAGCTGTTTACCCGGCAAAGGTCCCGGCAAACGGGGACCGCCGACGCGACCGACCAGCATCTGCCCAACGCCGCTGATTCCCTCCCGCACCGAACCCGGGCCGCCGAACCGATCAGCATGAGCTGGATAAACGCACCGGCGAGTGATACGGCACCCGTCACTGGATATGAGGTAGATCGAGGGTGTCGAACCGGTGTGTGGACCAGATATGGCGCGAGCGTTCCTCGGGGTAGGGCTGCGTGATCGGCTCTGCGGTGTAGACACGGGTGGATCGCGTGTCCGGATCGTAGGCCACCCAGCCGGGGTTGCCCGTGGTCGCGAAGTTCAGCCAGTCGGTGCGCATGTGGTGGGCAACGCGAACGGCCTCGTCCGCCGCGTTCGGAACGGCGGACCGATGGCTGCGCAGGTCGTCGGCGCTGAGCGTGCCGAACACGAGCAGGTTGTCGAGACTGTGCGAGGCGCCATGTTCCCGGTTGTAGGCCCAGCACAATTCGTAGGCCCAGGCCTGCCCGCCGCCGGCGTGTTGCGCCTCTGCCAGATGCAGGCTGGGCATCCGGAACAGCCAGTCGGAGTTGACGAGTTCATCCAGTTCCCCGGGGCTCGCCTCGGGATAGGCGTCGCGGTAACCGCCGCTGCCGCCGGCGAAGGGCGCGAGACGCTCGAGTGTGGCGGTTACCTGCTCATCGGTCACCTCGCTGCCGGGCCGGGCAGTGAACAGACTGTACTCGTCACGGGTATGCCCCACGAGCAGGTCGATGCCTCGCGCAGCACCCCTGGCGAGCGCTCGCCATGGCGCGTGCGGGAGGAGGTCACCATCGACGACGGGTGAGAACGGTGTCGGGGTCAGCGCGGTAGGACCCCAAGATTCGGCGAGTCCCGGCATCTTCTGCATGATCGAGCCCGTCGCGTCGGTCAGCGCGCGCGGAGGGATACCAGCCAGCTCACCCACGGTGGCTTGTACGCCGAGTTCCGCGGCGATGGTCGCGGAGATGGTGGCGGCGAGCCTCGGGGAGAAGTAGGTGCCCGGGACGCTCTGCGCTATCGCACGACGAAACAGCCCCGCGGCCATCGGCATGGTGAGTAGCGCCGCAATGCAACCCGCGCCGGCGGACTGGCCGAAGACGGTGACGTTGCCCGGATCGCCGCCGAACGCGGCGATATTGTCCTGTACCCACCGCAACGCGGCGACCTGGTCGAGAATGCCGCGATTCTCCGGCGCCCCGGCGATGTGGGCGAAGCCTTCCACACCGACGCGATAGTTCATGCTGACCACCACCACGCCGGCCCTAGCAAGAGTCGCGCCGTCGTGGTGCGGGTTACTGGAGGTGCCCTCCAGGTACTTGCCGCCGTGGATCCACACCATCACCGGCAGTCCGGCGGCACCGAGGTCAGGTGACCAGACGTTGAGGGTCAACCAGTCGCCGGAATCACCGGTGCCGCCGGACACCGACGACATCGTGCAGCCTGTCTGGGGAACTGCCGGACCGAACTCCAGCGCCTCGCGCACGCCGTCCCACGGCCGCGCCGGAACGGGGGCGGCGAACCGTCGTGGGCCGACCGGTGGCTGGGCGTAGGGGATGCCCCGGAAGACCGCGACGGCGTCCTCCCCCCTGCCACGTACGACTCCCGCAGCCGTGCGGACGTCAGGATCGAAATTCACTCGGAGGTACTCACTTTCGTTCGCTGGGTCATCCGCTGAGTGGGTCGTCGATCTCGTCGGCGAACGCCTGCCACCGCCCGCCGCTCAACCGCATCGGCGGCCACGAACGCCGCCCCGGAACCCCGAGTGCACCATATGCCCTGGATCTATTGGCTCTCAACAGAATTCGGCGCGGACCCCGCTGCCCCCGTCGCCAGTCCGCCGAGGAGGTCGTGTACGAGACGAGTCGCCTGTGCGCGAGCCAGGTCAGGGTGATCGGTGTCGGCGATGGTCAGCGACAGTTCGGTCAGCGCGCCGTAGAACGCGCCTGCGACCAGTTCGGCGGGGTGTGGCCGGATGAGTTCGGCATCGAGTAGCGCTCGTACGGCGTCCACGACCAGTCCGCCGAGGTGCTGCTGATCCAGTTCGCGCCAGCGCGGCCAGCCCAGTGCGAGCGGGCCCTGTAGCAGCACGATCTGGCGGTAGTTCTGCTCGGCACAGATGTTCAGGAATTCCGCTACCCCGCGGTCGGCGCGCTCGAATGGATCCGAGCTCGACGCGATTGCTTCGCGGATCCGCTGTGCCGCTCGGCTCTGCAGCTCACTCATGACTGCTTCGAACAGACCGCGCTTGCCATCGAAGTGGTGGTAGAGCGCGCCGCGGGTCAGACCGGCCGCGCGAACCAGTTCCTCCGCCGAAACGTCCGCATAGTCCCGTTCGGCGAACACGCGCAGCGCGGTATCGAACAGCGTTTGACGAGTGTTCTCCGCGTATTTTGCCCGAAGCGACTCCATACGCCATGGATATCACATACAGTATGTATTTCAGATACATCATGTATGAAGGCAGGTCGCGGTGCAGAAGTCAGTGGATACAGTGGTGGTGGGGGCCGGGATTGCGGGGTTGGTGGCCGCCCGCGACCTGGTCCAGGCCGGACGCGAGGTGGTCGTGCTGGAAGCGCGGGACCGCGTCGGTGGGCGGCTGCTCAATGCCGAACTTCCCGGTGGCGCTCCGATCGAGGTGGGCGGCCAGTGGGTCGGACCGGGACAGGATCAAGTACTCGCGCTGATCGATGAGCTCGGCCTGGCCACCTTCCCCACGCACACCGAAGGTCGGCACATCGCCGAAATCGGCACGGCCCGATCGGTGTACACCGGTCGCATACCCCGGCTGAACCCCGTGGCGCTGGCCGATGTCGCACAGGCCCAGTGGCGACTCGACCGCCTCGCGCGGCAGGTCGCGGCGCGGGAGCCGTGGCTGGCCGAGCAAGCCGAATACCTCGACGGCCAGACATTCGCCACCTGGCTTCGGCGCAACGTCCACACCTCCGGTGGCCGATCCTTCTTCCGGCTGATCACCGAAGCGGTGTTCTCCGCGGAACCGGAGGACCTGTCCGCACTGTGGGCCTGCTTCTACGTCGGCGCGGCGGGCGGGCTGGACGCATTGATCGACACCGCGGGCGGGGCGCAACAGGACCGTGTCGTCGGCGGCTCGCAACGCATCGCACTGGCTTTGGCCGACGAACTCGGCGACCGAATCGTGCTCGGCGCTCCGGTCACCGAAATCACTTGGGACGCAGCGGGTGTCCAGGTATCCGCGGGAAGGACCACGGTCCGGGCCGCCCGCGCGGTGATCGCGGTGCCACCACCGTTGACCGCACGGATCCGCTTCAGCCCTGGCCTTCATGGCGACCGTGACCAACTCGTCCAGCGCATGCCGATGGGACGGGTGATCAAGGTCAATGTCGCCTACGAGGAGCCGTTCTGGCGCCGTGACGGGCTCAGCGGCCAGGCCAACAGCGACCATCGGTCCTTGGGCGTCGTCTTCGACAACACCCCGCCCGACGGTGCGCCCGGAGTGCTCGTCGGATTCCTCGAGGGCAAGCACGCGGATACCGCCAGTCGATTGGATCTGGCCGAGCGTCGCTCCCGAGTCATGACCGATTTGGCCGGATACTTCGGACCACAGGCCCAGCACCCGATCGCCTACATCGAACGAGACTGGGCCGAAGAGGAATTCAGTGGCGGGTGCTACGGAGCGTTCACCGCGCCGTCAACCCTCACCCGGTTCGGTAGTGCGCTGCGCACCCCTATCGGTCCACTGCATTGGGCAGGCACCGAAACCGCCACTCGCTGGGCGGGTTACATGGACGGCGCCGTGGAATCCGGTCACCGTGCCGCCCGCGAGATCTCGCGTGCCCTCATGACGCATGCCCACATCTAGCTATCCGCCGAAACCGTCGCGGACCTCGCTCACCGCTACGGAACTTCCGATTCCAGCGTGTGGACACCTCATTCGGCAACACTCGCCGAACCAGTTGTGGGCGCCTCCGATGTGAGAACTCGTCGTCCGGTAGACCGATAGGCGTTTCGACGACCGGACGAGCGAGGGACATGCCCACAACACCCGGTCCAGGTGTCACACGGACCGGGCTCAGGCCGACGCGACCTCCCATGCGAACCCGTCCGGGTCTGTGCAGGACCCGATATCGCCGCCGATGACGATCCGATGCGACCCGGTGCCCTCCGAAGCGACGCCGGCATCCTTGGCGGCGGCGCGGCGCCCGTAGAGCGCCAGCTTGACCGACGACGACGGGGCGTCGAACTCGACGTACTTGCTGCCGAAGCTCTTCGCCACGGTGAGGCCACGGTCGAGGTAGAACTGCTTGGTCGCCTTGACGTTGTCGACTCCGAGGAGCAGCACGAACTCGTCGACCTTCCGGGTCGCCGGGCCGGTGTCCTTCTTCGACGACGTCGCGACCTTCCAGATCGCCCCGTCCGGAGCCTGGACGACACCGCCGTAACCCCAGAAGCTCTTCTTGGCCGGTTTCAGCGTCGTGGCGCCCGCGTCGACAGCGGTGCCGATGAGGCTGTCCACGGTGCTCGGCTGAGACACCACGAGCGACAGGATGAAGCCACGGAACCCGCTCGTCGGCGCCTCCGAGGCGCGCACGCGCAGCTGGTCGCCGAGACCGAACGCGGCGGCGTAGAAGGCCGCGCCGGCCGCGGGATCGGGCATCTCCAGGATGACGGACTCGATAGTGGTCTGATCAGCGGTGATGTTCATGGCACTAACGCTAGGCGCGGCCGGGCGACCGGCGCTTCTCGATTCCTGACCGGTGTCGTCAGCTCACAGTGGGAGCGCGAAGGTCGGCTCACGAATCTCGCGAGCCGACCTCGCCGATAATCAGCCGGGCAGACCGGCCTCGATTGCCTCGATGATGCGCGGGCGCAGTTCGGAGGCGCGGATGATGGCATCGACCGAACCCACCTCGACAGCGCGCTGAATACTGTGCACGCGGTCGAATTCGGCGGCGACATCGCCGAGTTTCGCCGCGCGGACCGACGAACGGACTTCGTCGAGTTCCGCGGTCAGGGCCGCGCGGTCGGTGCCGGATGCGTTCGCGGCGCGCGCCTCCAGCTCCCGCACTCTCGGATCGGTCGCGGTGCGCGTGTCGACCTCACCGGAGAACACCACGGCAGCCGCCGGGGCGCCGCCCAGTACCGACGCGAACGAGCCTTCCAGTGCCAGCACGGTCATATTCGGGTTCAGTGTCTTCGAGAACACCACGAACGCGCCGCCGTGATACCGGGAGATCACGCAGAACACGATGGGGCCTTCGAAGTTCACGATCGCGCGGCCGATCTCGGCACCGTACTCGAGCTGCAGCTTGCGCATCGACTCGGGCGAGCCGTCGAAACCCGACAGGTTCGCCAGCACGACCAGCGGCCGATTACCGCTGGCGGCGTTGATCGCCCGCGCGGCCTTCTTCGACGACTGCGGGAACAGCGTGCCCGCGGTATAGGTGTCCGGGCCGTCGGTGGGCGTGAAGCCGCGTCGCGGCACCCCCCGTGACTCGATGCCGAGCAGGCACACCGGGATGCCGCCCAGATGCGCGTCCTGCACCACCGCGGTTTCGGCGTCGGCCATCCCCGCCCAGCGTTCCAGCACCGGGTGGTCCTGGTCGGACAGCGCCCGCAGCACGGTCCGGATGTCGAAGGGCTTCTTGCGATCCGGGTTCTTGGCGGCGGAGAAGATCTCGCCGACGGTGGTGAAATCACTGTCGGCCACCACATGCGGGAAATCGGAGACGTCGCGATCGACGGGGTCGCTGGTCTGCGCCCGCCGCGGCGACTGCTCACCGGGTGCGATGTAGGTGTGGTCGTAGTGCGACATCAGAACGTCGCGCGCGGCGGTCAGGCTCGGCGCCCAGTACTGCCCCTGACCGTTGGGGCCCATCACCCGGTCGTAGCCGCCGATGCCGAAGTTGTCCTCGGCCGACACACCGCCGGAGAAGTCCAGCGCCTGCTTGCCGGTGAGCACCATCGCCGAATCCGGCGTCATCACCAGGATGCCCTTGGTGTGCATCAGCATGGTGGCCTCGGCGTTCCAGTACGGCTGCGCACCGACGTTGATGCCCGAGACCACGATGTTGATCTCGCCGCCGTCCTGGGTGAACTCGACGATCCGCTTGAGCGCCGCCGCCACCCAGTCCATGTTCTCCGTGCCGGACTTCATCGAGATCCGGGCGCCGGAGGACAGCGCGTACCACTCCAGCGGCACCCGCATCTGTTCGGCCAGATCCATTGCGGCGATCACACGGCGGCACTCCGGTTCCGACAGAGCACCGAGCGATTTCGTCGGATCCCCGAGCAGAACGACCCGGGTGACGCCCTGCGGATGCAGCGCGGTCGGCGTGGTGACCACGCCCGCGACGATCGCCGCGGTGTTGTGCCCCTCGGGCCGGTCGACCGGCACCAGCGCGTGGTCGGAGTCGAGGTCGTACTCGGCGAATTCGCCGAGCAGACCGGTCAGCTCGTAGGGATACACGGTGTTGCGGCTGCGGGCCCGCAGCACCTTCTGCCGGTACTCGTCGAGCGGCTCGACCGGGTCGTCGGTCCGCCCGTTGACGGTCACCTCGGTGCCGCCGGTGGCATCGAAGGAGATGTGCACGGCGACCTTGATCAGCTCGCCCGTCTTCGGGTCGCGCTGCCGCGCGATGATCAGGATCTCCTCCAACCCGGCGCCCGCGGTCGTCGGCTCCACGCGTTCGACGATGGTCTCGAACTCGGCGGGGGTGAGATCCAGCGGCGGCCAGATGTACACCACGACGCGGTTGGTGTTGAAGCGTTTGGCCGACGGCCGCCGCGACTGAGCCCGGCGAATCGAGTCGACGCAGGTGGCGATGGTGCCCTCGGCCGTCGGCAGTGCGAGCAGCCTGCCGTCGTGCTCGCGCAGTGCGGCCAGGTCACGCACCTGCGCGAACGCGACGAGCCGCTCGTCCGACGGATTCTCTTTCGCGACGCACCGGAACAGGTAGACCTCGTCGTTGTCCGAGGACGGCAGCCGGGTGAGGTCGAACTTGCGCAGCCGCATCATCTGCATCCGCTCCGCGATGTACGGGTGCAGGCCGCGGATCAGTCGTTCCTCGGACATGCCGGTGGCAGACGGGCGGAAGGTGAAGTGATGGTGCATCACGGCGCCGCCGCTACCGGCGACCGTGGCGGTGATCCGATGCACCTGCTTCGGCAACCGTTGCGCGCCGAGCACATCCTGCAGCGCCGCGGCCATGGCGTCGAAGTCCTCGGGCTGCTTCTCCCAGCCGAGATAGATGTCGGCCTCGATGGACACCGCGCCGGTTGCCAGCTCGGTGAGCCCGCGCAGCACGGTGTCGAGCGCGTCGAAACTCACCGCGGCGGACACCAAGGTCAAGCCCCGGCGCTCGGCGATCACGAATGTGCAGCCACCCACCTCGTGGGTGCGGACTCCGGTGAGTCCCTTGTTGCCGTAGTACCGCCGGGTCAGCACCTCCAGCATGACCGTGTTGTCCGGGTTGCCGCGCACCAGCCGCTGGCCGAGCAGCCGTACCAGCGGCTCGGTGCTACGCACCATGTCGGCGACGCGGTCGGCGCGATCGGCGGCGTCCGGGTGCGCGTCGAGGTGGCTCAGGTGCTTGCGGACGTTGGTGTACACGCGAGCGCGGTTGCGCCGCAGCAACGGCTGGCCGAACCAGGCGTACACCAGGCCGCGCGTCAGGTCGGCGATCACGGGGAAGCGCACCTGCGTCGCCGCTACCACCCGCTCCAGCGCCAGACCGACCGGCTCGCGCAGCGCCCGGTCCGGCACCGGCTCCCCCAGCCACTCGCGCAGCAGGGTCGTGATCACTGTGACGATGTCGGACGGACGCTGCTGAACCAGGAAGATCCGGAAGACCGCGACTTCGAGGTCGGAGGAGCGTTCCAGATCGGTGACACCGTAGTGTCCGAGCGCCTTGGCGAGCTTGGCCCGGTACGACTCCGGCAGCCCGGCCCGCTCGACATCGAGGCTCTGCAAGTAGGTGTGGAAATACTCGCGGGCACTGTGCACATGGCCGTGGCCGCCGTCCTCGTCTCCCGACCGGTGGTGGCTCAGTTCGGCGAGGTCGGCGAATACCTGCACGAGTTCGAGTTCCTCGGCCAGCGGCCTGCGGTTGTCCGCGATGGCCGCCCGGCGAGCAGCGAGGTAGTCGTCGAGCACCCGGAGGTCGTCGTGCGGGTCGACGTCGAAACCCAGCAGCAGGCTGCGCAGGTCCTGCTGGCCGCGGGCCAGTCGCTCGTGCGGGCGGACCGGGGTGGGCTCGCCGGGCAGGTCCAGTTCGATCGACTCGACCGGAGCATCCTCCGCGGCCTCGCCGCCCTCGGCCAGCGGTTCCAGCCGCAGCATCGGTGCGCCGGTCTCCACCTGGGTACCGACGGAAACACTGCATTCCTTCAACCGGGCCCGGAACGGCGCACGCAGCACCGTTTCCATCTTCATGCTCTCCAGCACCAGCACCGGCGCGCCCGCCTCGACCTCGGCGCCGATCTCCAGCGGCGTGGCGACGACCAGCGCGGGGGCGGGCGCACGGACGACACCGCCTTCGTCACGGCTGATCCGGTGTGTCACACCGTCCACATCGACCAGGTGGATCGGTCCGTGCGTGCCGGTGATCACGCGGTACCGGGTGCCGTTGACGACGATCTGTCCGGCGTGCCGGTCGAAGCGCTCGAGATCGACATCGGCGGTGTGGATATCGCCACCGGCCTCGATACCGATACGGAACCGATGCGCGCCGATGCGCGCGACGCGCACGCGGTAGCCTGCGCCGCGCAACTTCAGGTCGAGCGGCCGGCCGCTCTCGTGCTGCACTTGCGGGCGTCCGCCGGATGCGGTGGACAGCAGCCGATGCCGCTCGACTCGCTCTTCGTCCTCGTAGGCATCGATGGCGGCGGCGGCCAGCGCGATGGCGGAGTGGCGGTGCGACACGAGACGGCCCGCACCGCGAACACGGTCGATCCAGCCGGTGTCCGCGCTGGCGTCGATCACCTCGGGCTGGTCGAGCAGGTCGAGCACGAAGCTCTTGTTCGTGGCACCGCCCTCGATGACCACCCGGGTCTGCGCCACCGCCCGGCGCAGCCTGCCCAGCGCTTCGTCCCGGTTACGGCCGTAGGCGATGATCTTGGCGATCATCGAGTCGAAGTCGGCGGGAATCGTGTCGCCCTCGCTGACACCGGTGTCCACGCGAATGCCCGGCCCGGCCGGCAGGTCCAGCCGCGCAATGCGGCCAGGGGCGGGCGCGAAATCGCGGTCGGGGTCTTCGGCGTTCAGCCTCGCTTCGATGGCGTGCCCACGTTCCGCAGGCGGCTCGCCCTCGAGCCGGCCTCCCGATGCCACCGACAACTGCGCGCGAACCAGGTCGAAGCCGGTGGTGTATTCGGTGATCGGGTGCTCGACCTGCAGGCGCGTATTGACCTCGAGGAACGCGAACAGCTTCTCACCGGGGTGGTAAAGGAACTCGACAGTTGCCGCACCGCGATAGCCGACCGCTATCGCCAGCCGCTCGGCCGACCCCTTGAGCTCGGCCGTCTGCTCGGCGCTCAGCACCGGTGACGCCGACTCCTCGATGACCTTCTGGTTGCGCCGCTGCACCGAGCAGTCGCGGACGCCGAGCGCCCACGCGGTCCCCTGGCCGTCGGCGATCACCTGGACCTCGACGTGCCTGGCGCCGGTGACCAGCCGCTCCAGGAACACCACGCCGCTGCCGAAGGCCCGCGCCGCTTCCTGGCAGGTGCGCTCGTAGGCATCGACGAGCTCGGCCTCGTTCGTGATCACCCGGATACCGCGGCCACCACCGCCTGCGGTCGCCTTCAGCATCAACGGGTAGCCGATCTCGGCCGCGGCCGCTACGGCGGCCTCCACCGACTCGACCGCACCGCGGCTCCACGGCGCGACCGGCACGCCGACCTCCTCGGCGATCAGCTTCGCGCCGATCTTGTCACCGAGCTTGCGCATGGCCTCCGGGCTCGGGCCGATGAAGGTGACCCCGATCTGTTCGCACAGCTCCGCGAATGCCGGGTCCTCCGCGACGAAACCCCAGCCCACCCAGGCGGAATCGGCTCCGGTCTCCACCAGGGCGCGCTCCAGAACCTTCAGATCCAAGTATGGGCGCGCAGCTGCCGGACCGACATCATAGGCGATGTCGGCCTCCCGCACGAACGTCGCGTTCCGGTCGACATCGGTGTGCAGAGCAACGGTTTCGATCGGTAGACCGGTCTCCGCCGCCAGATCTCGGACAGCGTGAATAAGGCGCATGGCGGCCTCACCCCGGTTCACGATGGCGATGCGGCTGAACACTCGCCGGCTCCTTTCACTTCACAGCTCTGACCCCGTCGGACGAGGGATTACGACTTCCGGCTCCGCGTAGTGTGCACCCTCTCTCCACATACGTGTACAGCGTTCGGGTGTTACTCGCACGTATCGTGGGCAATGCCTCGCCGGAGGCCATGACAGCGGCGGAGAAGTTCCCCGGCCGGCTGGCTTCCAGTACCGTACCTGTGATCGGATCGTAGTCGAGCGAATCGTTGCCCGCGGCGCGCTGCGGCGCCCCATCCGATGGCCGGCGGCAGCGGGAAGCCGTGAAACGCTCCGCCGCAGTGTGGGAGGTGATCTGTGTGGCCGACATTCTCGATGTACTGCACGCTCGCTGCGCTGAGGTCGCGGGCGAGGCGATCCTCTCCGGAGAGGAGCACCCGACCCTCACCCTGACCACACGCGAAGTAGCGGACCTGCTCAACCACATAGCCGAGCTACGCCGCCGCTACTACGACATCGACCTCGCATACCGCGAACTCGACCACCAGCACACCGTGCTTCGCGGCGCGAGCAGCGATGCCGCCGCATCATTGGATCGGATCCGCGCCGTGCTGGAGCAACGCACCGCCCACCCGGAAGCCCATGCACGCCAGGCATGTACCATCGCCCGCTTCGCCGCCCAGAACCTCAGTGCCGCAAGCCTGAACACCGAAGGAACGGCGAAGTGACAACGGCGTCTGGGGGACCGGAGGAGCCGAACCCTCGAAAGCTCGCGAAACCCTGACGCGGAGGCGATGACCCGGCTCGTGTGGTCTTCTTCGATCGCGACTTGTGCGGTGATCGCTGCGATGTGGGGGCGTGAAAGCTGGTCATGGCGTGTTCTCGATACGGCGGATCAGTGTGGCGAGCCTCGGGTCGCCGGCGAGCCGATGGTCGAGGGCGATATTGACCAGGCCGCGCAGCAGTGCGTACGGCTCCCACCCGGACGGCGCGATGGTGCGGGGCGCGCGGCGGCCGATGCCATCGGCGATGACACGCGCCGCTGCGTCCGCGGTGATCCGGGTGTTCAGTGGCCAGGGCAGCAGATTGCCGATGGCGCGCCCCAGGTCGTCCTGGTCCAAGGTCGCGTGGGTCATCGCCGTGTCCACGAGACCGAAGTAGGAGACGCCGGCGGTGGCGCCGTGCGGCGCCAGTTCCACGCGCAGGGCGCGACCGAGCTGTTCCACGCCCGCCTTGCTGATCATGTACGGCGAGCCGCCCATCCCCGGCGCGAACGCCGCGCAGGAGGAGACGACGACCACGTGTCCGCGCGCCGCGACGACATGGTCGAGGGCCGGGCGCACGGTGTTGAACGCACCGGTGCGATTGACGCCGATCACGCGGTCGAAACCGCTCGCGTCCATGGTGCGCACGGTGGCCGGTTTCGGGACCACACCCGCGTTGGCGACCACCACGTCGAGGCGGCCGAAACGCTCGACGGTCTTGTCGATGGCTTTCTCCATGGCCGCGCGGTCGGCCACGTCGGCCTCGACCGCCAATGCTCGTTCACCAAGTTCCGAGGCGGTTGCCCGCGCGGCGACCAGGTCGATGTCGACCAGTGCGATCTCCGCGCCCCGCCGGTGCAGGAGGATGTCCAGTTCACGGCCGATGCCTTGGGCCGCGCCGGTGACGAGGACGGTCTTGCCGCGCAAGTCGTAGCGAGGCGCGCCGAAGCGGTGGAGAAACGCCAACGGTCCGGAGGCCATCACGCGCGCACCTCGTGGACTTCATCGTCGCGGTAGTCGATGTCGTAGGAGTCGATGTCGAAGCGTCTGGTGCGACTGCGGTATTCGAAGCTCCAGTTGGGGTACAAGCCCGCATTGCGGCCGTCGGGTGTCTGGTAGTAGCCGGTGCAGCCGCCCGTGACCCATACCGTGGACTTGCTGCGCTGCGCCATCTCGTCCAGGAATCTCTGTTGGACTTGCGGTTTCACCTCGATGCATGCTGCCGATCGAGTGCGCATCATGGTGAGCGCGTCGACGATGTAGGCGATCTGCGATTCGATCATGAAGATCGCGGACTGGTTGCCCGCCGCACCGAACGGCCCCAGGGTGCAGAAGAAATTCGGGAAGCCGGCCAGCGTCGCACCGAGGTAGCTCTGCGGCTGCTTGCGGTAGAGATCTGCCATGGACAGGCCGTCGCGACCGACGAACCGTTCGAATGCGGTGGGAACGGAGGTGAATCCGGTCCCGTAGATGATCGCGTCCACCATGTGCTCGGTGCCGTCGCGGGTCAGGATCGACTGTGACCGAACCTCGGCGATGGCATCGGTGACGACCTCGACGTTGGGCTGGTCGAGCGCGGGAAGATAGGCGTCGGAGAAGATCGCCCGTTTGCAGCCGATCATGTAGTCGGGAGTCAGCGTGCGTCGCAGCCGCGTATCTCGGACCTGGCGTAGCAACTGCAGCCTGCCGAGCAACTCGTACGGGTGCCGGAAACGCTTGTCCACGAAACCGACCAGCCCGAAGCCCTCGATGGCGGTGAACCAGCCGCCGCGAATAGCCTTGCCCGCCAGTGGAATACGCCGCAGTAGCTGGCGTTCGAGACGTGAAGTGCGGCGGTCGAGTCGCGGTATGATCCAGGGTGCGGACCGTTGGAACAGCACCAATTTCGCGACTTCCGGCTGGATCTCCGGCACGAATTGAACCGCCGACGCGCCGGTGCCGATGACCGCGACCCGCTTGCCCGTGAAGTCGTAGTCATGGTTCCAGTGCAACGAGTGGAAGGACGTGCCCGCGAAGGTGTCCAGACCGGGCAGCGACGGGTACTCGGCCTCGGCGAACAGGCCGGTCGCCGAGATCAGGAAGTCCGCCGTGAGCGGACCGCGGGATGTCTCGATGCGCCAGCGCGTCCGCGTATGGTCCCAGCGTGCGTCCAGCAGCTCGGTCCCGAACCTGATGTGGCGCAGCACATCGTGTTCGGTGGCCACCCCGCGGATGTACTCCAGGATCTCGGCTTGTGTGCCGTAGGTGCGCGACCAGTCCGGGTTCGGCGCGAAGGAATAGCTGTACAGGTGGGAGGGCACATCGCAGGCACATCCCGGGTAGGTATTGGCGCGCCACGTTCCACCGAGGTCATCCGCCCGCTCCAGGATCACCAGATCCTCGAATCCGGCCTCCCGCAGCTTGATCACCAGACCGATGCCGCTGAAACCCGAGCCGACGATAACGATGTGCAGATGTTCGATCGAGTCGCTCATCGCTATCGGATCCTTCTGTGCAGCACCATGATGAGACGGTCGACGATGGTCGCGTTGACGCGCCGCGAGGAACGTGTCATCGGATTCGGTTGGTGCGTAGCGTTGTGACATGGACGTCGTCGTCCCTTCCGGATCGTTCTAGAGGTCGATGACCAGAGAGCCGCCCGCCGCGCGGGAGACGCAGGCGAGCATGTGATCGCCGCGTTCGGCATCGGACAGGATCCGGTCCCGGTGATCGATCTGCCCGGCCAGCACGCCGATCTTGCAGGTACCGCAGAACCCCTGCCCGCAGGAGTAGACCACCCCGGGAACCGCGCGCCGGATCGCGGCAAGCGCGGTTTCGCCGGCACCGACCCGGATGGTGCGGCCGGTGCGGGCCAGGGTGAGATCGAATTCCCTGCCGTCGGTCACCGGCGGCGCGGAGAAGCGCTCGGTGTGCAGCGACCCGGTCGGATTGATCGCGAACATGCCGCGCTGGGCAGCGGCCAGGACCGGCAGCGGACCGCACACGTACACGGCCGCACCCGGTTCCGCTCGCGTCAGCAGTTCCGCGATATCCGGCACGCCGCATTCGTCGTCGGGACGAATCTCGGCGCCGGGCAGTTCATCCAGAAACGGCATCGAATCCCGCGTCCGTCCCAGATACACCAGGTGGCCGCGCGCCCCCGCCGCCTGCACCATCGGCAGGATCGGTGTGATGCCGATGCCGCCCGCGATGAACAGGTATGACGGGGCATCCACGAAGGTGAACGCATTGCGTGGCCCGCGTGCCCGCAACAATTCGCCGGGCCGCACGGCGTAATGCATCTCGATCGACCCGCCACCGCCATCGATGATGCGCCGCACCGCGATTCGATAGCGGAAGGGGTCGTTCGGATCGCCGCACAGCGAATACTGTCGCTGCTTGCCGGACGGGAGGAACACGTCGAGATGCGCTCCCGGCCGCCACTGCGGCAGCGACCCGCCATCTGCCCGGCGCAGCGTGAAGCTGATCACGTCGACTGCCTCCGCGTGCACTTGATCGACCACCAGATCGAGATCGAATCCGCAATGCCGCACCGGTTTCGATCTCGACAGCAGCGGCGCGGACGGACCGGAGACGAACACTCGTTTATAGGCATCGATCACCGTGCCGAGCATGCGCAGGCTCGGTGGCGGCGTGAATTCCGCTGTGATCATGGCGTTTCCCATCGATGACCGGCGGCTCGGGCAGCGGGCGAGTGCGCGAGATACCGCAGCGCGGTGTCCATCGAGCCCAGCTGCGATGGATGAAAGCTCGGACGCAGATACCGCGGCATCTCGGTGAAGAACACTGTCCAACTGGGGATCACACCGCGCCGGGTGGCGCTGACGAACTGCCGGAGCCACGACCGGCCCTTGTGCTCCGACGGATCTCTCTCGTACAGGTACGCCGTCGACACGATGAACAGCGGCAGCAGTGCGGCGGTCGCCAGGATCGCGGTCCGCGCCCGACGCGCGTAACTGCCATCGACGTACTGGAACGCGTCGAACACGACGCTGCGATGCTCGACCTCTTCCGCGCCGTGCCAGCGGACCAGGTCCAGCATGGCCGGATGCATGCCCTGCTCCGCCAGGATGTCCGCGTTCAGCAGCCATTCGCCGATCACCGCGGTGAAATGTTCCATCCCGGCGAACAGGCCGAGGCGCTCCTTCAGCCATTCCTCCTTGGCGCGGCCGGTGAGCCCGTGGTCGCCGAGGATGCGGTCGACCAGCCAGGCGACCTTCGACACGTAAGAATCGACATCCAAGCCGATCGACTGCAGATGCTTGCGCGCGCCCTCGTGACTGCTGGCATGCATGGATTCCTGGCCGATGAAACCCTGCACCTCCTCGCGCAGTCGTTCGTCGTCGATATGCGGCAGGGCCTCCGCCAGGCATTGCGCCATGGCGCGCTCGCCCTCGGGCAGAACCAGATGCATCACGTTGACGATGTGGGTCGCCAGCACCTCGCCGGGGATGTAGTGCATCGGAACCGAGTCGAAGTCGAACCGGACGTCCCGGGCATTGATCGCGTGCGCCTCGTCGCGGTAAGGGCGCCGCGTCGTACCAGCTTGTTCAGCCATGAATCGGACTGTACATGGCAACAAATTGCATTGCAATGTTGCTGCAACATATCGAGTCAGATGTTGCAGAAGCCTGGAAAACTGCTACTCTTCGAGGCGTGATAGCCGAGCCGGCCAGTCCCGTCAGCCCGAAAAGCGAGGACGACAGCATCGAATCGCGGATCCTCGACGCTGCCCTGGTTCAGTTCGAGAAGGTCGGCGTCAAGAAGACCACCATCGAGGATGTCGCCCGCCAGGCGGGCGTCGACCGCGTCACCGTCTACCGGCGCGTCGGCTCACGCGACGATCTGGTGCGCGCAGTGGTCAGCCGCGAGGTCGGCGCCGTCCTCGCCGAGGTGGCGCAGATCCCCGACCGGCACGACAACGTCGCCGACCTGGTGGCCGACATCTTCGTCACCGTCCTCACCCGGTGGCGCAACCACTCGCTGGTCCACCGGATGCTGACGATCGAGCCAGACCGCATGATCACCAAACTCACCACCGAGGGTGCGACGACATTCGCGATGTCCGTGGCGACCGCGGCAGCCGCCCTCGAGCGCGCCGTCGAGCGCGAGTTGCTCCCCGAGACACCGGACCTGCCGGCCCGCGCGGAAGTCGTCTGCCGCGTCGTTCACTCCCTGATCCTCGCCCCGGACGGCGGCATGCGGCTCGACTCCGACTCGGAGATGAACGATTTCGCGCGAAAGTACCTTCTGCCGATCATCGTCTGCTGAAGCCGGAACTCCACAGCAATGTCGTGGCAGCGAAGCTGCGGCCCGGCGCTGCACACGTCGGCAACTCGCTGCCGCATGTCTGCGCCCGTTGAGATGCCCGAATGCGGGCCGCCCTGTTCTCAGATCAAGCCCGCTCCCGCAGCGCATCGCGCCGTGCCAGGGTTGCTGCGATACCGGCCGCGGCAGCCCGTACCGACGCCGCGTGCTGCTGCGGACGGAAACGAGTCACCGGACCCGTGACACTGACGGCTGCGAGCACATGTTCGTCGGCGTCGAACACCGGTGCCGCGACGCAGACAATTCCCACCGCGGACTCCTCGAACTCGAAGGCGATCCCGTTCTCTACTACGTCGTCGAGTTGTTTACCGAGGGTCCCCCGTGCGGTGATCGTCCGCGGTGCCAATCGCGGCAGCGGTTCCGCAAGGACCGCGCGCCGCACCTCCGCGGGAGCATGGGCCAACAGCGCCTTGCCGATAGCGGTGGCATGCAGGGGCATCCGGCCGCCCAGCCGGGAAGGCGAGCGCACCTGCCGGTGACCACCTATCTTCGCGACGTACACCACCTCATGGCTCTCCAAGAGGCCGAGGTGCACCAACTCATGGGTGCGTTCGTAGAGGTCCTCGAGGAAAGGCGTGGCCACTTCGATCAGGCCTCGCTCGACCGAGGCCCGCATGCCGAGTTCGAAGAGGTGACCGCCGAGATGATAGGCGCCATCGACCCGATCCAGCAGGCGCGTCGATTCGAGATCGCCCAGTACGCGGTGCAGCGTGGCCTTCGGCAGCCGCGTACGCCGCTGCAACTCGGCGAAACCGACTCCGTGGTCCTCGACCGTGAACGCACGCAACACCGACATCACCTTGCCCAGCACGGTGGCCGGATCCAGCCCGGCGGACGCTGGAGAATCAGGCATCGCATGCCCCTCGATCAGAAGACCACTGCCCTTCTATCCCTCTCGCGGCCCTCACACTGCTCCTCGAACGTCGCGGAGAAAAGGGGACGCACGACAAATTTCGACCTCCGGAACAGCGAGCCCGGCGAGCGGGCCGGCTTGACAACCACCGCGAAAGTGTGTGCACTTTAGGGAGCTGATTGATTCCAAAGGGGTTTCCATGTCGTCGCAGCAGTGGTGTCTAGTCCAGTTCGTCGGGAGCAACCGAGCACAGCCGAGTGTCGGCGTGCTCGCCGACGGCAAAGTCGGCCGGGCGCCGGAGCCACTGTCAGGTCTCACCCTCGTGGAAGTTCTCGATCGGTGGGCGGAGTTCACGCCGCTGCTGGAGAACCTCCAGCATTCGGCGCTCGAGGTCGTATCGGACGTCGAGCTCGTCGCACCCCTCACCCACCCCCGCAAGGTCATCTGCGCCGGGGCCAACTACTACGGACACGCGGAGGAGATGGGCACGCAGCGTCCGAATCCGGACGGTGAGCCCTTCTTCTTCCTCAAGCCACCGACCACGACGGTGGTGGGCCCACACGACGACGTGCGCCTGCCCGACCACGCCGATGTGGACTGGGAGGTCGAGCTGGCCGTCGTCATCGGCGCCGGCGGGCACGATATCGACGAGCGCGCGGCCCTCGATCACGTGGCGGGCTACACCGTCGCCAACGATCTGTCCGCCCGGGGACTGTTCCCGAGGAAAGACGCGGTCCTCGCGCCGTTCGGCTGGGACTGGTTCCAGCACAAGGCATTCGACGGGTCGTGCCCATTGGGACCCGGACTCGTCCCCCGCTGGCAGGTCGACGATCCGCACGACCTCACGCTTCGGCTGACAGTCAATGGGGAGATCAAGCAGGAAGCGTCCACCGCCGACATGGTGATTACAGTGCCGCGGCTGATCGCCGCCGCAAGCCGGGTGCTGACGCTCGAGCCGGGTGACGTCATCCTGACCGGTACGCCGGCCGGCGTCGGCATGCCGCGCAAGACCTTCCTGAACGCCGGCGACCTGGTCGTCACCGAGATCGACGGCCTCGGTCGTCTGGAGAACAGAATGGTCGAGTCATGACCTGGGTGGTCGATCGTCGATGACGGCGGAGACCATGCCATCCCGCGAGTCGGTCTCTTCGGCCGAGAACGTGCTCACGCTCCTCGTCGCTCTGCGCGAGAACGGCAAGTTGCGGGTGACCGACGCCGCGGAGCTGCTCGCGGTGACACCCCCGACCGCACACCGGTTGTTGTCCACCCTCAAGCGACACCAGTTCGCCGAACAGGACCGCAAACGCGCCTACCTGCCGGGACCACGGCTGACGCAATTTCCGTCTGGCGCCGAGCCGCCGCGCGACCTCGGCGCCGTGGCCCACCCCTATCTGGCGGACCTATCGCACAGGTTGGGCTATACAACTTTTCTGGTGACATTGCAGGGCAACGGCTGCCGCTTCCTCGACGGCGTCGAGGGCAGCCGTGCCCGCCGAGTCGGGAGTCGCGTCGGACTCTTGCTGCCCGCACACACCACATCGGGCGGCAAGGTGCTCTTGGCCCAGCTCCCCGACAGCGAGCTGGTCGCGCTCTACCCCGACCGCCACGTCCGAATGCGTGATGGCTCGATGCGTCCGCTTGTCGCGCTCCGTCGCGAGCTCGGTGTCGTCCGCAGGCAGGGCTATGCCCTCTGCCTGGAGGCAAGCGAGCAGTGCGTGAACGCCGTCGGCGTCCCGGTCACCACGCGGTCGGGCCTGGTCATCGCCGCGGTCGCGGTGGCGTGCCCGTCGGCGGGCTCGAGCCGCAAGCACCTCGTCGATCTCGTGCCCGAGGTCCGGGCGACCGCGTCAGCGATCGCCGAGAACTTTGCCTGATGGGCGGCGCTCCCCCTCGCGCTGGTCACTCCAGCGTTGACTCATTGGGCGGCGACCCCCGGCCACCCGCCTTCTCGATCAGGCGCAGTGTCTCGTCCACGCAGCCAACGTCGGCGGGCCGCGTGACCGTCGCCTGCCAGGCGCTCGGCGAAGGCCCGCCCGATACCGGCGGCGCCTCCGGTGACGACGCGCCGCGCCCTGTCGCGTTGCGCGTAGTCATGCGAAGACCGGGGCCACGTCGAAGAAGACCCGGTAGGTGTCGATCAGGCCGCTGCCACCAACCGTCCAGATCGACACCACCGGGATGGAGACCTTTTGCCCATCTTTACGCGTGTATGTGACAGCCAGTTCCACGATGGTGTCGTCGCCCACGACCCACTCGTTGACGATGTCGTGCTGCATCCCGCCGATCGCGCCGAAGAAGCCGACAGCGCCACCCTCGACCGCCTCGCGCCCCTCGAGGGTGGGGCCGTTGCCGTAGGTGGCGTTGCCGTCGTGGGCGAAAAGCCCCGCAAAGGCCTCGGAGTCGAGCGTGTCGAGCGCGTGGAACACGGCGGCGGTCAAAGCGCTGGTCATGATGGATCCTTTCAACCCTGATCTGCATACACTCTGACTCGCCGAGCGACGCCCGTCATGTCCCCGGGGCCGAATTTCGCCTTGCGGAATCAGCTCCCGGCTGCGTGGCCGATTCCGCCCGGAACATGGCGTCGCGCTCCGAGAGTGCATACAGTTATCTGTCATGCACTCTTCCACCGACCGGTCTCTCGATGTCCAAGTTGCCGACGCAGCGCAAGCCATGGCCGCTCTGGGGCTGGTCGACGCATTCGGGCATGTGTCCGCCAGGGACTTCGACCACATGGTCATCACCCCTGCCACAGACCTCGCGACCGTCGAGGCGTCGACCTGCATCCGCATGCCGTTGAACGCGACGTCTTTGCCATCCGGGTGCCCGGCCGAGGCATGGGCGCACTTGGCCCTCTACGACCGATTCCCGGCGACCGGAGCGATCGCGCGGGCCCAGCCGGCGGCATCGCTTGCCGTCGGCATGCTCACCGACCGCATTGCCCCGACCCACGGCCAAGCGTGCTGGCTGGGCGATTCCGTGCCGGTGTACCCCTCCGCGCTACTGGTCCGCGAGGCAGGCCGCGGCCGTCGACTCGCCGAAGCGATCGGGTCCTCGGACGCGATGATTCTGCGCGGAAACGGCGCGATCGCGATGGCCGCCGATCCCGCCACCGCAGTGGCCACCATGTCGGTGCTCGCCACCGCGTGCACCGTCTGGCTCCAGACGAGGGACGAGCCCGCCGCCATGTCGGCGGAAGAAGTCCGCTCATGGCAGGCCGTCAAACATGAGCTACTGCCCCGACTGGGGGCACACTTGCTGCGCAAAGCGGCGACGACGCGCCCCGCGCGCTGATCCCACGCGCTCATGCTGCACGGGGCCGGACTGCTGTCGGAGTCCGATCGGGCCGCCCTGTCGACGGCCTGGATCA
The DNA here is from genome assembly GCF_001612745.1 of Nocardia amamiensis NBRC 102102. Taxonomy (GTDB): domain Bacteria; phylum Actinomycetota; class Actinomycetes; order Mycobacteriales; family Mycobacteriaceae; genus Nocardia; species Nocardia amamiensis. Next base: position 2,624 of record NZ_BDBA01000148.1, on the reverse strand, counting down.
GCTTGCGGCGGAGGTGGATCGGGGCACGTTCGCGCCGATGAGGAAACGCACGGCGGCCCCGCGCTGGGAGCGCGGGGCCGCCGATGGTCGGTCGCCGGAGGTCAGCTCGCGCGCAGCTCGACGGGCGCTTCTCCGCGCGCGACCCGACGCATGGCGTTGAGCGTTGCGCCGACGGCCGCTATGTAATGGGTCGTGGTTTCGTCGGCGTACGCCGTCTCCTCGGGAGAACCGCTCTGGGCGCTTTCGAGCACCAGCGCGAAGCTGAACCGGAGGAACAGCTCCCCCTCGTCTTCCTCGATGTCATTGACGATTGTGCCGAGGACCGGCCCCGCGAGGCGCGTGAACACTACCCGCCGTTCGGGCTGAAGGCTGATCCGCTCGATGTAGGGATCGCCGAACAGCTCGATCTCTCTATCGAAGGTCTCGTCATCGAGGCGAGCGGTGACGACACAATGGGTCATGATCGGCACGAAGGGCAGCGCGTTGTTGGCCTTCATCACCAGCCCCTGCCATACGGCAGCCCGATCGAGAGTTGGCTCGCCCGGCTCGTTGACCGGGAGACGGTGGGTGACGTAGATCATTTGGTAACTCCTTACGCAAGAGCGTTTTGGTTGGAAATCTGGTCGTGCACGCTGGCTATGTCGAGTTCTCCCCAGCCGTCGGCCAAAGCCTGGTCGAACACCGCTTTGGCCGCGGCGAACACCGGCCGAAACTCGCCGAGATCGTGCAGGTGCACCTCGATCTGGTCGAGGATCTCGTGCAGCGTCGCGATGGGCCCGGGGGCAGGCAGCCATGAGCGGTGCGCCATGAGGGGCCCTCGCTGCTTGAGCAGCGCCGAGCCCGCGATGGACGTCTCGAGGGTGTGCTGGACCATATCCAGGTCCAAGTTGTTGCGGCGGGCCAGCACGATCGCTTCCGCGGCCGCGACCGTATGGGTCGCCACCAGCATGGAGGAGATGTACTTCAGGTGGGTGCCGGTCCCGAAGTCACCGGTTTTGACCCAGGGCCCTGAGATGGCCTCCAGCACGTCGGCCACCCGATCGATCGCCTCCGCCGCTCCGGAGGCGAAGACGGTGGCCAGCCGCGGGCCGACCATTCCGGGGCTGCCGCTGATCGGGCAGTCGAGCATGGTGGCCCCGGCGTGCTCGAGCTGACGCATCAGTTCGAGCTTGCTCGTTACCGGGATCGTGCTCATCTCGAGGTGGACCGTTCCGGGGCGGATCGTCGACAGCGTGCCCTCGGGCCCGCAGATCACGTGCTCGACGTCATCCGCGGTCGGCAGGATCGACACGATGACCTCGCACGAGGCGGCCAGTTCCGCCGGCGACGACGCGACGGTGCCACCCGCGGCCTCGAGCTCGGGACACTCGATGCTGCGCCGGTACCCGACGACGCCGAAGCCGCTGCTCAGTAAGTTCTCAGCGATCGGCAGGCCCATTTTGCCCAGGCCGATGACTCCGATAGTTCTCACGTTCGTCACGTCCTCACGGGGTTTTCGTGCTCCTCACGGGTTTTCGTGCGGGAAGGGGACGACTTCGCAGACGCCACGCCCCCGCAATACTGTATGCACTTTACCGGACTGTCACGTGAAAAAGAAGGAATATGTATACACATCGCTTACGCTAGGGGTATGAGTCGCAAGGTGCTCGTCCCGCACATCACCAGGGTGGAACTACCCGAGGCACGCCAAGCAATCCCGCACGTACACGCCTACCTGCGCGAGAAGATTCTCGACGGCACGCTGCGGCCTGGGACGAAACTTTCGCAAGTGTCGCTGGCCGAGCAGCTCGGCGTCAGCCGAACGCCGTTGCGCGAGGTGCTGCGGATGCTGCAGGAGGAGGGTTTGGTCCAGATCGAACCGAACCAGCGCACCCGCGTCTCCATGCTCGACCCTCGCGAGCTCGACGAAATCTATGCGAGCCGAGTCGTGCTCGAGTCGCTGGCCGTGGCCATGACAGTGGGCAACTTCGACGCCGCAGCCCGAGAGCAGGCGGATGAGCAGCTGGCGGCCATGCGCGCGGCCGCGGAGGCAGGCGAGACCGAGCGCTGGTTCGTCATCCATTCGGCGTTCCATCGCACGATCACTTGTGGCGCCAGCGACACCATGCAGAAGCAGTTGCGTCAGCTGGCCGACCGATGTGTCCGGTACATCCGGATCTACCAGGGTGGCGAGCCGAACAGCTGGCACAAGGCCGGTGATCGCGAACACGCGCAGATCCTGTCCGCGCTGGACAAGGGCGACAAGGCCACGGCCCAAGCCCGCATGGCCAGCCACCTGGCCCACACCGCCCTCAAAGTACTGAGCGACACCTCGCCCGACTACGAGCCGATCGCCGTGCCGGAGGCACTGGAGATGGTCGGCGTCCCGGACTGACGGTGAGCGGCCGCGGTGAGCAGCGAAGGTTTTCAGGACCACGTGCCGCGTGTCCTGGCGCTGCGCGATCCGCTGGCCGCCGACCAGCAACCCCGGCCGAGCCTCCGCGAGGAATATCTGACCGCGCGGCGGTTGCGGACCAACCCCACGTCACCCTTGCCGATGATGAAGCGGTGACGCGGGGCGGTCAGCGGGAACGACCGGTTCAGCCGAGCGTCGTGACGTCCAGGTCGCCGTCGGCGTACTGGGC
>NZ_BDBA01000147.1 GCF_001612745.1 Nocardia amamiensis NBRC 102102 | reverse complement strand
CGGCTGCGGCTGCGCCGACCGGGCGGCAAGCAGCGCCAGAACGGGAACCAGCCGCCGCGCGCGGATCTTTCATAGCCGCATCCGGAGAGCCGCCGTGCCGGTGATGGGAACGGCGCGCGGGCAACCCATACGTTCCGGGGGCGGTACGGTCGTATCCGGAGGCCCGGGGCGGAAGAAGGTAGACATGGAGGCCGACGGACTTCGCGAGTTCGAGGAGCACCGACCGCGGCTCTTCGCGCTCGCCTACCGGATGCTCGGTTCGGCCAGCGAGGCCGAGGACGCTGTCCAGGAGACCTATCTGCGCTGGGATGGCGCCGAGCGCGGCGGAATCCGCTCCGCCGAAGCGTGGTTGACCACCGCGCTGGTCAATTTGTGCCGCACCTGGCTGGTTTCGGCACGCGCCAGGCGGGAGAACTACGTCGGTCCGTGGCTGCCCGAGCCGGTGCCGACCGCGAACGGCGAGCTCGGTCCGCTGGAGAGCGTCGAAGAGCGCGAACTCGTCTCCTTCGCGCTGCTGACCGCGCTGGAGCGACTGAATCCGGTCGAACGGGCGGTATTCGTGCTGCGCGAGGCCTTCGGGTACGCGCACCGCGAAATCGCCGACATGCTCGACGTGACCGAGGCCAACTCGCAGCAGATCTTCCGGCGGGCGGGCCAGCGCGTGCGAGAAGGGCGGGCCCGCTTCGGCATTCCGGCCGAGCGCGCCCGGGAACTGGTCGAACTGTTCTTGAAGGCGGCACGTGACGGCGATATCGACTCGCTGGAGCGGATGCTCACCGCCGACGTGACCGCCACGGCCGACGGCGGCGGCCGGATCACCGCGGCCCGCCGCCCGATCTGCGGCGCGAACCATGTGGCGCGGTACCTCGCGGGCTTGCTGCGCTGGGAAGTGCCGGGAATGCGATTGCTCGTCGAGGAGGTCAACGGCACGCCGGCTGTGGTGGCGCGCGTCGATGGGGCGCCGTTGCTCGTGGTGGGGATCGATGTGGCCGACGGGGCGGTCGAGGCGCTGCGGTTGATCGTCAACCCGGAGAAGCTGGCCTATTTCGCCAGGTCGAGCGGGGCGGACAGGGTAGGCGGCACGCTCCCGGCGCGGCCTCGCCGCTCCGTGTGACGCGCTTCACGGTGCTGGTCTGTCAGGATTCGACGGCCTGTCCGGTCTGAGGGGTGATGGCCGATCGAAAGGAGCCACATCATGACCGGACAGCATCGGATCGTCGTCCTCGGCGCGGGGTACGCGGGGCTGGCGGCGGCGCGGAGGCTCGCACGCACGGCACGGGACGCGCGAATCACCGTGGTCGACGCCCACGCGGCGTTCGTCGAGCGGGTGCGGCTGCACCAGCGGGCGGCCGGGCAACAGATTCCGGATTGGGATCTGCGGGAGTTGCTGGAATCCAAGGGCATTCACTTCGCACACGCCGTCGCGACCGGCATCGACACGGCCGGGAAGCGCGTGGTGCTCGGCTCGGCGCCCGCCCTGGCGTACGACACCCTGATCTACGCACTCGGCAGCGTGGCCGATGCCGAGCGCGTGCCGGGCGTGGCGGAGCACGCCTACTCCGTTGCGACGCAGGAGGATACGAAGAATCTGGTGCTGCCGTACGGAATGGTCGCGGTGGTCGGGGCCGGGGCGACCGGGATCGAACTGGCGGCGGAACTGGCCGAATCGAACCCGGATAACCGGGTGTTATTGATCGGTTCGGAGGAACCGGGTGCCTGGCTGTCGCCGCGCGCGCAAAGGCATATCCGGCGGACACTGGAGCGGCTCGGGGTCGAGATCCACGCGGATGTCAAGGTGATCGAAGTGACGTCCACGGGCGTGCGATCGGCCGACGGTGCACTGATCGAGGCGGCGGCGACGGTGTGGACCACGGGTTTTCGGGTGCCGGGCCTCGCCGCGCGCTCGGGGATTGCGGTGGACTCCGACGGCCGCGTGCTGACCGACGTCACCCTGCGTTCGGTGTCGCATCCGGACGTCTACGCCGCGGGTGACGCCGCCGTTGTCGCCGGGCCCGGCGGACGCGAGCTGCGCATGGCCTGTGCCACGGCGTTGCCCACCGGCAAGCACGCGGCCGATGCCGTCGTCGCGCGGATGCGCGGGGCCAAGGCGCGGCCGCTGCGGTTCCGGTATGTGCTCCAGTGCCTGAGTCTGGGCCGACGCGACGGGCTGGTCCAATTCGTGCGCGCCGATGACGCACCGGGCGGGATGGTGCTGACCGGACGAACCGCGGCGTGGGTGAAAGAGCGGATAGTGCGCGGAGCGGCCCGGGCCGCCAGGCCCTGAAAATCGTCAACCAATGGTTGACGGCTGTGCCGCCGTCAACCTATGGTTGACGCATGACATCGCAATTCCGCCTCGACGACCTGATCGAGGGCATCAAGAAAGCCCGTCCCGATAACGTGCTCGAGCAACTGTCCGACGCCGTTGTCCTGGCGAATCACCTCGACGAGCTGGCCGATCACCTGATCGGCCATTTCGTGGACCAAGCCCGCCGCTCGGGGGCCTCCTGGACCGACATCGGCGCCAGTATGGGCGTCAGCAAGCAGGCCGCGCAGAAGCGTTTCGTGCCCAAGGTGCCCGACCCGGCCGCCGCCGCGGCCATGGACCCGAACGCGGGCTTCGCCCGGTTCACCCCGCGGGCGCGCCAGGTGGTGATGGCCGCGCAAGAGGCCGCCCGCGCCGCCGGAAACCCGGAGATCGCCGTCGGGCACCTGGTGCTCGGGCTGCTCACCGAACCGGAGGGGCTCGCGGTGCATGAGCTGGTCGCCAATGGCGTCGCGCTGGACGTGCTCGCCGCGGCCGCCGCCGCGTCGCTGCCGCCGAGCGAGGGTGCGGTCCCGGCGCTGGTGCCCTTCGGTTCCGATGCCAAGAAGGTCCTCGAGCTCACCTTCCGCGAGGCGCTTCGCTTGGGGCACAACTACATCGGCACCGAGCACATGCTGCTCGCCCTGCTCGAACAGGAGAACGGTTCCGGGCTGCTCAGCGACCTGGGCATGGACAAGGCGCGCACCGAAGCGCACCTGATCGAGTTGCTCGCGTCGTTCACGTCCGGGAAATCCTGATCGGCGATGAGCGGCGGGCAGCTCAGGGCGGCAACCGTGCTGGCGGTGGCTGTGCTGGTCATCGGCGTGGCGCGTCGATCGGCTTCCGATCACCGAATCCGCAATGCGGTCAACGGGTTCCGCGGCGCGCGTGCCGCGCGGTCGCGTCGTCGCCGGGCGCTGCGCACCCGAGGAGCCGGGATCGCCGGGCCGCGCCGAAGCGGTCCGGTCACACACCAGATCGCGCGAGCGGCCTGATCACGCCCGCCCGGCCAGACCACCGCCCCACCGCGGCCAGCGGGCCTGCGGTTTCGGCTCGGAGACCAGCGCCTCGCGGTGGATGTCGGTGACGTACAGGGGGAGCCGGGGTTCCAGCGTCGCGAGCAATTCGAGGGCACGTCCCCCCTGCGCCGCACGGTATTCCGGCATGGTGAGGCCGACGAGCTGCAGGAACCTGACCTGGCCGTGCACACTGTCGATGGTGCCCAGTTCCGGGTCGATCACGAAGCAGACGGCCTGATTGGTGCAGTCCATGTGCCCTGCGGCGATCGGTCCGTTCGCCTTGATGGTGTGTCCCGGCTCGAACCACTTGCCGGACTGGAATACGTAGCGCGCCAGGTTCTGCAGGAAGTTCGCCGGCCACGCGGGCGGTTCGGTCTGCTCCGGCCTGCGCGCCAGGCGGAAGGTGAATTCGAAGCCCCAGCCGGATTCCGCGGGGTTGTCCCATTCCTTCTCGTACAGCTCGGTCATGCCGTAGCCGATGTAGTGCCAGTGCGGTACCGGGTCGGTGCGGGAGTACGCGCTGATCCCGTCGAGCGGGTCGGGTCCGCCGAGGGACCACGGGTGGTCGGGGGCCCAGTGAAAGGGCTCGCTGTCGCCGTACAGCGGCCGCAACGCGCCGTCGATGGCATCCCAGCCGGGTTTTTCACTCACCCCGCCACCATAAGCACGCGCCGCGAAGCCGCACTCGGGGCGTCGCGTGCTGTGCCCGTCAGGAGTCCGGCACGTTGCGGGCGAGCTCGTCCAGCCAGGCCGCCGCCGACGCGTCGCTCGGGGCGCGCCAGTCGCCGCGCGGCGAGAGCGATCCGCCCGAACCCACCTTCGGCGCGTTCGGCAGCGTCGAGCGCTTGAACTGGCTGGTCTGCACGAAGCGGCGCAGGAATTCGGCCAGCCAATGCTTGATCGCGGCAAGGTCGTAGGCATTGCGTTGGTCGGCGGGCACGAGGTCGGGCCAGCGCCCGGCAGTGGGATCGGACCAGGCGTGCCGGGCCAGATAGGCGACGCGGCTGGGTCGGTAGCCGAAGCGCAACAGGTAGTACAGATGGAAATCCTGCAACTCGTATGGGCCCACCGTGGCTTCCGAACTCTGTCTCGGCACCGAGGTATCCGTGTGCGGAATCAGCTCGGGGGAGATCTCGGTGCGCAGAATCGACGACAGCACCTCGCCCGCTTCTGGTCCGAACTGATCGGTGTCCACCGCCCAGGCGATCAGGTATTTGATCAGCGTCTTGGGCACCGACGCGTTGACGCTGTAGTGCGCCATGTGATCCCCGACGCCGAACGTGCACCAGCCGAGCGCGAGCTCGCTCAGGTCGCCCGTGCCGACCACCAGCGCGCCGTGCCGATTGGCCAGCCGGAACAGGTGCGAGGTCCGCTCGCCCGCCTGCACGTTCTCATAGGTGATGTCGTAGTGCGCCGCGCCGTCGGCGGCCGGGTGGCCGAGGTCGCGCAGCATCTGGGTGGCCGAAGCGCGGATATCGATCTCGCCCGCCGTGACGCCGAGGGCCGCCATCAGGCGGTGCGCATCGGTTCTGGTCCTGGTGCTGGTCGCGAACCCGGGCATGGTGTAGGCCAGCACGTTCCTCCGGGGCAGGCCGAGCCGGTCCATCGTCTTGGCCGCCACGATCAGCGCCTGGGTGGAGTCCAACCCGCCGGACACCCCGATCACCACACGTTCCAGGCCGGTCGCCCGCAATCGCGTGCTCAGCCCCTCGACCTGGATGTGGTGCACCTCGGCGCAGCGCTCGTTGCGCACGGCGGGATCGGCGGGGACATAAGGGAACCGCTCGATGTCGCGGTGCAGCGTGATCGCTTCTTCGGGGATCGGCAGCCGCACCTCGACGCGCCGCATAGCGGCCAGCCGGTCGCGGTGGTCGTGCACATTGTCGGCGAAGCTGGTGGTGCGCAACCGATCGGCCGCCAGCCTGCGCAGGTCCAGATCGGCGGTGACCAGCTGGGGGTGGTCGGAGAATCGCTCGCCCTCAGCGAGCAGGTCGCCGTTCTCGCAGATCAGCGCCTGCCCGTCCCAAGCGAGGTCGGTGGACGACTCGCCGTGCCCGGCGGCGGAATACAGATACGCCGCAAGGTAGCGGGCCGAATGCGAGGTGCACAGCGCCCGCCGGTAGTCCGCCTTCCCGATCACGATATTGCTCGCCGACAGATTGACCAGCACGGTCGCCCCGGCCAGCGCGGCGAAGCCGCTCGGTGGCAAGGGAACCCACCCGTCCTCGCAGATTTCCAGGTGGAAGGTGAAATCCTCCAGGTTGCTCGCGTGGAACAGCAGATCGGACCCGAACGGCGCCCGGTGCCCCGCGATCGTGACCTGGTCTTCCAGCGCTTCCCGCGCCGCCGCGAACTGACGCTTCTCGTAGTACTCCCGGTAGCTCGGCAGATAGCTCTTCGGTGCCACGCCGAGCACGACGCCGCGGCAGATCGCGACCGCGCAGTTGAACAGCCTGCCCTGCGCCCGCACCGGTGCGCCGACCACGAGCACCGTGTCGAGGTCTGTGCTCGCCGCGACCACCCGCTCCAGCGCCTCCGCGACCGCGACGTCCAGCGCATCCTGGTGGAACAGGTCGTCGGCGGTATACGAGGACAAACCCAGCTCGGGGAACACCGTCAGCACCGCACCGGCCGCCGCGGCCTCGCCGGCCAGCTCGACGGTCTGCTCGACGTTGTAGGCGGGATCGGCGACCCGGACCCGTGGCACAGCCACCGCCACCCGGGCGAACCCGTGCCAGTACAGCGAATCGAACGACAGGTCGGCCACCGCATACCCCTTCGGGATCACCTGATCATGGTTTATCCGGAATCTACGCCGCGTTGGACGTCCAGGTGCGGTGCCCGGTTTCCGGTGAGCCCATGGCCAGCGCTTCGACCTGCGCTTTTATCGTCGCAGCCGGTTGCGGCTGATCGTCCCGCCCCCAGACGTGAACCGACGACGGCTAAGCTATAGCAATGGCGGATGAAACGGATTCCGACCTAATAGCGGGGGAACGGCGCGCAGACCTGCTGCGCGCGCTTTCGTATGTGTCCACCGAGTCCCAACCCGACGGCAGCTATGTGGTGAACGGCGACCTGCCGCCGGACGTGGCGCCGCCGTTCATTCGCGCGATCATGCGGGTCGAGGCGGAGCTGCTGCTGCACGACGCCGAGCTCGTCACCGTCGAGGGTGGCGAGCCGCGCACGCCCGAGGAACGCCGCACGGACGCCTTCGTCGCCTTGGTCTTGCGGGTCGACGACCGCCCGTGACCCGGCGCGGCGGCGCTGGCGGACCTTGCACTCGCCACCCCTGAGTGCTAAAAATGCTTTTGGCACTCCCGACCTGTGAGTGCCAGGTCGGGCCGGTGAGACCGGGTTCCAACGACACCCTCGGTCGTCCGTCGCGGGCACCGCACCTGGCCAGCGTAAATGGGGCGATCCAAACCTGCGGTCGTCCTGTGTGTCAGCCATACACATGGAGGATCTCAACAACGCCATGGCCAAGACAATTGCGTATGACGAAGAGGCCCGTCGCGGTCTCGAGCGGGGTCTGAACAGCCTCGCCGACGCGGTCAAGGTGACGCTGGGCCCCAAGGGTCGCAACGTTGTCCTGGAGAAGAAGTGGGGCGCCCCCACGATCACCAACGATGGTGTGTCCATCGCCAAGGAGATCGAGCTGGAGGACCCGTACGAGAAGATCGGCGCCGAGCTGGTCAAGGAAGTCGCCAAGAAGACCGACGACGTCGCCGGCGACGGCACCACCACCGCGACCGTGCTCGCTCAGGCGCTGGTGCGCGAGGGCCTGCGCAACGTCGCGGCCGGCGCGAACCCGCTCGGCCTGAAGCGCGGCATCGAGAAGGCCGTCGAGGCCGTCACCGCCAAGCTGCTCGACACCGCCAAGGAGGTCGAGACCAAGGAGCAGATCGCCGCCACCGCCGGTATCTCGGCGGGCGACGCGTCCATCGGTGAGCTGATCGCCGAGGCCATGGACAAGGTCGGCAAGGAAGGCGTCATCACCGTCGAGGAGAGCAACACCTTCGGTCTCCAGCTGGAGCTCACCGAGGGTATGCGCTTCGACAAGGGCTACATCTCCGGCTACTTCGTCACCGACCCGGAGCGTCAGGAAGCGGTCCTCGAGGACCCGTACATCCTGCTGGTCGGCTCGAAGGTCTCCACCGTGAAGGACCTGCTGCCGCTGCTGGAGAAGGTCATTCAGGCGGGCAAGCCGCTGCTGATCATCGCCGAGGACGTCGAGGGCGAGGCCCTGTCCACCCTGGTGGTCAACAAGATCCGCGGCACCTTCAAGTCCGTCGCGGTCAAGGCGCCCGGCTTCGGTGACCGCCGCAAGGCGCAGCTGGCCGACATCGCCATCCTGACCGGTGGCGAGGTCATCAGCGAAGAGGTCGGCCTCTCGCTGGAGGCCGCGGGTGTGGAGCTGCTCGGCCAGGCGCGCAAGGTCGTCGTCACCAAGGACGAGACCACCATCGTCGAGGGCGCGGGCGACGCGGAGGCGATCAAGGGCCGGGTCCAGCAGATCCGCACCGAGATCGAGAACTCCGACTCGGACTACGACCGCGAGAAGCTGCAGGAGCGCTTGGCCAAGCTGGCCGGCGGTGTCGCGGTGATCAAGGCGGGCGCGGCCACCGAGGTGGAGCTCAAGGAGCGCAAGCACCGCATCGAGGACGCCGTCCGCAACGCGAAGGCCGCCGTGGAGGAGGGCATCGTCGCCGGTGGTGGCGTGGCCCTGCTGCAGTCGGCCCCCGCGCTGGACGAGCTGAAGCTGAGCGGTGACGAGGCCACCGGTGCGAACATCGTGAAGGTCGCGTTGTCGGCTCCGCTGAAGCAGATCGCGTTCAACGCCGGCCTCGAGCCCGGTGTGGTCGCCGAGAAGGTTTCCAACCTGCCCGCGGGTCACGGCCTGAACGCCGACTCGGGCGACTACGAGGACCTGCTGGCCGCCGGCGTCGCCGACCCGGTCAAGGTCACCCGTTCGGCCCTGCAGAACGCCGCCTCCATCGCGGCGCTGTTCCTGACCACCGAGGCCGTGGTCGCCGACAAGCCGGAGAAGGCCGCCGCTCCCGCGGCCGACCCGACCGGCGGTATGGGCGGCATGGACTTCTGAGTCCGGCCACCAGGCACCATCTGTCGAACCGGAAGCCGGTCCACCTCCGGGTGGGCCGGCTTCCGGCGTTCGGTCCTCGGCTTACTTGTTCTACGGCAGCAGGGTGAATGCACCTATGTGCGCGGGGCGAACCACGCTGAAGTGTTTGCGGTCGAGGGTTGCCACTCGATCGGCATCGAATCGTTCGGCGACTGCCACGACGGACGCGTCGACCGTTCCCAAGGGAAGATCCGCGTACTGGCGCACCAACTCGGCGATCCGCCCGATATCCGGCTTGGTCAGCGAAACAAGTTCGAAGACGCCCTGCTGGACACGGTCGAGGAACGTGGCTTCGATATCGGGACGTGCTTCCAACAGCCAGCAGACCTCGATCATCACCGGCGCGGGTATAGCCGCGTGCCGCGCAGGCTGGCGAAGAACTCGGCACATTCTTTGTGTCGGTTGTCGCTTCGGTCCATCATGGCGACAAGAGGGCCGGTATCCAGAACGGTTGTTGTCACTCCCATTCGGAACGCCGTCGACGGAGACGCTCGCGGATGTACTCGTCGTGGCGTTCCGCCGTGTCGGTCCTGCCCGACTCCCAGATCCCAGCCAAGGACAAGAGGGCATCCGGCACACCGTCATCGTCGGTTTCGTCAGCGGCGGCGGCCGCAGTGGAGAGCTCAGGGTCTTCTGACACGAGTAACCGAAGGTGCCGCGCCTGGGCGGGGGTAAGCCGGTCTACGAGGTGGTGGAGTTCCTCGTAGTCGTGTGCGGACGTCATGCGACGAGTCTAGTGACCGCCACAAGGCAAGAGATCGAGAACTCCGACTCGGACTGCGACGGTGAGAAGCTGCAGGAGCGGTCGGCCACCCGGCACCATCTGTCGAACCGGAAGCCGGCCCACCTCCGGGTGGGCCGGCTTCCGGCGTTCGGGGTCAGATTCCGTCGACGGTGACCACCGCGAAAGGGTTCGGGGTGCCCGGGCCCATCGGGCCGCCCTTGTCGAATTGGGATGAGACGACCAGGGTTCGGTTCCCGTCGCGGACCAGAGTCGTGGGGATGCCGAGGGATGCGTCGGTCTGCTGGTGCGTGCGCGTGGCGGTGGTGCCGTCGTCGGAGATGGTCCAGCGGCTGATGGTGTTGGTCGTGTTGTGGGCGACCCACAGGGTGCCGTCGCGCAGGTCGAGTCCGTCGCCCTGCCGGAGATCGCCGCCGTGCAGGGTCACTTTGGTGATGGGGTTCGCTTCCGGAGTCAGGGCGATGCGGTACAGGTCGCCGCGGGGCATGTCGACCGTGAGCAGATAGCGGCCCGCCGGGTCGGCGACGATGCCGTTCAGGGTGAAGGTGCCCGGCTCGATCGGTCCGATGGCCGAGCGCAGGTCGACGTGCGGAGTCAACTCTCCGCGTCCCGCCTGGGCGATCGCGGCGGCCAGCTGGCCGGGGGTGACGCGATAGATGACCGAGCGGATGCTGTCGGTCAAGTACGCCGTGCCGTCCGAGGTAATGGCAAGGTCGTTCACGAAGCGCGGATCGCCGCCGGGCACGGTGAAGTCGGCCAGCAGCGAGCGAGTCGCGATGTCGTACACCGCGACGCCGGTGGTCGAGTCGGTCACCCACAATCGGCCCGCCGCGTCGACTTTCAAGCCGTTGGCCGTCTTGTGGCCGTGTGCGCCTTCGGGCAGGAAGACTTCGGCCCGCTGAGCGTTCGGCGTCGCGCGATAGACGGCGCCCGTGGCGTAGGAGCCGACGTAGCTGTCTCCGGTGCGGGCGTCCAGCGCGATGCCTTCCGGGTAGACCCGGTCGCCGGGGAGTTCGTAAGCGGTGTGGACGTGCGTGGCGGGCGCATCGTCGCCGGTTCCGCAGGCCACCAGCGCGGTGCTCGCGATTCCGGCGACCAGGGTCGACACGATGCGCCGGGGCAGTGTGTGGGACATCCTCTACCTCTTCGAGATCATGCGATCAGATGTGATCACTTAAAAGTGTGAGCACGAATTTAGATTAGAGTTCTAATTATCGTCAATACTCTTCCGAGAAGACGTGCGGATACGATGCCGTCATGACGCCCATGCCCGCCTCCGAACGGATCGGCTCGTATCTCAAGCGCGCCGAGCAATCCCTGAACGCGGCCAAGAACGCCGCGTTGAAGCCTGCAGGCATCACCGTCTCGCAGTACGCCGCGCTGCTGTTCCTCGCCGAGAATCCGGGCATCTCGGCCGCCGCTCTGGCGCGGTTGTGCGGAGTCACCCCGCCGACCATGAACACGGTGCTGAGCAACCTGCAGGATCGCGGGCTGATCGCGCGCACCCCGCACACGTGGCACAAGAACGTGCTGGAGACGACCCTGACCGACGAGGGCGCGGCGGTGATGCGCGACGCGGACGCCCGCGCCATCCGGGTCGAACGCGCTTTGGCCGAGGAATTCACCGAGGACGAGCGAGCGACGATGCTCGCCCTGCTGGTTCGCTGCGCCGACCGGCTGGACACCATTCGCCCGGAGCCGACTGTGTGATCGCGCGGCCTGAAGCAGCGCGGGGCCAACCAGCGCGGGCGGTCAGCGTGCGCCCGTGAACCGTAGCGGTCGACGGCACGGCCTGCGGGCGGTTGCGTCGCGAGGACTTGGGTTATCGCTTCGCCGGTCTGCTGGACGCGGTCGTCGCCGGTGCTGAGCGCTGCCTCAGCCGCCGACTACGAAGGCTACGAGAAAGCCCGCCGCCGTTGCCATTCCGACCCACCAGCCGCCCTCGCGGTATGCCTCGGGCATCAGCGAGTCGGCGAGCACCGCGATCGTCGCGCCGCCGGCGAATGCCTGCACGAAGGCCATCAGCGAGGCGAGCACCGCTTTCGGTAGCTGCCAGTGCAATCCGACCGCGGCACCTAAGACCAGCGGCACGGCCGTCCCGAGTCCGTAGAGCAGCGCGGTGGGCGTACTTCAGACTAAGTCAGGGTGGATGCGCCGAGCCGCCGGTCCAGGCCATCGGGGATCGCCCCCGGGCGCTGGAAGGTCGTTGGTCGTACGCTGAAGCCATGTCCGACCGCGGCCGGATCCGAGGCGTGCTGTACGACATCGACGGCGTCCTGGTGACCTCCTGGCAGGAGATCGAGGGCGCCGCCGCCGCGGTGCGCCGGATCCGCGAGAGCGGACTGCGCCGGGCGTTCCTCACCAATACCACCTCGCGGACCTGCGCCGAGATCGCGGAACGACTGTGCGACACCGGAATCGACGTCGAGCCCGCCGAGATCGTCACGGCTGCAAGGCTCACCGCCGAGTTCGTGCGGCGGCGTTATCCCGGCGCCGGCGTCTGGATGCTCAACCACGGCGATATCGCGGCGGACCTCACCGGAGTGACGCTGGCGGAAGACCGGCCCGACGTGGTGGTAATCGGCGGAGCGGGACCGGAGTTCACGCATCCGGCGCTGAGCCGGGTGGCGGAGCTGATGCTGGACGGCGTGCCGGTCGTCGCCATGCACAGCGGGCTCACCTGGGCGACGGCCGATGGACTGTGCATCGATGCGGGTGCGTACATACCCGGCTTGGAGGCCGCGGGAAACGCGCGGATCGAGGTGGTCGGAAAGCCCGCCGCGCCGGGCTTCCGCACCTGCGCGGAATTGATGGGGCTCGATCCGGCGGAGGTGTTGATGATCGGTGATGATCTGCACTCGGATGTGCTTGCGGCGCAAGACGTCGGGTTGACCGGCGTGTTGGTGCGCACCGGAAAATTCCGGCCCGGAGTGCTGGCGTCGGCCGAGCGTTCGCCCGATCACGTCATCGATTCCGTGGCCGCGTTACCCGATTTACTGGCCGATCTGCGCGCAGCGGGCGAATCTCCCGTAACCGGCGAATCGGTTTGATTCAAAAAATTCTACGGTTTCCCTCTAAAATTGCCCGCAAACGCGGAGCTCCTGGGTATCGTCTGTGTCGGCAAATAGCCAGTGACAGGCAAGTCATACGGTCAGATCGGAGTTGCTGAATGGCTTATCCGCTAACGAACGTGCGTCTGCGGAAACTACTATGGTCGCCGGGCTTCTGGTCCGGCGACCAATTAATGAGCTAGCCACTGTACAGCCAACTTTCGGCAAACGCGTGTTCGGCCGAAGGTTCTCACGAAGGGCCCGATCGATGACGATGCGATCGGGCCCTTTCTGTATTGTCTGGCCCAATGTCACAGGATGCGAATACGGGTCGAATGTATGCCGGGCAACCCGTGGAGGACCGGCAACGTCAGCGGCGTGCGCGTTTTCTGGAGTCAGGCCTGACGGTCTTCGCACGCGACGGCTACGCCAATAGTTCGGTCGGCGCCATCTGCAAGGACGCCGGACTGTCCTCGCGACAGTTCTACGAGGAGTTCACCGGTCGCGAATCGCTACTTCTAGAGCTCTACGAGCAGATCGATCGGGAGTCGCGGGACGCTGTGAAGAAGGCGTTGGACGCGAAATCCGGTGCGAGCGCGTTGGATGTCATCGACGCCGCCGTGCGCGCCTACGTCGAATCCATCGGATCCGATCCGCGCAAGGCGCGCGTCGCGCTGGTCGAGGTCGTCGGCGCGGGCCCGAAGGTGGAGAAGTTCCGCCTCGCGGTGCGCCGGGAGTGGGGCTCGCTACTGGCCGGAGCCACCGAGGACGCGGCCCTGCACGGTGAGATACCCACCGGTGACTACGAGATGCGCGTGCTCGCGGTCATCGGCGCGGTCAACTACGTGGTGGATTCGTGGAGCGGCGCCGATCCGCGCCCGCCGCTGGACGACGTCATCCGGGTGCTGAGCAAGGTGATCATCGGCGCGGTCCGCGCATAGCGTGCGCGCAGGGGCCTGAGCGGCGCGGTAGCGTGCGGACATGCAGACAGTTCCGATCCAGATGCCGGACGGCACCACGGTTCCGGTGCGGTTGCTCCCGGCCGAGGGCGCGCACCGGCGTCCGGTCACGCCGGACGCGCCTCGCCCGGTCGTGGTGATCGTGCCCGGTCTCGGCGTTCCGGCCGGATACTACGAACTGTTCGCCTCGGGCCTAGCCGCGCGCGGGTTCGACGTGGCCGTCGGCGAGCTGCGCGGCAACGGCGACAGCAGACCGAAGCCGAGCTCCGCCAGCACTTTCGGCTACCACGAGCTGGTCTCGGTCGACTTCCCGGCGATCTTCGAGGTGGTGCGCGACCAGTTCCCGGACAGCACGCCGTACCTGCTCGGCCACAGCATGGGCGGCCAGCTCGGCGTGATGTACGCCGCCCGTATCCGGGGCAGGCTGGGCGGGCTGGTGCTGGTCGCCTCCGGCACCCCGTATTACCGCGGCTACCGCGGACTTTCGGGTCCCGGCATGCTGGTCGGCACCGCGGCGATGTCGCTGACGGCGAACCTGGCCGGCTTCTGGCCGGGCGACCGCGTCTCGATGGGTTTCGGCCGCCAGTCCAAGGTGCTGATCTCGGACTGGGCCCGGCTGGCCCGCACCGGCCGATTCGTTCCGGTGGGCGCCGACATCGATTACGAGGAGCGGATCGCGCGGCTGAAACTGCCCGTCCTGTCCATCACGATGACCGGCGACGAGCTCACTCCGCCCAGCTCCGCCGAGCACCTGCTGGACAAACTGCCGAACGCGGAGGTAACACGCTGGCGGCAGCCGGAAGCGCTCGGCCACAACGGCTGGATCCGGCAGTACACCAGCACCGTCGACCAGATCGAGAAGTGGCTGCGCGACCGATAGGCCTGCGCGCGAATCCGGCGGCGTTCGTGGAGGTTATTTCCGTCGTTCGATCAGCATCTGGATGAAGAACTCGTAGATCAGCGCCGCCTGGAACGCGGATTGCTTGTTGTCCGCCGCGCCGCCATGGCCGCCCTCGATGTTCTCGTGGTACCAGAATTCGTGGCCCTGTGCCTCCAGCAGCGCGGCCATCTTCCTGGCGTGGCCGGGGTGCACCCGGTCGTCCCTGGTCGAGGTGGTGAGCAGGATCGGCGGGTAGGCGCGGTCGGCGCGCGCGTTCTGGTAGGGCGAGTACTTGCTGATGTACTCCCATTCCTCCGGCTTGTCCGGGTCGCCGTACTCGGCCATCCACGAGGCGCCCGCGAGCAGCAGGTGGTAGCGCTTCATATCCAGCAGCGGCACCTGGCAGACGATCGCGCCGAACAGTTCGGGATAGCGGGTCAGCATCACGCCCATGAGCAGCCCGCCGTTGCTGCCGCCGACGGCGCCGAGCTGGTCGGCGGTGGTGATGCCGCGTGTGACAAGGTCTTCGGCGATGGCGGAGAAGTCCTCGTACACCTTGTGCCGGTTGGCCTTCTGCACCGAAGTGTGCCACTGCGGCCCGTACTCGCCGCCACCGCGGATGTTGGTCATCACCCAGGTGCCGCCGCGCTCCAGCCAGCCCATGCCCGACGCGCCGCTGTAGCCCGGGGTACGCGACACCTCGAAGCCGCCGTAGCCGGACATCACCGTCGGCCCGGGCATGCCCTTGCGGTCGCGGTGGCGGATCACGAAGTACGGCACCCGCGTGCCGTCGGCGGACTCGGCGAAGAACTGCTCGGTCTCGACCCCCTCGGCGTCGAAGAAGCCGGGCTCCTGCTTCAGCTGTTCGGTCTGCCCGCCGACGGCGCTGGCCAGCAGGGTGGCCGGGGTGGTGAATCCGCTGGTGTTCAGCATGAACTCGTCGCCGCCCTCCAGCGGGTCCAGGTTCAGCACGCTGGTGGTTGCCATCGGCGGGGTATCGGCCAGCGGCTCGCGCCGCCATCCTGCCTCGCTGGGGGTGAGCACATGGAGCTTGGTCTGCACGTCCTCGAGCGTGACCAGCAGCAGGTGATTCTCCGTCCAGCCGTACCCGTGCAGCGAGGTATGCGGGTCCGGTGTGAAGATCACCTCGAATTCGCGGGCGCCGGACAGGAACTTCTCGAAATCGGTGGCCAGCAGCGCGCCCGCGGGGAAGGTCTTCCCGCCCACCTCCCACGGCGATTTCAGCCGGACCAGCAGCCAGTCCTTGTACCAGGACTCGCTGGCGTCGCTGGGGATGTCCAGGTACCGCAGCGTGCCGTCCGCCTCGAGCAGGTAGACCTCCTCGTTGAAGAAGTCCGTGGCGCGCCCGATGTAGTGCCGCTCGTAGCCCGGCGTCCGGTCGTAGCCCGCCGAGACCGCGACATCGCTCGGCTCGCCCTCGAAGACTGTTGTCGCCTCGGCCAACGGGGTGCCGCGGCGCCACAGTTTCGCGATCCGCGGATACCCTGAATCGGTCAGCGAGCCAGGCCCGAAATCGGTGCCGATGTACACCGAGTCGATATCGATCCACCGGATCTCCGACTTCGCCTCCGGCAGGAAGTAGCCGCCCTCCTCGGGGTCGAGGAACACCCTGCGCTCGAGGTCGAACTCGCGCACCACCTTCGCGTCGGCACCGCCGCGCGACAGGCTGACCAGCGCGCGGGACTGCTCCGGGCGCAGCACCGCGGCACCGCCCCACACCCAGTTCTCGTCCTCGGCGGCGGCGACCGCATCCAGGTCGATCAGGACGTCCCAGTCGGGGGCGTCCTTGCCGTACTCGGCGAACGTGGTGCGCCGCCACAGGCCGCGCGGGTGCTGCGCGTCCCGCCAGAAGTTGTACAGCCATGGACCGCGACGTGCCGGGTACGCGATCTTGGTGTCCGTGTCGAGCATGTCCAGAATGCGGCGTTCGAGCTCGCCGAAGCGCTCCGAGCCGGCGAACCGCTCGTGCACGACGGCGTTGTGTGCGCGAGCCCAGTCCAGGGCCCGCTCGTCGGTCACTTCTTCGAGCCAGAGGTAAGGGTCGGTCACGATCTGCTCAACGCCGCTCATGCCCACATTGTTGCCGAGCGGCGCAAATCGGGTTCACCAGGTGTGTGCTACGTCGACCACGATGCGCGATCCGCTGCCCGGTCCGGTGAGGGTGTGCACCTGGAACGGCAACCGGGCGCGCACCCCGAGCCCGACCGTGGTCTGGCCCTCGAAGGAGCCCGCCCAGGCCACCTGCCGGAAGGTTCGGTAATCCCGCACGCCGGCGAGCTCGGCGCGGTCGCCGGGGTTGTAGGTGGCGTTGTACGCGTCGTCGTGAGCGGGGGCGTTGAGGCTGATGCTCAGCGCAGCGCCGCCGCGCAACGGGACGAGTGCGCCGGAGCCATCCATGGCGACCCGCTCGACATAGCCGACGTGGTACCCGGTGACCGGTCCGGCGATATCGAACACCAGCCGGTCGAAGCACTCGTGTCGTCCGGCGCGCACGCCGGTCAGCGTCGCGACCGATCGGGTCTGGCTGGTCTTGGGTAGTGAACCCCAGGTCGCGGTGCAATCGGGAGCAGCGGACGCGGGGCCGGGCGCGATCCACAGACCGGCGAAGGTCACAAGGGAAACAATCAGCAGGAGCAAGCGACGCATGGTCGCACCGCCTTCGTGGGCAGGGGAACTGAACTACTGGGGGAATCGGCCGCCCAAGACCTCCCGTTACGTGCGAGAACGCCGAAATATGTTGGGCGACTTGACGGATTGGCCATCGCCCGCGACTGACGCGGCTCGGTATTTGCCGCACACTCCGATTGGCCGACGTTGCCAGTAGGATCGCTGCTCCGAGGCCGATCCGACCAGGAGGTTCGAGGTTGCCGCCGTTTCTCTGGGAACAGCACTGCTGTCTGCCGCTGTCGCCCGCGGCGCGGATCGGCGACCTCGCGCGTTATCCGGTCGGGTCGTACCTGTCGGTCAACGTCGGGTATTCCCGCCAGTCGACCGCCGAAGCCTTGGCGCTGCTGCATCGATTTCGCCGGGATGCATTGGCGGACGGTCGGTTTCGTCTCGTCTGCACGGTGGACGACATCGGTGCGGCCGAGACGATCGCGCTGGCGTTCGACCTCGAGGACGCCGGGCCGCTCGGCGGCGATCTGGACAATGTCGCGCGGTTCTACGAGCTCGGCGTGCGATCACTACTGCCCGCCTACAACCACGCCAACGCCGCGGGTTGCGGGTGCCTGGATACCGAGGACACCGGGCTCAACCGGTACGGCCGCGACCTGGTGCACGCGCTCAACGAGGCCGGGATGTTCGCCGACGGGTCGCACTGCTCCCAGCGAACCGGCCTGGAGCTGGCGGAACTGAGCGCTGTCCCGATGATCTACAGCCACTCGAACTTCGCCGCGCTCTGGGACCACCCACGCAATATCACCGACGAGCAGGCGCGGGCCTGTGCCGCGACCGGCGGCGTGATCGGAATCAATGGTGTCGGCATCTTCTTGGGGCGCAACGCGGCCGACGAGCGTGCCGATCGGATCGAGGCGATGGCGCGGCACATCGAGTATGGCGCCGAGCTGGTCGGCATCGAGCACATCGGAATCGGGTCGGACTACTCCTTCGACGCGGAGGACTTCAACGCCGAGCTGCGGCAGAACCCGGGCGCGTTCTCCGAGTCGTACACGCGGTGGGGCCCGCTGCACTGGGTTCCGCCGGAAGACCTGCTCGGTTCCGCCGACGTGCCCGGCCTGGACGAGGTGCTGGCCCGGCGCGGCTTCAGCGTGACGGACCGCGCCGCGGTGTTCGGCGAGAACTTCCGCCGGGTCGCCGCGCAGGTCTGGCGGAACTGAGCACACCGGCCGCCGAGTCCTCCGCGGTGGCGCGGAAGCCGACGACCGCGCGGCATGCTAGCCCCGGGGATCTACCACGTTCTTCCCGCTCACGGGAAGTTTTCGGGTGGGTGTGGCGCACGACTCATTGTTGTGGGGGACCGGTGGGTGAAGTTTGCCCGGCGGAGTTAGGCTCGGTCTCGTGACTTCCCATTACGACGTTGTCGTTCTCGGTGCCGGTCCAGGCGGTTACGTCGCCGCCATCCGTGCGGCACAGTTAGGCCTCCGTACCGCGATCGTCGAGCAGAAGTATTGGGGTGGGGTGTGCCTCAATGTCGGCTGCATCCCCTCCAAGGCGCTGCTGCGGAATGCGGAACTGGCACACATCTTCACCAAAGAGGCGAAGACCTTCGGCATCTCCGGCGAGGCGAGCTTCGACTTCGGCGTCGCCTTCGACCGCAGCCGCAAGGTCGCCGACGGCCGCGTCAAGGGCGTCCACTTCCTGATGAAGAAGAACAAGATCGACGAGTTCGACGGCAAGGGCACCTTCACCGGCCCGAACTCGCTCTCGGTCGAGCTCAACAAGGGCGGCACCGAGACGGTCACGTTCGACAACGTGATCATCGCGGCGGGCACCGTCACCAAGCTGCTACCCGGCACTCAGCTGAGCGCGAACGTGGTCACCTACGAGGAGCAGATCCTCACCCGCGACCTGCCCGGCTCGATCCTGATCGTCGGCGCGGGCGCGATCGGCATGGAGTTCGGTTACGTCCTGAAGAACTACGGTGTCGACGTGCGCATCGTCGAGTTCCTCGACCGCGCGCTGCCGAACGAGGACGCGGACGTCTCCAAGGAGATCACCAAGCAGTACAAGAAGCTCGGCATCACCATCACCACCGGTGCCGCCGTGCAGTCCATCGAGGACGACGGCGCCAAGGTCACCGTCTCGATCAAGGACAACAAGACCGGCGCGATCGAGACCGTCACCGTCGACAAGGTGCTGCAAGCCGTCGGCTTCGCGCCGCGGGTCGAGGGCTACGGCCTGGAGACCACCGGCGTGCAGCTCGAACGCGGGGCCATCGTGATCGACGACTACATGCGCACCAACGTGCCGAGCATCTACGCCATCGGCGACGTCACCGGCAAACTGCAGCTCGCGCACGTCGCCGAGGCGCAGGGCGTGGTGGCGGCCGAGACCATCGCGGGCGCGGAGACCGTCACGCTCGGCGACTACCGCATGATGCCGCGCGCCACGTTCTGCCAGCCGCAGGTCGCCAGCTTCGGCCTGACCGAGCAGCAGGCCCGCGACGAGGGCTACGACGTGCAGGTCGCGACCTTCCCGTTCACCGCCAACGGCAAGGCGCACGGCCTCGGCGACCCGACCGGTTTCGTCAAGCTCATCGCCGACGCCAAGTACGGCGAGCTGCTCGGTGGGCACCTCATCGGCCCCGACGTCTCCGAGCTGCTGCCCGAGCTCACCCTGGCGCAGAAGTGGGACCTGACGGTCAACGAGCTGGCCCGCAATGTGCACACCCACCCGACGCTCAGCGAGGCCCTCCAGGAAGCGTTCCACGGCCTGGCCGGCCACATGATCAACTTCTGATCGTCGGCATCAGGGGCGTGTGGTCGTCGGCCGCACGCCCTTCGGCTTGTCCGGCAATGGTTTCCGCGGCAGTAGGGACTTCGGAAGTCGGCGTCGGCGCGGGTGGTCTGCTATACAGCGTGCATGCTTCGTAGGTGGCTGCTCGGAAGTGTGCCGGTGCTCGTCGTCGTGGTGCTGCTCGCGACGGGCACTTATTACCTGATGAACGCCCGCACCTTCCAGTTGGCCGGTCATGTGGTGAGCCGGGTGGACACCGACGCGAAAGTGGTCGCGCTGACCTTGGACGACGGCCCGACCGATCGCGCGCCGGACGTGCTGAGAGTCCTTGCCGAGGCCCAGGTTCCGGCCACTTTCTATCTGAACGGCCGTGATCTCGCTGCGCACCCGGAGCACGGCAGGGCCATCGTGGCGGCGGGCCATGAGATCGGCAATCACACCTATTCACATCGCCGGATGGTGTTCGTCACTCCCGGCACGGTCCGCGACGAAGTGGAGCGCACCGATGCCGAGATCATGAAGACCGGTTACGTCGGCCCGATCACCTTCCGCCCGCCTTACGGTAAGAAGCTCGTGATTCTGCCGCGTTACCTTGCCGAGCACGACCGCGTCACCGTGATGTGGGATGTCGAACCCGATTCCGGGAAGGCCGCCACCGCGGAGGACATCGTGGCCGAAACCCTCGCCGAGGTCCGTCCCGGCTCGATCATCCTGCTGCACGTCATGTTCGGCACGACCGCAGCATTGGCTGCCATCCCGCGCATCGTCGCCGAATTGCGTTCCGCGGGCTACGAATTCGTCACCGTCTCCGACTTGATGTCCCGCTGACCGGATCGGCACGCGCTGGCGATCTGGCACACGGCCTCGCCAGCCGCTGAGCGTGGGCCGGTTGGATGGCTCGCCGAGCCGAAGCGGCCAGCGTTCCGCCGTCGCGGTGAGCAGCCCGAGTGCTCGATGGCCGGGGGCCAGGGTGGCCGCGGACTACCCCAGGCCCTCGCCGATACCGGTGCCCGGCGCGGGGCATCCTCGAGGTGCGCCCCGGCGAGCGGAGCTGCTCGTTTTCGCGGATGCCGTGGAAAGGCCGGTTCCCTGTCCCGCTATCGGGTCGCCGAGCAAGCCGACGTTGCCGCGGTTCGAGCGCGTTGGTGCGACTGCCCGGATCAGAGCATTCCGTATGCATGGGCGGGTGTGAACAGGACCAAGGCACGGCGATCGGCGACCATCGCGTTGCGGTATTCGTCCCAGTCGGGGTGCTCCCCGGAGGCGGTGCGGTAGTAGTCGACGAGCGCGTCGACTGTGGGATCGTCGGGTGCGGCGGCGACCGGCGTGAGCTCCACCGTGCCCTCCAGTACGGCGTAGGCGAAGAAGTCGTCGCGGGTCACGTGCAACGCCGCCCACGGGTCGCGGACCAGGTTGTGATACTTCGCACGGTCGGCGGTGATGGAGATGCGGATGCGGCCGTCCGCGCCGACGACGTGCAGCACGTTGGACAGTTGCGGGCGTCCGTTGCGGCGAATCGTGGTGAGCACGGACCTGCGGTGTTCGCGTGCGAAATCGACTGCGGCGGCGAGTTCCATGCCCATGTAACCAGCGATGACGCCGGGCTCTTCCCGATTCAGTCGCGGTGGTAGGCCGCCTGCGCCTCGAGCACGCGCGGCATGTTGATCTCCAGCACCTGGATGAGTGCTTCCAGATGCGCGGCCACCTCGGCGCCCAGTTCGGTGAGGGTGTATTCGACTCGCGGGGGGATCGTCTCCAGTACCTCCCGGTGCACCATGCCGTCGCGCTCGAGCGCCTGCAGGGTTTGCGACAGCATGCGCTCGCTGACGCCGTCCACCCGGCGGCGCAGGGCGCTGAACCGGTACGGCCCCGCACGCAGCGCGACCAGCGCCAGAGTGCCCCACCGGCTGGCCACATTCTGCAAAACCGGCCGCGAAGTGCAGTTCCGGGCGAAGACATCGGCTTCCAGCGTGGGGTCGTCGGCCTCGGCCGGGACGGTGCGCTGGGTTGTCATGACCGTCATGGTACCCAACTTGACCGCAGTAGTATCAGAATGCATAGTGCTTACGAATAGTTAGTACTAGTTAATCGGACATACCTGGAGGTAGTCATGACCGTCGCCGTGACCGGGGCAAGCGGACAACTGGGCCGACTTGTGGTGGAGGCGCTGTTGCGTGAGGGATCTGCGCAGGTCGTCGCCATCGTGCGCGATCCGCGGAAGGCGGCCGATCTGGCTGCGCGAGGCGTAGACGTCCGGGAGGCCGATTACGGCGACGCGGCGGCCCTGGACCGGGCGTTCGACGGCGTCGACCGGGTACTGCTGATCTCCGGCAACGAGTTCGGCGCCCGGGTGGCCCAGCACGCCAACGTCATTCGTGCGGCCGAGCGCGCCGGTGTCGAGCTGCTCGCCTACACCAGCATCCCAGGGGCAACGGACAACCCGATGATTCTCGCCCAGGAGCACGCGGGGACCGAGGCGGTGCTCGCCGAATCGACCGTGCCCCATGTGCTTCTGCGCAACGGCTGGTACTGGGAGAACTACTTGGGCGGGCTCGCGCACGCCGTAGCGTCGGGTGTGCTGCACGGAGCTGCGGGCGACGGCCGGGTAGCGGGCGCGGCACGCGCCGACTATGCCGAGGCGGCCGCCAGGGTGCTCACCACCGATGGGCACGCTGGCCGGGTATACGAACTCGGCGGCGGTGCATCGCTCACCTATGACGAACTGGCTCAGGCGATTTCGGATGCGGCAGGTAAGCCGGTGCGCTATGTGAACCTGCCGGAGAGGGACTATGGCGCCGCACTGGTCCAAGCGGGGCTGCCGGAGGAATACGCCAAGGCCCTCAGCGATGCCGATACCGGCGTCGCGCGCGGCCTTCTCGACGTGCGCACCGGCGATCTGGAAAAGCTGTTGGGCCGTCCCGCTACCCCGGCCGTCGACGTCTTCCGCGCGGCGCTCGGCTGAAGGCCACTGAACGGCGCGGCTCCCTTCCGGGATCCGCGCCGTTCGCATGCATTCAGACCCACTGCACCAGCTGGATGATGATCCCGTTCGGATCGCCCATCTGGAAGTACCGCTCGCCCCACGGCTCGGTTTCGATGGGCGTCACGATCGGAACTCCTTCGGTTTGCAGCCGGGCGTACTCGGCATCGATGTCGTCGACGACGAAGACCACGAGCAGGCCCTCGCCCGCACTGCCTGCCGCGCTCTTCGGCTTGAAGCTCGCCAGCCCGGTGCGCAGGTAGATGACGTTCAGCCCGGCGTCCGGCCGCTCCAGCGAGACGAATCCGTCGGCCGACATCTTCTCCTCGAATCCGAGGTGGTCGATCAGGAACTTCGCCGAGGCTGCCGGGTCGGGGACGTTGAGCGAGATGGCGGAAGCGGTGATTTTCATGGGTCCTCCCTGGGCGTCGGCTTACTCTGTACTATGTACGCTATACTTTGTAGAGAAATTTCCGGGCGGACGCACTGTGATCTGAATCACGTGAATACCATCGGATGTCGATCACGTGAGGAGGCGGCGGTGGGACAGCCGAAGGAGCGCAGCGGCGCGGGAGACCCGGTGCGCACGCTCGAGCTGCTCTGGCGGATTCCGGCAAGTTCCGGCACCGGCCGCGGGCCGAAGCAACGCAGCAGTGTCGATGCGGTCGTCGCCGCGGCGATCGAGATCGCCGACGCGGAAGGCATCGGCGCGCTCACCATGCGCGCGGTCGCCACCAAACTCGGACTGACGCCGATGGCCACCTACACCTACGTGCCGGGGAAAGCCGAGTTGGTCGACCTGATGCTCGACACGGTCTACGCGCGGATGGAACGCGCCGACCTGAACGGTCTGCCTTGGCGCGAACGCGTCACTCGCGTCGCCGCCGAGAACCGGGCTCTACTGGCGCGGCATCCGTGGGTCGCCTACCTGCCGACCACCCGTCCACCGCTCGGTCCAGGACTCTCCGCGAAATACGACCACGAGCTGCGGGCCTTCGACGGTCTCGGGCTGGACGATGTCGCCATGGACGCCGCGCTGACGTTCGTGCTCGGATTCGTCATGTCCGTCGCCCGGATAGCCATCGACACCGAGCGCGCGGCGGCCGACAGCGCCATGTCGGACCGGCAATGGTGGGAGCGGGCCGCACCGGTGCTGGCCCAGGTCTTCGATTCGGAGCGCTATCCGCTCGCCACGCGTGTCGGCGCGGCCGCGGGCCAGGCGCACGACGCCGCGTACAGCGCCGACCATGCATACGAGTTCGGCTTGGAGCTAGTGCTGGACGGTCTGGCCCGGCGCATCGAGGGCCCGCGCGCCGCGGACCGCTAGGCGTACCGCCTTCGCTCCGCCATGCGCGGACCCGAGGCGTACTTCGTTGAACAGCGCCCTCTATGCGGCTACCTGGCGTCCGCCCCGCCCAGCACGGGGTGTGGACGGACTTCGTTCGACAGTGCCTTTCATGCGTCTGCCTCTGTCGTCACTCGGTCCGATGCGGGGCCTGTGGACGGACTTTGTTCGGCTGCGCCTTTTCTGCGGCTGCGCCTGCCTTCGCTCGACCCGGTGCGGGGCTGTGGACGGATTTCGTCCGAATTCGCCGCTCAGACGCCGTCGCGCTGAATGCGCAGCGCGGTGATGGTGGCGGCCAGACCTTCGTACTGGTTGACCAGCAGGACGATTTCGATCAGGCTGCGTTCGTCGTAGTGCTTGGCCAGCTCCGCCCAGGCGTCGTCGCCGATGTCGCGTTTCTCCACGAGCTGGTCCACCGCTGCCAGCAGCGCGTGGTGCTTCTCCGACCAGCCCGCGGCGGCCGGTCCGACGCGCAGCCGATCGAGGATCTCGGCGGTCACTCCGGCCCGCCTGCCGAGGCGGATGTGATGGTCCATCTCGTAGTCGCATCCACGCAGGTGCGCGACCCGGATGATGACCATCTCGGATTCGTGGCGCGGCAATCGCCCGCCCGGCATCAACCGCCCCGAGTAGTGCAGCCAGCCACGGAACAGGCCCTTGGTGCGGCCGAGCGTGCTGAACAGATGCGCGTCGTCGGTGCCGGCGGCACGGGAAAGTACCTGCCAGGCAACCCAATTGACTGGACCGAGTTCCCGGAGCCGCCCGGGAGAGATGCGTGGTTGCAGCATTGAAACCATGCTGGGACGCCTCCTCGCGTGCTGGTACGGCCGGCGTCGGTGCTGGGCCGTATATCGAGCGTACCCGGACGTCAGCTCGAGGACGGGGGGATCATTCTTTTGCTTTCCAGTGGTTTTCGGGCGGGTACCCCGTCATCATCAGTACCGGTGCGGGTCGCCGCGGCCGCAGTGGGTTCCGTGGTGTCAGGTGTAGGCAACAGGTCGGCAGGGGAACAGATGCTGGTGAGGATCAGGCCCGGAGCGGAGCTTTCCGGTGCCGAGCGGGAATTCGTCGCGTGCCTGCGGTCGTATCCGACGACCGGCCTCGCCGTGATCGACCTGGAGGCGGACAACCGCCGTGTGGACGCGGCGGTGTGGACGCCGCGCGGTCTGACCGTGCTCGAGGTGCACGGGTTCCGGCGCAGGCAGAGCGGCATCCTGAGCACGCCCGCCGAGGGGCCGTGGAAGATCAGTGACGCGCCGGTGGAACTGGACGACCCGGATTCCGGCAGTCCCGCCGATCGCGTGGAGCACGGCATCTACGCAGTGAAGCACATGCTCCAGCGGGCGTTGCAGGATCCGGGACACATCAGCGGCGCCGTCGTATTGGTTCCGTTCCGTGGCGCGGTGGTGCGCCCGGCGCGCACCAACCTGCGCGCGGGGTTGGACGTCGTCGTCGGCAACGTCACAGACGCGACCGAGCTGCGTATCTACCTGGAAGGGTTCTCGGCGGGGCCGCGCAACTGGACCGTGGATCGCGTGATCGGTGCGTGCAACGCGCTCGGTCTCGCGGAACTCGCCCCGGCCCGCGCCGAACTGCTCGACGCGGGCTTCGAGGAGAACGCGCCGGAGCCGGCGACGATGATCGCGCGCCAACCCAAGCCGCGGGTCGAGCCGACGCCCGGCGTCGCGACGAAGGGCCAGGCGTACGCGGGCTGGTCCGTCGTGGTGGTCGCGGTGGTCGGCGTCCTGCTCGTGCTCGCCGTGATCGGCAGTGCGCTGATGCAGGACTCGACCCAACCGACTCGGGTGACCGACACCACGACGAGCCCGACGCCGTCGCCGCCGCCGTACCGGCCCGCCGAGTGCTGGCCGTTCCAACCGGGCTGCTGACTCAATCCCGTACGGCCCGGCCCAGTTTGGTGAGTAGCAGCGCATGCTGCGCGCGGGCCAGCACATGTGCCCGGGAGGTGTCGATATGGGCGATGAGGGCTGCCAACGCGGCGTCCACCGCACCGGACAGCAGGTGTTCGGCGATCGCGATGTGCTCGGCGGTCATCGTGGCGATCCGTTCCGGGGTCGGCATGTCCAGCGTCCGCACCGGACGCACCCGGACGTGCACCGCGTCGAGCGCGTCGGCGAGCGCGGCGTTGCCCGCCGCCGCGAGCAATGCGGTGTGGAACCGTTCGTCGGCGGCCACCAGCGCGGGTCCCGGTTCGGGCGGGTTGTCGCGCAGCGCGCGCCAGGTGTCGAGTTCCGCGCGCACCAGGTCCATGTCGTGCGCGTGTTCCGGCCGGGCCCGCTGGATGCCCCTGGCTTCCAACACGATCCGCAGCTCGTAGAGGTGGTCGAGTTCGTCGAGCCGGGGACGATACGGGTACAGGCCGTCGGAGAGTCGCTCGACCAATCCGTCGGCCTGCAGCCGAGCCAGCGCTTCACGTACCGGGGTGCGCGAGACCCCATAGGCCTCGGCGAGGCGTTCTTCGCCGAGTCGTTCGGTCGGCACGATGACTCCGGTGGCCAGATCCCGTCGCAGCGAGTCGTAGACCTGCTCACGCAACGGAATCCGACCCCTGTTGCGGGTCACGGCGGTACTCAGATCGCCATCGCCGAGCGGACCGCGCTCTCGGCGCCCGCGCCGCCTGCGCCCGTGGCGGCCACCCGGCCCGATTGCAGGACGTAGTAGCGCTGCGCCGCCTGCAACGCGAACCCGATGTGCTGCTCGACCAGCAGCACGCTCAATCCGCCGCGCCGGGTGAGCGCCATGAGGGTGCGCTCGATCTCGGCGACCACCGACGGCTGGATGCCTTCGGTCGGCTCGTCGAGGATGAGCAGCTTGGGCTCGGTGATCAGCGCACGCGCGATGGCGAGCTGCTGACGCTGGCCGCCGGACAACAGGCCCGCCTTGCGGGTGAGCAGGTCGCGCAGCGCGGGGAACAGATCCAGTGACTCGTCGATCAGCGCCTTGCCCCGCTTGCGCCCGTCCGCGACGACCTGCAAGTTCTCCGCGGTGGTCAGCTGAGGGAAGCTCTGCTGTCCCTGCGGCACGTAAGCGATGCCGCGGCGCACACGTCGCGACGGGGACAGTTTGGTGATGGTCTCTCCGTCGAATGCGATCCGCCCCGATTTCGTGCCGATCAGGCCGACGGCGGTGCGCAGCAGCGTGGTCTTGCCCGCGCCGTTGTGTCCCATGACGGCGACCACGCTGTCATCCGGGACGGTCACCGAGACGCCGTGGATGACCTCGGTGCGGCCGTAGCCGGAGTGGATATCGGTGAGCTCCAGCATCCCTATGCCCTTTCGTCTGCCAGCTCGGTCCCGATGGCCGCGGCGGTGCCGAGATAGACCTCTTGGACTTTCGGGTCCGCCTGCACCTGCTCGACGGTGCCCTCGCTGAGCACTGTGCCGCCCGCGAGGACCGTCACCGAGCTGGCGAAGGCACGCATGAAGTCCATGTCGTGCTCGACCACCACAACCACGCGTTCACCGCCGATGCGGCGCAGCAGGTTTCCGGTCTCCTCGCGTTCCTCCGCGCTCATCCCGGCGACCGGCTCGTCCAGCAGCAGCACCGAGGCGTTCTGCACCAGCAGCATGCCGATCTCCAGCCACTGCTTCTGCCCGTGCGCCAAGACGCCGGCGGGTTTGTCGCGCAGATCGGCCAGGCCGGTGGTCTCCAGCGCCTCCTCGATGCTCGGCAGCACCGATTTGCGGCGGCGCAGCATGGTGAGCGCCGAGCGGCCCGCGCCCGCGGCGATGTCGAGATTCTGCAGCACGCTGAGCTGTTCGAAGACGCTCGCGGTCTGGAACGTTCGCCCCACGCCGAGCCGGGCGATCTGATGCACCTTCTTGCCGAGCAGCTCGACGCCGGTCTTCTGGGCCGATCCGGTCGCCGGAACGAGCCCGGTGATCGCATCGATGATCGTGGTCTTGCCCGCGCCATTGGGGCCGATGAGGAAGCGCAGGTCGCCCTGCAGCACGGTCAGGTCGACATCGCTGACGGCCTTGAAGCCGTCGAAACTCACCGAGAGGCCGCGGATCTCGAGGTACTCGCTGGACATTCCGGCGTTGCCGCCGAGTTTGGGTTCGTGTGCCGTCTCGGTCATCGGGATTCCACTTTCTCGGTCACGGGTTCCGGCGGTGTCTCGGCCAGCACGGCAGGAGCTGGCGCCGCTGAACCGCGGAATCGGCCCTCCACCAGCCCTTTCACCATCGGCCACAGTCCGGCGAGTCCGGCCGGGACGAAACCGACCACCACGATGAACAGCACGCCTTGCAGGTAGGTCCACCCGGACGGGAACTCCTCGGAGAACACGGTCTGCGCCCAGGCGACGCCGATCGCGCCGAGCACCGGCCCGAGCAGGGTGGTGCGCCCGCCGATCGCTACACCGATGAGGAAGGCGATGGACGGGACGACGCCGATGTCGGCGGGGGAGATGATGCCGACGATCGGGGTGAACAGCGCGCCCGCGATACCCGCGAAGAAGGCGGCGACCACGTAGGCGACGATCTTCACGTTCGCGGGGTCGTACCCCAGGAAGCGCACCCGCTCCTCCTGGTCGCGCACCGCGACGAGCAGTTCGCCGTATCTGCTGTGCATCAGCTGCCGCACCAGCGCGACCACCACCAGCAGGGTGCCCGCGGCGAAGAAGAACAGCATGCGCCGGTTCACCGGGTCGGACAGCTTGAAACCGAAGAACGCGCGGAAATCCGACAGGCCGGTGAACCCGCCGATGGCCTGCTGACCGGTCAGCAGGATGGCCAGCGCTGCGGCCAGCGCTTGGCTGAGGATGGCGAAGTAGGCGCCCTTCACCCGGCGCTTGAACACGCCGTACCCGAGCGCCGCCGCGACCAGTGCGGGCAGCACCAGGATGCCGAGCAGCGCCACCGGAGCCGACGCGAAAGGCCGCCAGAACGACGGCAATTCGCGAATCCCCGCGATCTCCATGAACTCCGGTACATCGTTGCCGAGCCGCGCGGCGTCGGCCATTTGCAGGTGCATGGCCATGATGTAGGCGCCGATACCGAAGAACACGCCTTGACCGAGGGTCAGCATGCCACCGCGGCCCCAGGCCAGTCCGATGCCCACCGCGACGATCGCGAAGCACAGGAACTTCGCCAGCAGGTTGAGCCGGAAGTCGCTGAGCACCGCGGGAGCGACCGCGAACAACAGAACGGCGGCGACCGCGAATCCGGCCAGTGCGGTGAGCGAGGAATGCGCACGCCACCGTTGCACGAGTGTGGTCAAGCCAGACTCCTTGTCCGGACGGTGAACAGGCCCTGCGGGCGAACCTGCAGGAAGATCACGATGACGACGAAGACGATGACCTTCGCGATGGACGCGGTGGTCGAGTACTCGATGTAGGAATTGAGCAGGCCGAGCGCGAACGCGGCGATCACCGTGCCCTTGATCTGGCCGAGTCCGCCGATGACCACCACGAGGAACGCGTCGATCAGATAGCTCTGGCCGATGGTCGGGCTGGTGGAACCGATCAGAGTGAGCGCGACACCGGCCACCCCGGCCAGGCCCGAGCCGATGAAGAAGGTGCTGATGTCGGTGAAACGGCTGGAGACACCGGAGGTTTCGGCCAAGCCCCGGTTCTGCACGACCGCACGGATGCGCCTGCCCAGCGGCGTCGTCTTCAGCACCGCGGCCAGCGCGGTCACCGCGACGACCGCGAGGACCAGGATGAAGATGCGCGTCTTCGGCACCACCGCGCCCAGGATCGTGACGCCACCGCTGAGCCATTCCGGCGCGATGACGTTCTTGGCAGGCGCGCCGAAGATGTCGCGAGCCAGCTGTTGCAACACCAGCCCGACACCAAAGGTGACCAGCAGGGTATCCAGCGGCCGGTCGTACATCCAGCGGATCAGGCCCATCTCCAGCGCGGCGCCCAGCAGTCCGCCGACCAGGAAGCCGATCAGCAGGGAGACGACGAGTGATATTCCGGCCGACGAAATGACCTTCTGCACAACGTAGGTCGTGTAGCAACCGGCCATGATGAACTCGCCGTGCGCCATGTTGATCACGCCCATCTGACCGAAGGTCAGCGAGAGCCCGAGCGCGGCGAGCAAGAGAATCGATCCCAGGCTCAGCCCCGTGAAGAGCTGTCCGATCACAACATCCATGGGAGGAAGCTCCTGTTTGTTGGTCAGGCAACGCTCGGCGGCGCTGCGTGTTCAGGGCCTGTGTGGCTCGTGTTCGGGCGGCCGTCGTGGACGGGACGCCCGCCCGAACACGAGCCGTGCAATCCGCGGCCCCCCTCATTGCTCGCTGCGAAGCGACCGCCGCCCGCGACCTCGTCGCGAAATGCACCGGCCACCCGCGGCTGGGCCGCGGCTGCGGATTACTTCAGGCCCTTCGCCCAGTCGTAGGACTTCAGGTACGGGTCCGGGGTCACCGACTTGCCGGAGTCCCAGACGGTGTAGATGAGGCCGTCGGGGCGGATTTCGCCGATGCGGGCGGTCTTGGTGATGTGGTGATTCGAGCCGTCGATGGTGACCAGGCCCTCGGGGGCTTCGAAGCTCACGCCGTCGGCGGCGGCCTGAATGTCCGCCACCTTGAACGACTTCGCCTTCTCGACGGTGTTCTTCCACAGGTAGACCGACGCGTAGGCGGCTTCCATCGGGTCCGAGGTCGGCTTCTCGGCGCCGAACGCGGCCTTGTAGTCGGCGACGAACTTCTTGTTCAGCGGGGTGTCGACGGTCTGGTAGTAGTTCCACGCGGTGAGCTGGCCCGCGATGTTCTGCGCGCCGATGCCCGCGACCTCCTCCTCGGCGATCGACACCGAGATCACCGGCATCTCAGCGGCTTTCAGGCCCGCGCTGGTGTACTCGCGGAAGAACGCGACATTGGAATCGCCGTTGAGGGTGTTGAACACCGCGCCCGCCTTGGCGGTGCGGACCTTGTTCACGATGGTGGAGAAGTCGGTGGAGCCGAGCGGGGTGTAGTCCTCGCCCTTGATCTCGATGCCGTTGGCCGCGGCGTATGCCTTGATCTCGCGATTGGCGGTCTGCGGGAAGACGTAGTCGCTACCGACCAGGTAGAGCGAGGTGATGCCCTTCTGCTTCAGGTAGTCCAGCGCCGGGATGATCTGCTGGTTGGTGGTCGCGCCGGTGTAGAAGATGTTCTTGCTGTCCTCCAGGCCCTCGTACTGCACGGGGTAGTAGAGCAGCGAGTTGAGGCTCTCGAACTTCGGCTTCATGGCCTTGCGGCTCGAGGAGGTCCAGCCGCCGAACACCGCGGCGACGCAGTCGGAGCTGATCAGCTTCTCCGCCTTCTCCGCGAAGGTCTTCGGGTCCGAAGCGCCGTCCTCCAGCACCAGCTCGATCTTCTTGCCGAGCACGCCGCCCGCGGCGTTGATCTGGTCGACGGCCAGCTTGGTGGAGTTGGCGACGGTGACCTCGGAGATGGCCATCGTGCCGGACAGCGAGTGCAGTGAGCCGACCTTGATCGTGTCCTTCGAGGTGTCCACGCAGGATGCGGCGTTCGATCCGGTCGAGGCGTCGTCCTTGGCGCCGCAGGCGGTCAGCAACAGGCCGGCGAGCGCGACCGCGGTCGGTACCGCCATCGCCTTGACCAAGCGCCGGTGGCGCGGGATGGCACGGGAATCTGACATGGGGCGGACCCTTCTCCTCATCAGGTGTGCGGCGGCGCTGGATGCGCGCCGCAGCGAATACCCGCGGCTTTTGACCCGGTCACGGCGGTACACCGGGCTGTATACAACCGCTGTATTCGTGATGCGAACGGTAGACATAAGTTGTTGCGCCGGAATATCTCTCGATAACGAGTCCGTTTCGTCTGTTGCGCGCGTGTGAACCTTTGCGGTCGATCGCGGGTGGGCAGTTGTGAGGTCTTGGCAAACCCGCTGGCGGGGTGGCTGTGGCTACGGTTGCGTAGCGTGGCCGCGATGCGGCACGCTTCGATTCGTACGAGGTCGCAACCGTCTGTCCCGGCGGCGCCTGCCCCGGACTCGAGTCGAGGAGGACGAGATGGGCCACTACAAGGCGAACCTGCGGGATATCGAGTTCAACCTCTTCGAAGTGCTCCAACTGGGCAAGCTCCTCGACACCGGCGCCTACGGCGACCTCGACTCCGACACGGCCCGGGAGATCCTGGCCGAGGTCAGGCGGTTGGCGGAAGGCCCCGTCGCGGACTCCTTCGCCGCGGCCGACCGAGAGCCGGTGGTGTACGACGCGACCACGTTCTCGATCTCGGTTCCGGAGCCGCTGCGCAAGACCGTCGCCGCCGTGCGCGAGGCGGACTGGAGCCGACTGGGCATACCGGAAGGCATCGGCGGCATTTCTGCGCCCGCGGCGCTGGTGTGGGCGGTCGCCGAGATGATCATCTGCGCCAATCCGTCGGCGTCGTTCTTCAACATGGGCCCCGTCATGGCGTCCGTGCTGTACAACGTCGGCACCGAGCAGCAGAAGCACTGGGCCACGCTCGGCTTCGAGAAGGGCTGGCAGGGCACCATGGTGCTGACCGAGCCCGACGCGGGTTCGGACGTGGGCGCCGGACGAACCAAAGCGATCAGGCAGGAAGACGGCTCCTGGCACATCGAGGGCGTCAAGCGCTTCATCTCCGGCGCCGAGGTCGGCGACACGGCGGAGAACGTCTTCCACCTGGTGCTGGCCCGGCCGGAGGGCGCGGGACCGGGCACCAAGGGCCTGTCCCTGTTCTACGTGCCGAAGTTCCTGTTCGACCACGAGACCCTGGCGCTCGGCGAGCGCAACGGTGTGTACGTCACCGGAGTCGAGCACAAGATGGGCTTGAAGTCCTCGCCCACCTGCGAGGTGACTTTCGGCGGCAGCGGTGTGCCCGCCAAAGGCTGGCTGGTCGGCGAGGTGCACAACGGCATCGCGCAGATGTTCCAGGTGATCGAGAACGCGCGCATGATGGTCGGCGTCAAATCCGCAGGCACCCTGTCGACCGGCTACTTGAACGCGTTGGACTACGCCAAGGAACGGATCCAGGGCGCCGACCTGACCCAGATGACCGACAAGGCCGCGCCGCGGGTGACCATCATCCGCCACCCGGACGTGCGGCGCTCGCTGGCCATGCAGAAGGCGTATGCCGAGGGCCTGCGCGCCGTGTACCTCTACACGGCAGCCCATCAGAACGATGATGTAGCACAGCATGTTTCCGGTGCCGGACCCGATCTGGCGCACCGGGTGGACGATCTGCTGCTGCCGATCGTCAAGGGTGTCGGTTCCGAGCGGGCCTACCAGTACCTGACCGAGTCGCTGCAAACGGTGGGTGGCTCGGGCTATCTCCAGGACTATCCGATCGAGCAGTACATCCGGGACGCGAAGATCGACTCGCTGTACGAGGGCACCACCG
>NZ_BDBA01000146.1 GCF_001612745.1 Nocardia amamiensis NBRC 102102 | reverse complement strand
CACGGTGCGGGCCAGGCGGTCCCGCGTCGCGATCAGCTCCGGCAGCAGCACCACCAGCGGCCTGCGATCGGTGTGCCCGCCGGAGTCGGCTTCGGCGGTGATGTCGTCGGCCATCGGAACCTGTTCGGCGAGACGGGCCTGCTCCGGCGTCAGCTCACCGGATTCGACCAATCCGCGCAGCAGCCGCGCGGGGGCCGGACGCAGGAACAACTCGGCCACCTCGACCCGGGAGACCTTGGCGATCAACCGGTTCCGTATCTCGATGCGGCCCTGCCGGTCGACGGCGAGTCCCATGGCGCGGTAGCGCACGACCGCACCGGTGAGATCCATGAACGCCGACGCTTCCACGCACCGGACCTGATGACGCAGGCACGCGTCCACGATCGCGCGCTCCAATGCGGACTCGGATGGACTGTGGATCAGGTTGCACGCGAAGGGTTTTCCCACCAGCGTGCGGCTCAAGTCGGCCAAGGCCGCGTCGACCGCGGTGGGTGGCACGCCCGCGGCACCGTAGGAGGCGAGATATCCCGCCTGTGCCATCGCTGAGACCAATGCGGGCGAGGCGATTCCGTTGGCCATGGCACCGGCGGCATATGCCGCGCGCGCACCGTGGGCTGCGGCGAAGCGCCGGTCACCCAACTGCTCCGGCGGCAGTGGCGCGACCGCGGCCAGGACATCGGCGTGTGCCGCGATCCGCTCGTCGGATGTCGCGCCGACCCGGCCCTCGTGGCGCACTATCCAGCACGGGCGCGTCAGGTCCAGCAGCACGGCGGTGATGTCGTCGGCGGTCTGGGCGACCGCGCTGATC
Source organism: Nocardia amamiensis NBRC 102102 (assembly GCF_001612745.1). Lineage (GTDB taxonomy): Bacteria > Actinomycetota > Actinomycetes > Mycobacteriales > Mycobacteriaceae > Nocardia > Nocardia amamiensis. Next base: position 32,403 of record NZ_BDBA01000146.1, on the reverse strand, counting down.
CGGGACGTGGTCATCGCCGCTTCCTCCGCCCGCCGAATTCGGCCACCGGGCCGAGCAGTCCGTCGGCGAGTTCCGCTGTCCGCTCATCGAGTGCTCCGACCATCCGGCCGTCGTGACGCGCAATCCGGCACGGGCGGGTGAGGTACGGTACGGCCGTGAGGTCGTCGGCGGTCTGGGCGGCGACGCTGATCAGGGTCGTGGTCATCAGCTTTCCTTCCGTTCGCCGAGTTCGACCGCGAGGTCGAGCAATTCGTAGATGCGCAGTCCTGGCTTCCACAACGAGCCGTCGGCGATCACGGTGATGCCATCCGGTCCGCGACGCACCTCCTTGATGTGCGCTTCGAGCTCGACAGTGCCGTCGGTGGGCAGGAACTGCCCGCGGTAGCGCCAGCGGAACGGGATATCGGCGGGGATGCGGAAGACCGGATCGCCGATCGTGTCGGCGAATCCGGCGTCGATCATCCACTCCTGGATCGCGTGGATCACCGATTCCACTCCGAGCGACCCCGGGATCACCGGGTCGAGGTGGAAGTGTCGTGTGAAGTACCAGTCCGACGGGTCGATCTCGCGCAGCGAATGCAGATATCCCGCTTCGTATCTGCCGCCGCCGTCGACCACGTCGACCCGGTCGATCAGCGCGAGCGTGTTCCGGGCGCACAGCCTGGCGTTCGGGTCGGCGCGCCGGCCGGCGACGTCGATGGTGCGTACCCGCGCGCCGGGGTTGTCCGCCAGCCAGGTCGGCGCCGCGCGGCCCGCGTCCAGGCCGGTCTGGTTGGCCAGGGCTTGGTCGCTGAAGTAGCCGAACATCGTCTCGCCGGTGTAGAACGGTTCGCCGTCCACGCTGAGCGTGTAGTCGAAGGTCTGCAGCGACGAACCGGGCAGGATGGTGGTCGACAGCAGCCGGGACGACTGGTGGATCGTCTTGTCCCGCAGATCGGTCCGCCGCAGCACGGTGGCGGTGCCGCCGAGGTTGCGCAGGCTCAGCGTGGTGCCCGGCTGGGTGAGCGTGGGTCCCGCGTAGTAGCCCATCAGCAGCGCCGCCTGGAGTGAGGTCTCCATGTAGACGAAGTGCGGCATGGACTCGTTGGCGGTGTCGGCGTAGTACCAGGAGTCGGCGGGCGAATCGTATTCGGTGGTGTAGGCGGCTCCGTCCAGCTGACCGCGGCTGCCATCGAAGTCGAGCACCCGGTCGACAAGCAGCAGGCCGCCGGTCGGCAGCCTGGTTGCTCGCACGCCGGTGTAGGGGGCGAATTCCGGGCCCATGGCGATGGCCTGGTCACCGCGGGCGAGATGAGTCATATGGAACTCGTTGAGCAGCAGGTTTTCCGAAACCTGACCCGGACCGACACCGCTGCCAGGGCGTTCGGACACTGTGATCGTGACGTTGATTTCGCCGTGCGCGCCGGTCACGACCGCCGTCCCTGTGACGTGCGGTCGCGGCACCAGGTCGAGAGCGGTCACGGTCAGTGTGATCGTGCCGGACCCGGTCCCCGCCACGGCCCCGGTGCACTCGGCGACGAGCGAACTACCCGACAGCACCAGCGGCATGCCGAGATACAGGGCAAACACCTCGGCGGCCTGAACCGCTGCGGCGCGCGAGTCACCCTGGAAGCGTGCGGTGACGCTGCCGTTGCCCGTGCCGCCGTACAACGCAATCTCGGTGACCTCGGTGAGGGCGAGCGGCCCTGACGCGGCGATCCGGGCCACCGACTCGACTCCGGGACGCCGGTACGCCGGTCCGAACACGCCGGTCAGGTCGCCCTGGGCGAGGCGGGTCAGGGCGGCTCGATCCAGACGCGTGCGATCGGTGCGGGCCAGCGGCTTGAACGCCGACTCCGCGGCGGCCGCTCCGACAGGTGTTCGCGAGTCGTCGACTGGGGCCGAAAAGAGGGGAGCTTCAACGCCCCGCTTCGGGTCGTCGTCGTGCCGCAAGTGCGGGCGGTCGCCACCGTGTTGCGACCACCGACGCGCCGGTTCGTCATGGAGTGCCTGGAGACCGGTACCGCTGACGGGCGAATCGACCCCAAGGCCGCGTGCAGGCTGGGTCGCGTTAGATTCGGTTGCCGAATCGACCCCGACAGCGCGGCCGGGATCGGTCGCGTTCGGTTCGGTCGCCGCCGTCGTTCGGCGCAGTGCCCGCTGCCACACAGCCCGTTGCATGGCCACCTGCGCGCTCAGCGCCGCCCGGTGCGCCGCGACAACGCCGGAGCGGATCTCGGCGAGCGGACTCGCCGACCGATCGGCCACCGCGATCGGATCGGAGGCCTCCGTGCGCGCCGGAGACGCGAGCGAAGCGCCCTCGGCCTCCAAATAGGCGGGATGTACTGCTGTACTGCGTATTCCGACAGCATCCGCAAGGTGGTCGCGGTGTCCCTGAGTCGCACCGTCGACGCCCGAACCTCGTCGCTGCGGCTGCCCGTCGACGCTCCCCTGCTCGATCTCTGGATAGGCAAGACCTGTTGTTGCACCGTCTGTTACGGCGATCCGGGCGGCGACCGGGCCGCCGACGGCGAGGTTTTCGACGGTCGCGCCGTCGGAGGCGGTGTCGACCGTCCGAGCGTCGCCAAAGGATCCGGAGTACGCGGGGCCGGAATCCACTCGGCGCACAGGCTGACCCTCTCCACTTCCTTGCACCATCGCCGCCGGCGCGGCCGGTGCGGTTACCGGATCGAACGGAACACCGTCGAACTCCAGCGTTGTCATGCCATCCACCGCCTCACCGAGGTCTGGAACTTCTCCGTCAGATCAGGTGTCGTCACCACTGTGACGTCCGAGAAACGTTGCAGCACTGCGCCATCCGCAGTCATCGCGGTGGCGTCGATCCGGGCGTCGAAACGACCGGGCCGCGGGTTGTCCACGATGAGCACGAAAGGCTCGCCCGCGGGCAGCGGCCGGTAGTACTCGACCCGCCCCACACCGAGCGGCAGGCATGCCGTCCCGAGCAACCGGTAGCCGAGCACGGGCGGTCCCTGCAGGATCAGGTCGGCGAGGACCGGGTCGTGCAACCTCCCGGCGTACGCGCCGCGCGCCACCGTGGCGGCGGGTAGTTCGCAGTCGAACACGATCGCGTCGTCGGTGACCGCCCGAATCCGGCGCAGGCCTTGCAGGGCGGGTGCGTGGAACTGGATAGCGTCGCGGTAGATGTCCGTGTCGTCGGCGGGGCCGCCGGGGACCGGGCGGCGCGGCGCGCGCTCCGCGGCGTCGGCGAGCAGGAGTGTCGCCCGGAAGTGGACCGCGTCGTCCCCGCGAACTGTCGCGTGCATCGTGGTGGTCTGCTCACCCGGCACGGGTTCGCCGACCGCATTGCCCCCGCGCGCCGTGGCGTTCTCCCCCGGTGCCAGTTTGAGCTCGAGCTCGTCGACCGGATGGTCGAACACGATCCCCTTGAGCACGTGGAAGTCCCGGACACCGACCACCTCCCGTCCTGGCAGGGCGCGCTCGGCGAGGTTGACCATGGCGCCGAGACCGAAGGTGGCGGGCAGGACGACGTGCTCGCCGATCCGGTGCGCCGCGATGATCGGATCCTCGGTGATCCCGGTGATCGTTCGCCGGGCACGGACAGTCGCCGTCCCGATACCCGTGTCCGACAGCGACTTCGCAGGTCCGATCAGCACGACGGTGTCCTCGGCGCGGGCGGCGGTGAATTGCTCGGTGAACGCCGCCGCACCGACTTGCGGGTCGAGAAGTTCGACACCGCGGGCGCGGAGGTGTTCCCGGAGGGCGGGCGTCACCATGCCGCCGTCCCATGCACCCCAGTCGATCGCGGTGACATGGCAATTCGGGTGGCTGCGCCGCCAGCTCACCGCGAATCGCGAGAGCGCTTCGTTCGCGGCCGCATAGTCGGCCTGACCGGCATTGCCGAACAGTCCGGCCACCGACGTGAACAACACCAGATGCCGTAGCTCGCCGAGCGCGCCGAGCACCGCGGCGAGTCCGCCGATCTTCGGATCGAGCACCCTGGCGACGGATTCCGCGGTCTTGTCGGTGATCATGGAGTCGGCCAGCACCCCGGCACCGTGCACGACTCCGGTAATGGAGTCGCGCCACGGGGCGATGGCCGCGGCGACCGCTTTCTCGTCGGTTGCGTCGGCGGCGAGGTAGTCGGCGCGCGACCCGAGGGCCGCCAGCGTCTGCAGGACCTCCCGCGTGGCGCGAACCCCGGACACGGCACGCTCGACGTCGCGTGGTGTCGCGCCGGTACCGGCCAGCGCGCGCACCGCGGCGGGCTTGAGCTCCGCGTCGGAAACTCCGGCCGCCCAGTCGGGTTCGGTGCCGAGTTCGGATCGGCCGAGGAGCACGAACCGCGCCTCGCTCCGCGCGGCGAGCGCCAGGACGCAAGTGGCGGTGACACCGCGCGCGCCGCCGGTGACCAGCAGCACGTCGTCGGCGGTGAGCACCGTCGGCTCCTGCTCGGCGCCGGGACGCACCGCGGTGACCGATCGTGCGGGTGCGTGCCCGCTCGGCACCAGGGTCCTCCGCACGCCCGCCGCGTCGATGCCGACCTCGTTGATGTCGCGGGCCGGGTCGAGCAACTCGGCCGTCACGAGTTCGGCGAGCTGAGCAGGCGGGCAGGAGGGAGCGATGTCGAGCGCCCGGCTGAACAGCTCGGGTTGTTCGGCCGCAAGGGTTTTCACCACTCCACCGACACCGCCGAGCAGGGCATGCACCGGCTCGGCGCCGAGGAAGCCGAGTCCGCCGTCGAGCCGCGTCACCGTCACGAAGGCTGCCCGCCCCAGCGCGCGCCGCAGCAGCGGTACGGCGCGACCGGCCAGGAGGATGCAATCGGTCAGCGACCGCCGGGCCGACACCCAGTCCGCGGACCCACCGACCAGGACGAGGCACAGGTCGATCGGTTCGCCGTCGGTGTCGACATCGACCGAATCCACGTAGCGGACCGTCCAACCCAGCCCGTCCAGCGCCGCGCCGAGCGCGGCCGAGTCGGCGTCTTGCTCGCCGGTCAGGTCGACGAGCACGGCCCGGGCCCCGGCACGGTAGGGCGCGACCGCTCGATCCGGCGACGGCAAGGAGACGAGTTCGACGGCATGCCGCGACGTTCCCGCCGCGGCCTCAGCTTTTGGGTGGACATCACCGCCCGCGGCACCGGCGAGTTCCAGCACGATCTGATCCAGTGTGCGCAGCGTGCCCAGCTGCTCCGGACCCAGGCTCGGTAGGTTCGGAAACCGCTCCTGCAAGGCGCCGATCACCTGCACCCGCTTGATCGAGTCCACACCGAGATCGGCCTCCAGATCCATCGACGGATCCACCATCTCCACCGGATAACCCGTCTTCTCCGCGACCACCTCCAGCAGCGCACGCCGCAAGGCCTCGTCGGATACTCGGTCATCCGCGCCGGTGCCGTTCGTCGCCATGGCAGAGGTGCCGGTCGGCGCACCGCCGGACGCGCCCAGCAGCTCGGCGACCTGATCCAGCGTGCGCAGCGTGCCGAGTTGCTCCGGACCTAGGCTCGGTAGGTTCGGGAACCGCTCCTGCAGCGCGCCGATCACCTGCACCCGCTTGATCGAGTCCACACCGAGATCCGCTTCCAGATCCATCGACGGATCCACCATCTCCACCGGGTAGCCGGTCTTCTCCGCAACCACCTCCTGCAACGCACGTCGCAACAGATCACTCGACACCTGGCCGTCGGCGGCGGCGTTGCCGTTCGAGGCGGCAGGCGTTTGCACCGTTTCAGTGGTCGGCGCGCCGCCGAGCAGATCGGCGACCTGGTCCAGCGTGCGTACCGTGCCCAGCTGTTCAGGTCCGAGGTTCGGCAGCTGCGGGAACCGTTCCTGCACCGCGCCGATCACCTGCACCCGCTTGATCGAGTCCACACCGAGATCGGCCTCGAGATCCATCGACGGATCCACCATCTCCACCGGATAACCCGTCTTCTCGGCGACCACCTCGCGCAACGCCCGCCGCAACTCCGCACTCGACACCTGACCGTTTCCCGCGGGGGTCTCGGCCGGGACGCCCGCCGCGCGCCCGTTCGTCACGGCTTCCGGAGTGGCCGGTACCGCAACGGCTTCCGCCGCGGACACGGCACGGTGGTCATCCACGACCATGGCCGTGGCGAGGGGACGGCGCACAGGTGCGGGCTCGATCGCCGCACGCGGCGCGGGCGCGGCCGGGCGCGTGACCTGCGTCGAAGGCCGCGAAACGGGAGCGAATCCGCTTTCCAGCTCCACCAGCTGGGCCAGCACCTCACTCGCACGCGCATGGCTGTGGCTGATCGCGACGCCGTGCTCCTTGACCGCTTCGATGGCGCGGACCGTAGCTGCGTCCAACCGGCCGTCGCCGAGCGCGCCGGCCAGGCCGCGGGCCATGTCAAGCTGGCCGTCGAGGAACTGACGGTGGGTGTGCAGATGCTGCAGGAGCGCGCTCTCCAGCGCGTCCGAACCGGCGTCGCCGGTCTGCGATGTGGGATACACGGTGGTCTCCGATGCTGCGATGAAAGCGGTTGGGCCGCTATGGTGTTCGGCCGCGCGATGGTGATCGACAGCGGCCGGCCCGGCCAGGTACTCGGCGGCGGGCCGGTGATCGACAGCGGCCGGGCCGACCGGGTACTCGGCGGCGGGCTGGTGATCGACAGCAGTCTGCCCGGCCGGGTACTCGGCGGCGCGCTCGTGATCGACAGCGGTCGGCCCGGCCAGGTACTCGGCGGCGGGCTGAGCGGTCGGCCCGGCCGGGTTTTCGGCGGCGGGTTGGTGATCGACCACGCTGTCGACCGGAGCGGCGGAAGCCGCCAGGACACTGAGCCGGTATTCGTCGTCGAGCGCGTCGGTGTATGCGGCGCGACGCGTCTCGGGCACGTATTCGGGCGCCGACAGCGTCACCGTCATCGCGCGGCCGGAGACCTGGGCCTCCGGCGCGGGGGCGGCGTGGCGGTTGATGCCATGCAGGCCGAAGCCGAGCACGGTCAGGCGTACCGCCGCGCGGGTCAAGGCGAGATCGCTGTCGCCGATCGGGCCGGAATCGGTGGCGATGACGACGACGTCGTCGCCGAGGGTGCGCCGCACCAGCGAGGTCAGCACCTGCTTCGGCCCGAACTCCACGAACACGGTGCAGCCCGAGTCGCGCATCGCGGTGAGCGCCGCGACGAATTCGACCGGCTTGCCGAGCTGTTCGGTCAGCACGGCCCGGTTGGCCGCGACATCGCCGCTGTAGCGGGCGTCGGGCGTATTGGCGAAGACCGGCGCGTCCGGCGCGCCGATGTGCACCTCGGCGACCGCGGGCGCGAACGCCGCGGTGGCGTGGGCGACATAAGGCGTGTGGAACGCCCCGGAGACCGGCAGAGCGCGCGTGGCCACCCCGCGCTCCGCGCAGCGGGCCACAACGGCGGCGATCCCCTCCGGCCCGCCGCCGACGACAACCTGGTCGGGCGCGTTGTGATTGCAGATCCACACGTCGTCGACGCCGTCGAGCAGTTCCTCTGCGGTCTGCCTGGACGCGCCGAGCGCCGCCATGGTGCCCGCCTCGACCCCCTCCTCAGGTGTCATGGCCACGCCCCGCGCCCGGGCCAGTGCGTAGAAGTCCGCGGTGGCCAGCGCGCCGGAAGCCCACAGCGCGGTCAGTTCACCGAAGCTGTGCCCGAGATAGCCGTCGGCGCGGAAGCCGAACTCCGACAACGCCGCGAACTGCCCCGCCGATAGCGCGCCGATCGCGGGCTGGGCGAACTCGGTGCGGCGCAAGGCCTCTTCCTGCTGCGCCACGACGGCGTCGTCGAACGCGGGCGGCGGGAAGACCACCGACGACAGCCGCACTGGCGCGCCCGCGAAAGCGTCATTGGCCGCATCGAACGCCGTGCCGACGGCCGGATTGTTCAGCGCCGCCTCCAGACCCATGTCGACGTACTGGCTGCCCTGCCCGGCGAACAGCGCGCCGACCTTGCGATCAGGGAGCGCGGCCGCCCGGAAGTACACGCCTTCGGGGTGGTCCCAGCCCGGAGCCTCGGGGTTGCGGACGAGTTCATCCACCGCGAGCGAGCGCAGGTGCGCGGCGTTCTCCTCGTCGACCGACACGAACCCGATGCGCGCGTGATGCTCCGGTATCTCACCGCCGTCGCTGGGCGCCACACTGCGCACCGCGTCGATCAGACCCGCGACGTCCGCGGCGTGCCACAGATGCGCACGTGCCGTCCGGTGCAGCACCGGGTGCGCACCACGATCGGCGTCCGCCTCCTCGAGCACGACGTGAAAGTTGGTGCCGCCGAACCCGAATGCCGACGCCGCGGCCCGTCGCACCGGCCGCTGCGGGTCGCGGATCCAGGGCCGGGTGCGCGTGTTCACGTAGTACGGCGCGTCCGCGGCGGCGATCTCGGCGTTGGGCGCGGACACGTTGATGGTGCCGGGCAGCACTTTCTGGTGCAGCGCCAGCGCCAGTTTCATCAGGCTCGCGGTGCCCGCGGCGCCCTTGGTGTGCCCGATTTGCGACTTCACGCTGCCCAGCGCGGCGAACGCGGGCTCAGAGGTCGCGTCGCTGAGCAGTTCCTTGAGCGCGGTGAGCTCGGTCTTGTCGCCGACGGGCGTGCCGGTGGCGTGCGCCTCGATGAGCGCGACGTCGGCGGGCGAGACCTCGGCGTCGGCGTAGGCCCGGTCCAGCGCGACGCGCTGGCCGCCCGCACGGGGGGCGTAGATGCTCTTGGCGCGACCGTCGCTGGAGGAACCGAGACCGCGGATGACGGCGTAGATCCGGTTGCCGTCGCGGCGCGCGTCCGCCAGCCTGCGCAGCGCCAGCATGGTGATGCCCTCACCGAGCAGCGTGCCATTGGCGTCGGCGGAGAACGGGCTGATCCGCCCGCTGGACGACAGCGCACCGACCTTGCTGAAGCACATGTAGATGAAGATCGTGTTCTCGGTGTCCACGCCGCCGGTGATCATCATGTCCGCCCGGCCGTCCTGGAGTTCGGCGATGGCGGTGCGCAGTGCGGCCAGCGAGGCCGCGCAGGCCGCGTCGACGGTGCAGTTGATGCCGCCGAGACCGAGACGGTTGGCCACCCGGCCCGCGGTGATGTTGGCCAGCAGCCCCGGGAACGAGTTCGCCTCCCACGGCGCGAACGCCGCGACGAACCGGTCGGCGATGGCGTCGGCGTCGGTGTCGGACAGACCGACCGAGCGCGCCGCCTCTTTCAGCACCGGCGTGGACAACCGCGCCGCCAGCGGGTGCATGAGCGGCACCGGGCCGGTGGTGCCGAGCACGACGCCGGTGCGGCTGGCGTCGTACCACGTGGAATCCACCGCCCCCGCGTCGCGCAACAGGTCACGTGCGACGCCCAGGCTGAGCGTCTGCATAGTGCTGGTGACCTCGAGCTGGTTGGGCGGCAGCCCGAATTCCAGCGGGTCGAACTCGATGTCGGGCAGGAACGCACCTCGGCGCGAGTAGGTCTTGTCCGGCGTCGCGGGGTCCGGGTCGAAGTAGTCGTCCAGGCTCCAGCGCGACGCGGGGACCTCGGCAGTGCAGTCCACGCCGTCGACGATGTTCTGCCAGTACTCTCGATGGTTGTGCGCGTTGGGCAGCAGTCCGGACATGCCGACGATGGCGATCGGGTTGCGCGCCAGGCGTCTGTCGTCTGTCACGAAATTTCCTCTCGAACCGGGTGGAAGATCAAGCGGCGACGGTGGTCGCGGTGCTCGACGCGATCAGCTCGGCGGCACCCGCCGCGAACAGGCGGTGGCCGAGCGAACTCGGGTGCAGGCCGTCGGCGGTCCATACCTCCGGCCTTTCCCATTCGGGCTGGGCGGCGATGTCGAGCAGTAGCGTGCCGGTGTCGGCGACAACGTCGGCGAGCACCGCGTTGGCGAAGACGAACCGTTCGCGCAGCAGTGCGCGGAAACCGTCCGGCACCGGTAGGCGGGCCGGGATGTCGGGGTAGCTGGCGGTGAAGACCGTCGCACCGCTCGCGCGCAGCGTGCCGAACAGCTCGGCGATATTGCGCGCGAACCGATCCGCGTGGAATTCGCTCACCAGATCGTTCACCCCGACCACGACGCCGTAGAGGCTGGACCGAGCCGAAACTGCCCCGCGCAGTTGTGCTTCCAGCACCGCGCTGGTTGTGGCACCGTGCTCGCCGAAGTTGCGCACCGCCGCGGGTCGCAGGCCGAGCTGGCCGCCGAGACGCGGCACCCAGCCGCGGTAGCCGCCGCCGGGCGCGCAGTCGCCGCGCCCTTCGACGAAGCTGTCGCCCAGCGCGGTCAGCACCGGGGCACTCATGCGGTGACTCCGTCCTTCGTGATGTGCCGGGCCGCCGTGGGGAAGTTCACCTTCTCGTACAGGGCGGCAAGCTCCTCCTCGCCGAAGTACTTGTCCGGCGAGTAGATTCCGGCGATCAGCCCGAAGAAGTTCTTGATGTAGTCGGCGTCCATCGATGTCGCGCGGAACACCGAGTCGTAGTACGGGGTCAGCGAGAGCTCCGAAATGCTCTGGGTCAGTTCGTAAGTGCTCGCGCTCTGCGCGTCGCGCTCGCGCTGGTACTCGGCCATCACCTCGTCCATTGGCCGGGCGCAGGACAAACCTTCATCCACGAGATCAGCGAGCAGCTGCGCGTACTTGAACGCGTCGGTGATGCCCCAGCCGGTGAACGGGTCCTTGTGGTAGGCGGCGTCGCCGACCAGCGCCCAGCCGGGGCCGTAGGACTGACGGCGGTAGTTGTCCGGGTACAGCATCGGGCGGAACTGCTCCACCCGCTTGCCGGTATCGCGCAGCCGCGCACCGATTTCCGGGTCGATCTGCGTCACGATCTCCTGCACGCCGGCGTCCGGGTCGGCGCGGAACTCACGGAACCGGTCCCGCTTGCGCATGACCGCGACCAGCGCGAGCCCGTCGTTGGTCGGCCAGGACGCGAACTGCTGCTCGCCGAAACCGGTGCGGTGGTGCATGCCCCAGTCCACGCCCTCGTAGTAGGAGTAGTAGATGAAGCACGCCGCTGGCGAGCCCTCGTACTCCTGCGCGCCGACCGCCTTGGCCACCATCGAGTTCGAGCCGTCGGCGCCGACCACCAACTTCGCGCGGAACTCCTGTTCGGCGCCGTCGCCGACCGCGCCGCGGATGCCGGCCACACGGTCGCCGTCGAACACCAGCTCGGAGACGGTGAATCCCTGGATGACCTCCACACCGGCGTTGCCCGCGGCCTCGACCAGGATCTTGTCCAGCACCGTGCGGCGCGGGCAGTAGACGGCGTCGATGCCGTCGGCGGACGGGTCGGCCATGCCGTTGATGACGATGTCGGTGTAGGAGAAGTTCAGGTGCCGGATCGGCGGGCACCCGGTGGCGACGACCTCGTCCAGCAGGCCCCAGGACTTCAGGAAGCCGAGCCCGGCCTGGTGGATGTAGTGGGTCGACGGGGTGTCGCTGGGGAAGCTCGCGCGGTCGACGGCGAGCACCTGGTAGCCCTTCCTGGCGAGCAGCATGGCCAGGGGGGAGCCCGCGACCCGGGTTCCGACAACGATGACGTCGTACATTGTTCGCATCACTTTCCGGTAGTCGAATTCCGATTTCGAGTCTGTGGCCGCCGCGCGCGGACAACCACCGCGGCGGGCCGTGATTCATCGGCCGATCGGCCGCGGCTATCGTGCGGGTCGCGGCGCCGAATACAGCAGTTCGATATCCGCCGCATATGCGTCGGCGATCGCGGCGCGGCGCAGTTTTCGTGACGAAGTCGACAATCCGTCTTCGACCGTGAAATCACCGTCCACGACCCGGAATGCGCGAATCGATTCCGCGCGGGAGACGAGAGAATTCGCGTCGTCGACGGCGGATTGGATGGCGGCGGTGAGATCGCCGTCCGGTTCGGCGGCGCGCCAGCGTTCCACCTGCACCGGGTCCAGGGTCACCAGCGCGGCGACGAAGTCGCGGCCGTCGCCGAGCACCATGCAGTTGGACACCAACGGATGCAGCCGGATTCGGTCTTCCAGCGGTGTCGGGGCGACGTTCTTGCCGCCGGAGGTCACCAGGATCTCCTTCTTGCGGCCGGTGATCCGCAGGAAGCCGTCGTCGTCGAGTTCCCCGATGTCGCCGGTGTGCAGCCAGCCTTCCGCGTCCACCACCGTCTGGCCTGCGGCCGCGCCCCAATAGCCCGGCGAGACGTGCGGGCCCCCGACCAGCACCTCACCGTCTTCCTCGGCGATAGCCACCGACGTGCCCGGGATCGGCCTGCCGACCGTGCCCAGCTGGTTGGTCTCCGGGGCGCTGACCGTCACGGCGGTGGCGGCTTCGGTGAGCCCGTAGCAGTTCAGCAGCACCACGCCGAAGGCCGCGTAGAACCCGACGGTCGAGTCGTCCAGCGAGGCGCCGCCGGAGATGACGTATCTGAGCTCGCCGCCGAGCGCGGCCGCCACCGGGTGCGGCACGGGGTCCGGTGTCTTCCGCGCGCGCATCAGGTCGAGACCGCGCTCGACCGCTTCCCGCTCCTCGGCCTCGCTGAGCAGGGTGCGGCAATACTTGCGGATCTTCTCCATGCCGTACGGGATCATGGCCAGGAAGGTCGGCTTCAGCGTCGGCAGCACGGGCACCAGGTCCGGTATGCCCGGCAGCAGGTGGGTGCGGCTGCCGCCGAACAGGCAGGCGAACAGGATGGTCTGGCCGAACACGTGCGACAGCGGCAGGGCCAGAACGGTGGTCCCGTCGAACACATCCCCGGTCTGACGGACCGTGTTGGCCGAGGACACGAACATGTTGCGGTGGGTGATCAGGCATCCCTTGGACACACCCGTGGTGCCGCTGGTGTACACGATCATCGCCAGGTCGTTGGGCCGCACGACGTCGATGCGGTCTTGCAGTCCCGGATCGACCTGTCCGGCAGCCCATTCCGTGATATTCGCGAAGGTCCAGACCTCCCCCGCGCCCGCGGCGCGCAGCCGTTCGGCGTCTTCGGCGCTCTCGGCGGCGAAATGGGCGCTGCCGCTGTCGCGCAGGATGTGCTCGATCTGGCTGTGCGAGGAGGTGGGATACACCGGGACGACCACCGCCCCGATCGCCAGCAGCGCGCAATCCAGCAGCGCCCAGGCCAGGTTGGTGCGGCCGAGCACGGCGACCCGATCGCCTGCCGCGATACCGCGTGCGGCCAGCGCCGAGGCAAGCGCCCTGGCCCGGCGATCGACCTCGGCGCTGGTGAGTCGCGTTCCGTCGGCATCGCACAGCGAAAGCCGATCCGGGTGGTCGGCGGCGGCGCCGGAAATCACCGAGTACAAACTCGCGGTGTCCGAAAGGTCGAATCCATTTTCACTGACCGAGACCGCGGAGACAGACACTGTGTTCACAATGTCGAATTCTGATCGCCGGCACCGAATTACAGGTCTGTCGGTATCGAGTTTCCTACCGCGCGAATGTCATCACCTATCGACGTGGTCAGGCCGACACCGCGCGGGCAATATCGATATGCGCCGGTTCCGGGGAATCGACGCAGTCCAAGAAAAAGTGAACGGCCGGATTCGACTCGTCCGCACGCCACACCGCGTACAAATCCAGGGTCGGCACCGGATCGAACAGTTTCACCGCGACCGAAGCGCTTCCCGGAGCGCCCATGCCCATCGAGATCGCTCGCGGCAGCGAGGCGAACCCGACCAGCGGGCGCACCGAGACCATGTGCGCGGTGGCACCGGGATCGTCGGCGGTGTGCGTGATCGCGAGCGAGATCTTGGTGTCCGCCGCCGCCCGGAAGATGGAGTCGTACATGGCCGGACACTGCTCGCGGGCGAACAGCACGCAGTCCTGGCCCTCCAGTTCGGCGAACGGGACCCCGGGCCGGTCGGCCCACCGGTGCCTGCGCCCGACCACGGCGACAAGCGGCACACGGTGCAGCAGCCGCCGGTACCGGAAGTCGGTCGTGCTCGGATGCCCGTATACGAGAGCCAGATCCAATGACCCGTCGGTGAGCCCCGCCAGCTGCGGGCCGGTGCGCTTCTCCCACAGCGACACCACGATGTCGGGGTGCCGTTCGGTCATCCTGGTGAGCGCCTCCGGCAGCACGTGCCTGCTGGCCGGAAGATTGTAGCCGATAGTGAGGGTGCCCGCCCGCCCTTCGGCGGTCGCCTTCGCGGCCTGAGCCGCGCGGTCGAGCTGCGCCACGATGAGCCGGGCCTGACTCTCGAACTCCCGGCCCGCAGGGGTCAGCTTGACCTCGTGCGAGTTGCGTGCGACCAGTTGCACGCCGAGCGATTTCTCCAGCTTCTGCAGCTGGGCACTGAGACTGGGCTGCGTGAGGTGCAAGCGCTGCGCTGCGCGGCCGAAATGCAGCTCTTCGGCGATTGTGATGAACGAAACCAGATGTCGGAACTCCATGCCGCCGGCTCCTTTTCCGCGTACCGGAAACGGTAGCGGCACCAGGTAACCGAGGATGAACCGGGATCGCACAAACAGTGCTGAGAACTTGGCGGCTGGGTGAACTGCCCCCGTAGCCAGAACCGGTGTGCTATGAGCACCCGTGACCACCCAGAATGCCCGAAACCGCGCCGGAGGGCAAGTCCAGTCGTAGCCTCGGACCATGAGCGCAGATCTCGGGGAACGCTTGCGATCGATTCGTAAGCGCAGCGGTCTGCGGCAGCTCCGATCCGGAGACGGCCATTTCGGTGGAGGCTGCCACGTGCTTCGGGTGTACCAGAGGTAGCCTGGCATCGGAGAGGGGGCCTGATGCTGATCGACTTTGTTCCCGACGGGAGTCTGTATCCTTTCGAGTCGCGCTGGTTCGACTCGTCCGTCGGCCGGGTGCACTACATCGACGAGGGGACCGGACCAGCGATCCTGTTCTGTCATGGCGCTCCGACGTGGAGCTTCCTCTACCGCCACATCGTGAAGGACCTGCGCGACCGGTACCGATGTGTCGCCGTCGACTACCTGGGATTCGGATTGTCCGAACGTCCTGCGGGTTTCGGCTACACCATCGCCGAGCACACCGCGGTCCTCGGCGAGCTGATCGACCACCTGCAGCTCGACGGCTTCGTTCTGATGGGACACGATTGGGGCGGACCCATCGGTCTGGGCGCGGCCACCGCGCACGCGGATCGGGTGCGGGGGATCGTGCTGGGCAACACCTTGTTCTGGCCGACCGAAGCAATGGCTAATCGGGCTTTCAGCATGATCATGAGCAGCCGTCCGATGCAGCGGCGGATACTCGAACAAAATTTCCTGGTCGAGCGCGTCCTGCTCGCAGAACTGGGGCGCAAACTCACCGCGACCGAGGCCGACCACTACCGCGCGGTACAGCCCACCGCGGAAGCCCGGTGCGGACTCGCTGTGATGCCCAAAGAAATTCGCGCCACGCGCCCGCTGCTGGACCAACTCGCCCGGGACGTGCCCGTCCTGCTCGGCGACAAGCCAACCCTGTTGGTGTGGGGAATGCGGGACATGGCGTTCCGTCCGAACTCCTACATCCCACGAATGCGTACCGCCTTCACTGATCTGGACATAGTCGAGCTGCCCCGCGCGCGACACTTCATTCAGGAACACGCACCGGACGCGATCACGGCGGCGATCGCGAAGCGATTCCCGTAAGTACGATCGACGAACGCCACACTGATGCGGTGAAGCTCGACGTTTCTTCCCTGCCCCTCATACGCGGGCCGGGAACCAAGGGGGTACCGTTACTTCTGCGAGCCGAACACCTTGCGCCGCAACGTGTCCACGCCGACGTACTCGCGCGCGAAGCCGTGGCCGACGTCCTACGCTCAGCTCGTCGTGAAGCCGGCGGACGTGACCTGCGCGGCCTCGCGTGGCGGCTCGGGATCGCTCCAGAACTCGCACCGAAGAACTGATCTAACCTGCCCCGTTGTCTTGCTAGGGCAAATACCTTGTGGCCCTGCTCATAACGTCGACATCGGCACCGACGGCGGGGTGAGCGGCCAGGCTCCTCATCCCGGCGCGCTTGGTGCGGCCTGAAGCTAGTTGTGCAGGTGTTGCCGCCGACTGGGTGCAGGAGGCCCCGGCGTCGGGTGCCTACCACGATTGGCGGGGAGGCGCGGGGGATGAACGTGGGCGAGGTTGAGTGCGGCGGTGATCGCTGCGCTCGGCCTCGATCACGGCAGCTTCTTTCCCTGCGTCGTCGATTCGAGTCGACCCGGGTCCGAGTCCATGAGATTGATTCCGTCGTGGCTACGTACCCGCGGCTGGCCCTCTTCGAGGGCGTCCAGGACCCGGATTGCGAATGCGGGCACCATTGCGGCGCGGATTTCGGCTGGCGTCATCCACCTGACCTCGTGTGCCTCATCGGTGGGGTGTGCTGCTCCCTCTTGGGCGGTGCAGCGGAAGACGAGTGCGACGATTCCGCCGGCGAGATTCTTGTACGCGCCGGTGAGCCGGTCGACGCGGACTCTGATTCCCGTTTCCTCGGCGACCTCTCGACGGACTCCATCCTCGAGGCTTTCGCCGAGCTCGAGTACTCCGCCGGGGGCTTCCCAGCGACCGTTGTCCGCGCGGCGTATGACGAGCACGCGATTGTCAGCATCGGTGACGATGCCAGAGACGCTGACCGAATGCTTGGGCAGATCCGCCATCCGTGCTCCCACTGGTTTCGCTGTTCGGGCAGTCCGGTACGGGCACAGCCTAAGCTAGTTGTCTGGGCATATTAGTCGTTGAAGGGGTCCGATGTTCCCACTCGGAGCAGTTGATCGTACTGATCCACGGGCGCCGTACCGTCAGATCGCTGATCTGTTGCGTGAGGCGATCTCGGCGGCTCGGTTGGCCCCCGGCGATCAGTTGCCGTCCGAAGCTGAGCTGATCGGGCACTTCGGTGTGGCGCGAATGACCGTGCGACAGGCCGTGCAGGAGTTGCGGAGCGAGGGGCTGGTGTACGCGCAGCAGGGCCGAGGTGTATTCGTTCGGGCGAATCCGCCGATCCGCCGATTGGCGTCCGATCGGTTCGCTCGCAAGCATCGCGCGGGCGGAAAAGCGGCGTTCACGGTCGAGGCGGAAAAGTCGGGTTTCAGCCCAGCAGTCGATCACATCCAGGTCGGTCGCTCTGCGGCCGGACTATCTGTAGCGGAGCGCTTGCGCGTCGATCCGGGGACCGATGTCGTCGTCCGGACCCGGCGCTACCTTGCCAACGGGCAGCCGGTGGAGATCGCGACCTCCTACATTCCGCTTGCCTTCGCTGCCGGGACGCCGATCGAGCGTCCTGATCCTGGACCGGGCGGCATCTACGCCCGACTCGAGGAGGGCGGGCATGTTCTCAAGCGTTTCACTGAGGAAGTCGGCGCGCGAATGCCCACCCCGGATGAGCGGCGCGAGCTCGAGATCGGTGATCGGACTCCGGTGATCACCCTCGTCCGCACTGCCTACGACACCGATGACGTCGCGGTGGAGATGTGCGACACGATCAAGGTCGCGAGCGCATACCTCGCCGATGTGGAAGAGCGGAAAAAGCGCGGCGAGTACTGGGGATGACCCCGACGGCACAGCCGCCTTCGCCGTGGCCGCCGATGCGCCGGGTGATCGGGATGGCCGAGGTCCACGGACCCGCATACCGGGCTCAATCGTCCGATCGGGCGGCGCGTCGGGCGCGACGATGACCGGAGCGACATACCGAGACACTGGCCGCGCGCTATGGATGGCACCGCCATGGCACCAAGTTTCCTGTTGTAGAACGCACCACGTTGCCCGCCACCTGCGCCCGGAACGGGGCTGAGGGGCCTACACGCGCCCGAATGGCCTCCCAAAACCCCACACGGGGCCTGTCGGGCGACACAGGGCGAAATCCGCGCCGTGGTGCGGATCTGCGCTGTCGTCCTACATTGTGAGCGCCGCCTGGTCGCGGGTGCGCACCTCTGCTTCACTGATCCAGTGCCCTCAGCCAGCGCCACCACCCGAATCCGCACACTCGACGGCCTCCACCTTGCAGCTACCCTCGCCACTCCCGAGCAGCCAGCGGCGCGTGCCGTCCTGCTGGTACACGGCGGGGGCGTCACCCGCGAGGAGGGCGGCTTCTTCGCTCGCCTGGCCGCGGGCCTGGCCGATGTAGGCATCGCCTCGCTCCGCTTCGATCTTCGTGGTCATGGCGAGAGCGAGGGCCGACAAGAGGAGCTGACGCTTTCCACCATCCTGAACGACATCCGCGTCAGTCTGGCGCACCTCCGAGAGGCCACGGGCGCTGACGAGCTGAGCCTCCTGGGTGCGAGCTTCGGCGGTGGCATCTGCGGCTACTACGCCGCCAAGCGCCCGGACGAACTGGCGCGGCTGGTGCTGCTCAATCCGCAGTTCGACTACAAGGAGCGGACCATCGACACCCGGCCGTACTGGACGGACAACGTCATCAACGACGAAGCCGCCCGCGAGCTGAACGAGACTGGTGCCATTCAGTTCACACCGACGCTCAAGCACGGCCGCCCGCTCCTGAACGAAGTGTTCTGGTTGAAGCCGAACGAGGTGCTTGGCGAGATCAAGACGCCGACTCTCATCGTCCACGGTAACGCCGACACGCTGGTGCCGATCGACGGCTCGCGCGCCGCGGTCGCCCAGTTCACCGCACCTGTCGAACTTGTGGAGATCGACGGTTCACAGCACGGCTTCGCCGTCCATGATGATCCGCAATACCTCAATCCCAAGAGCCAGGAATACCAAGCCGAGGTCATCGGCATCGTGGCGCAGTGGCTACGGCATTAGGACGTCGTTGAGCATCCGGACACTCGGCCGGTTGCGCCACGGGTCAAGCGCCCGAACGACCTCCACCACCACATTCATCGTGCGCTCGGATCTGGTCTCCCTGGCGACAGTCACCGCCGTGGCGGCAACGGTCGCTGCTTCATCAGGTTCACCGCCGAGCGCCAGCGCCTTGGCCTGCCGAGCCCCGAACAGGCCGCTGTCGCGCTTGGAGAGGGTGCCGCCCGCCAGCACATCACCGAACAGCTGCACAGCCTGGTGCGGCTTGCCCGCGTCGGTATAACAACAGGCCGAGCGCACGAGCAGCGTGCTCTGATCGAAGTAGGCCCCGAGCGCATCACCATCGGCATCCTCGGCAGCAGATAACAACTGCTGAGCATGGCCGAGATTCTGTTCGACCGCGGCCAGCGGTTCGCCGGTCATAGCAAGGCCCAGCGCTTCCTGCTGTACCACCTCGGCCTGGGCACGGGGCGGGAGTTGCCACGGTCCGGTTCTGGCGGCCTGCGCCAAAGACATCACGGTGCCCGCGTCCTTTGTGTCGTACGCCATTTGGGATTTCTTGAGCAGCACGTAGCCCTGGAGCGGCAAGCTGCCCGCGGCCTGCGCCCACTCCATCGCGCGGTCATACAGGAACGTCGCGGTCAGCGGATCGTGCAGATCTCGGTAGAGCCAGCCCGCAAACTCGGCACCATCAGCCCCGACCTCCAGTAGCTGACGGCGAATCTCGGGCTTGGCATCGCGGCTATGCCGGCGAATGGCCCCGAGCACACCCAGAACCAACGGGAGCGCCGCCGCAGGGCCAAGAGTGCCATCGTCCGCCTTGCATCGGACGAGCTGATGGCGGAAAAAATCCACCACCGGTCCGTCGAAGTAGCGGTGCGCGTTGTCCAGCGCCGCGCCGATGCGTTTCAACTCGTCGGCACTACCTACCGGAGGTGCATCGGCTCCATCCGACGCCAACCAGCGAGCCAGCAGTAGATCATTCTCACCAGCCCCACTAGAGTCGGCTGGCTGCGCTGCCGCCACACCGTCGACGGGCGGTGGCACTTTGAACCACAGCAGGTCGTTCGGGATGCCGAGGATCTGTGCCCACCGCACCAACTTCGAGAGCTGTTCGGGCGCCGGCCCTTTCTCGATGCGGCTGAGCTGCGCCTGGGTCAGTTCGAGCCAATTGGCAACAAGCTCCTGCGGCAGTGGTCGACCGTGGTACGGATGCGTCCGATAGGCGAAGATCACTCGGCCCATGTGCCAGGTCGCGAGGGCATCACGGATCTGGTCGGTATGCCAAAAGTCGCTAGAAACGCTCGGCGGTTGTTGCCGCTCACCGCGAGATGCAGATTCGCAAGGGGCGCAAAGAGGTTCGGGGTTGTAGCGATTCAACCTGGAACCACATCGGGCGCAGTAGCGCTGCTCCTGAAATGCCCGTTTCATGCTCTGTTCCCCTGGGTTCTCTTGGGCGTTGGTGCGCCGTTTGCCCTGGTCGCGTGACCGTACCAGGGCTTTGCATTGGCCGTTATACGTTTCATACATACCGCGTATACCCCCGCGTCGTGGTCGTTTTCGCGCAGTCGGCTGACCCTTAGCCAGTCACCCAAAAGTCCACTAGGGAAAGGGGTAAGCCGTGGCATTGACCCTCGTCGTTCCGATTTTCGGGCCACCAGCCGCAGGCAAAACGACCCTGACACTGCGTCTCGGATCGACATCAGGTCGCCGAGTATTCCGGCTGCGCGAACACGTCTCCAAGGAGGTGCTGGCCGCGACGGCGACCAGCAGCGAACAACTCGGCTGGATCGACGAGTTCACCGTGGCCAAGGCGCTGCGCTCCTACTTCAACGCTGCCCACGACGACCTGGACGTCCATACCGTCCTGCTCGACAACTTTCCGGGCTCTGCCAGCCAGGCCGACCAACTCCTCACGGTGCTGTGCATGCTGACGCCGACGCCACATATCGAGGCGATTGAAGTGGTCACGGACGCGAAGACGCTCAAGCAGCGGGCCAGAAATCGCAAGGTCTGCCACCGCTGCGAGCGCGACCCGATCTCCGATCCGCGGTTGCCAGCGATTCCGAGCAACGACGACCCGTGGCAGTGCGCCCACTGCGGCGGCCTCCTGCATCCCCGCCGTGGTGATTCACCCCGGCTGCTCAAAGCCCGGATGCAGCGCTACCACCACACGGCAGCCGGAATCCGAGCGGGCTTTACCGACTCCGGGATCGCCGTCACCCAGCTCGACACCACCAACACGATCGACGGAGCAGCAGAACTGCTTGCGCCGCTTCTTATCTCACGGAGTAGATCACTATGACGACTGTCCCCTTGCCAACACCCGGCCTCCGAGGTGATGGCTACGGCCACGCCCGCATGCCGCGCCGGATCGACCTCCCCGCGCCAGAACGCATCGACCGCGTGGCCTACGGCCGCTTCCGTAACGTCTACCTCTACATCACCGAAGCCTGCCAACTGCGCTGCAAGCACTGCTACATGGGCGAGCGGCTGGAGCGGGCGCTCAAGATGCCACTGCCGAAGATCGCTGAGACACTGACCACCTGGCGCAAGTTGGGCGGCAGCAAGCTCACCCTCCTCGGCGGCGAACCGACCCTGCATCCGTACTACTGCGAAGCCGTGCGACTCAGCCGCCAGCTCGGCTACGAGCACGTCATCACCACGACGAATGCTCAGAAATCCGCGCTCAAGAAGTTCCGGCAACTGGGACCGGACGACTTCGCGTACGTACAGGTCAGCTTGGACGGTGGCAGCGGGGAGACGCACAATGCCGTGCGCGGCGCCGGCACTTTCGACGACGCGATGGAGACCACACGCGAACTGGCCGAGCGCGGTTTCGACACCCGGATCATCTGCACTGTGAATAAGGCCAACGAACGAGATGTGTTGCAGCTGCTCGACATTGCGGACCTGTTGGGTGTCAGCCTGGTGAAGTTCCACGTCTTCTCGACCATCGGCACCGGCCACGGCAACGCCGAGATGGCGATGACGCCGCCGGAATGGGTGACGTTCTGCGACAACCTCAATCAGGTTGCTCCGGAATATAGAACACGAGTCTGGTACCAACCGACCTATGCCCGGCGCGACCAGATAGAGCGCTACGCGGCGGAGGGCTACCAGGGGTGCATCGGCCGGACCTTGGACCGGATCTCGATTTTCCCGGACGGCCGCTGCTACGTCTGCTCATACCTGTTCGACACCGACCTGTACTTCGCCCAGATGGTCGACGGGCACGTCCAGCTCAACCACAACACCAACGAGTTCGACCTGTTCACCAGCGCACTGGCGGAAAGCTCCTGCAGCGGCTGCAAAGCCAGCGCCTGCATGGGCGGCTGCCCCGCCGAGGAGCTGGTGATGGGCAAAGCCTCCTGCGAGGCATACGACGACATCGTGCCGGTCTGCCGCCTCTGGAAGTCCAGCGCCAAACCCGAAGAGTGAGGAGACCGATGGACGACATGGACCGGATCGCTGAAAATCTGTGCTGGATCGACTGGAACGACATCGACGACGTCGAACTCAACTGCCGCGAAGCCTTGAACGAACTCGCCGCCGAACCCCGGATCGTGCGAACGCGGCTGAAGCAGCTGCCCGATCGACCGGAACTGCTTGCTCTGTGCGAGCACTACGACATCCTCGGCAAGATCGTGCTGCACACCGATGACGATCACGGCGTGCGCATCCGGCTGCACGTCTTCCTGCCCGGCTACTTCGACCGGCCACACAACCACCGCTGGTCCTACGCCAGCCGCATCCTGCGCGGACGGTACCGGCACTACCTCTTCGGGAATACCGAGGTAGACGAGCACATCGAGCCCATGAAACTGCCGGTGTTGCAAGCACGTGAGGAGCCGGTGGGCACAACCTACGCCCTGCACCACACGATGGTTCACGCTGTCGTGGCCGAGCCCTACACGGTGTCGCTGGTAATCCGCGGCCCGGCGGTCAAGGACAAGTTCCTGGTGATGGACCGCAAGACCGGCGAGGCGTGGTGGCAGTACGGCGCGACACAGGAATCGGCAGAAGATGCGCTCCGCAAGCGGATGACGCCTGCCAGGCTGCAAGAACTCATCGGCTGCCTGGAGGAGTGGCAGTTGTTCTAGCTGGCGACGGATTGCGGGCGCGAGGCGATGAACGCTTGCAGCTCAGCCAAGGTCGGCAGCGGGGCATTCTGGTGTCGTGCGCACCGGAGCGCCCCGCTGGCCGATCCAAGCAGCATGCCACGATGCATCGGCCATCCGGACCGCCATCGGCGAACGTGCTGGCCTTGCTCGTCCTCGCCGATGTCATTGGAGATAAGCAACGATGGCGCTCCCAGGGATGCCAGCGCCGCCGCTGTCATCGGTCCGTCGGCCGCTACCGACCACTCAATAGCTCGGATCTCCGCCCCGTGGTTCGCTGCCGGAAATCGGGGCAGGTTCCACAGCTCCGCCAGCGCCAGGTAGCCCGCGCACACCACCGGGCCGGACTGGAGCGTCATAGCACTACCAGCCGTAGACCGAGAACGGTGTGCCCTCGGCGATGTGCTTCATTGCGGTCCGGCAGTAGTCGATCATGCGATCCGGCGGTGCGTCGAGCGCGAACCAGTCGAGGGCGCTGCACTTGTCGGGTTCACGGTTCTCCGGCTCACCCTGCCAATTGGTGACGGTGAAGAAGATAGCCATGCGGCCACCCGACGAGGAATTGTGCATGAAGTGGCTGAACTGCACGTCCTCCGGCTTGATCGTCACGCCAATCTCCTCGGCCGCCTCGCGGATCAGCGCGGTGACGACAGATTCGCCTGCCTCCAGGTGGCCGGCGGGCAGGTGCCATGCGCCGTCCTCGAACCCGGTGTTGTAGCGCTGCCCGTAGAGCACGGTGTCACCACGGCGCAGCACCAAGTGCATGTCGCCAGTTACCTTGTGCCGCTGCGGCTTTGCGTCCTGGTGCGTTTCGATTGTCGTGCTACTCATATGTGCTTCCTTTCGCTTAGATGTTGTCGTTGACGCCGCGCCACGGCGGTTGAAGCTTGTGAAGCGCCCCGAGCCTAATGCGCGGCCAACTTGGCGAATATGCGCCTGACGCATACCCGCAGGCGACCGCCGGTATAGAACCGTTCGGCCACCTGGATCAGGCTCAATCTTGGGACCGCCCTGTAGCGGGCCGGTCGTCAACGGGAGGAACCGGGAGGTGACGCAAGACCTGCGGCACATTCAGATTGAATCTGGCGCGCTGCGGCTGGACTATCGGGCCAGCGCCGAGCCGCCCGGAACGTGGCCGATGAGCTGGCGCAGTGCTGCCCAGGGCTCACGGTGACCGTCGATGACAACGTGCGAGCGGATCTTCCGCCGACTCCCTCGCGCGGCGCTCTGGGATTGATGCCTGATGGTTACGCCAGCCGGACTTCGTGGTAGCGCTTGATGTTCAACTCTTCGTGGGCGCGGCCTTCGTGTCCGGTGGGCCGACCGGTCGGCGGGGCAGCAGGCCGGTGCCGAACAGCGCGGCGATCGCGAGCAGAGCGGTCACAGCAAATGCCACTTGCAGGGCCTCGAGGCGGGCGGCGGAGTTGACCGCGAGGATGGCGTCGCCTGTGGTGTCATCGACGCCGGCATCGTCGAGAGCGACTTCCAGCTGAGTGTTGGACAGGAACGGCACTCCGTCAGCCAGATCCGTGGTGGCCTGCTCCTGCACGGAGACCGGAATTGCCGGATTGTTCTCGATGCCCGAGATCACGGACGAGGTGAGCGTGGCGATCAGGATCGACCCGATCAGTGCGGTGCCCAGGGACGCGCCGAGCGTGCTTGCGGTGTTCTGCAGTCCCCCGACCTCGGCACTCTCCGAATCGGGCACGGCGGATACCGTGACGGCGCCCAGTTGAGAAGCCAACGCGCCCAGGCCCAGGCCCATCAACAGCATCGGAATCGACACGACGCCCGCATTGGCGCCCGGATCCATTCCGGCGGCGAGGATCAGGACACCGACGATCATCGAGAACAGACCCAGGCGAACGACGCGTCGCGGATCGGCCCGCGGCAGGAACCGGGGAATGCACGCCGCAGCCAGGACCAGCGCGATGGAGAGAGGAAGGATCCGCACCCCGGTCTCGACCGCGCTGAGTTCGAGCACCACCGAGAGGAATAGCGGCACCGAGAAGAACACCCCGGCCTGTACCGCGAACTGCGCGAAGAACATGCTCAGGCCCCCGGCGAGCTGTCGGTTCGCCAGCAGGGCCGGATCGACCAGTGCGTCGCGACCCTGCGCCACCAGATAGGTCTGCCGCCGCAAGAACAGATACAACAGCAGCAGGCCACCGATCAACAGCCAGATGACAGGCGACAAACCGAGCACGGTAGGACCGTCGGCCTTTGTCTGCACCCAGCCCCATTCGCTCGACCGCAGCACGCCGTATACGACCATGCCGAGCCCGATCACGGAGAGGACCGATCCGACGAGATCCAGCCGGACACGTTCCGCGGGCGCATCCTCGACCCGGCGCAAAACCAGCAGAATCAGCACGACGACGACCACCTCGCCGAAGAAGACGTACCGCCACGACGCGAACGTGGTCACGGCACCACCGAGCAGTGGTCCTACCGCGACGGCCATCGCTCCCGCCGCCGCCACCAGTCCGTAGGCCGCGGACCGGCGTTCGGGAGGGAAGTTCCCCGCGACGAGGGCGACGATCGCGGGCATGATCAGGGCAGCGCCGATGCCTTCCAGCAGCGACCAACCCAGCAGGAGGATCGGCAGGTTCGGCGCCAGCCCGGTGGTGAACGAGCCCGCGCCGTAGATCACGAGACCGATCCCGAAAGCCCGGCGCCGACCGAGAATGGTGCCCACCCGGCCGCCCGTGATCATCAGCGAGGCCATCACCAACGTGTACAGCGTGATGGCGGTCTGGATTCCGGTGATCGTGGTGCCGACGTCCTGGGCGACGGTGGCCATCGACACGTTCATCACGGAGCTGTCGAGCGTCATCAAGAACTGGCCCGACGCCAGCACCACCAGCACGAGGGTGGAACTGGACCTCTCTGTCGGTACCGGCGACATGCGGCGCTCCTTCACCTCCCTGGTCCTGAATTCACCCGAATTGTTTTCAGTGCGGAGATCCGGTCGAGGTCTTGCGGTGATGGCGGGTCCGGCGCTCGAGTGGCGATTTCTACGCAGACCGTCCCGGCGCTGGCATCCACCAGCATCCTACCTGCGAAGACAGCCCCGCATAGGTCATCACGTACGACCGTCACGTCTCTGGCTCGGCCGAGCGGCGGTGCAGCGCGAGCTGAATCTCCAGTAACAGCCGGTCGGCGGGATCGCCGAGATCCATGCCGAGGATTTCCTCGACGCGGCGAATGCGGTAGCGCAACGTGTTCGGATGCACGCGCAGTACCGCGGCGGCGTTGCGGACGTCACCGTGTTCGCGGAGATAGGTCTCCACGCTGTCGCGCAGGCTCGCGGAATGTTTGCGGTCATAGTCCAGTAGCGCGCGCAGGCGTGGATCGTGCAGTTCGGCGCGCGAGCCGACGAGGTCCAGTACCTCGCCGAGCAGCACCGCGGTCCGTGACTCGGCGAGGGTGGTCACCCGATGCTTCGGGTAGGTGGCGACGGTGCTGTCCAGGACGCGATCGACCTCGGCTCGCGCGTCGGCTACGCGGGCGAGATCGGGGACGGGGCAGGCGATCGCGGCCCGCAGCGCCAGCGCGCGCTTCGCTTCCAGCTGTTCGACCAATTGCCGTGTCCAGGCGGTCACCGTCTGTGCGGAGCGGTAGCCCGGGAGCAGCACGTAGACGCGGTCGCCGAGCGTGGCAGTCACCGAGTCGGCGCGAAAAGAGCTGGCGCGCAGGCGAAGAATGCCACCGAGGGCGGTGGGCTCGGTGGTGGTGGCCTGCTCGGTGGCCGTGAGGGCGAACCCGACCACCGCGGCCGGACCGCTCGACGGAAGGTTCAATGCCCTCGCCACCGCCGTCGCGTCGACCGCGCCGCCTTCCGCGCCGAACAGTCGCCGGATCAGCAGCGCCTCGGTGGTCGGAGCGTCGAGGCTGCGGAAGATCAGGCGGGCCGCGATGGCGGCGGCGCCGCGGAGAACTTCGGCCGCGTCGGGCTTGAACGGAGCAGCGCCCTGCTGCAGCCAGATCGCGCCGAGCACTCGCGGAGCGCGGACATTCGCGTCCGCGGGATGCCGGATGCCGATCACCAGCCTGCGCTTGATGTTCAGCTCGTCATGCGCGGGCACGTCGATGACCTCGTCGCTGTTGCGCATGCGGTCGTACACACCCCACTTGCGCAGCACGGTCAGGTACTCGCGCGGTCCTTCCCGCCCCAGGATCGACAGCACGCGCAACTGGTCGGCGGTTTCGTCGGACGCCGAGTACGCCAGCACGTGCGAATACGGGTCCTCGATGGACACCATCCCGCCCGCGTTCTGCGCGACCATCTGCGCCAGCCCGAACAGATCGATGCCCGCCGCGAGCAATTCCTCATCCCCGGCCATGTCCATCCTTCGGCCAACTCGACAACGCACTCGCCCCATCTTTGTCCGACTGACTCATTCTTCGGGCAGTTTTCCGGTGTTGACTTCGCCGTACCGGAAATTCACCTAGTGCGCGCAGGGCTGATACCACCAACAGGAGGACAAATGGACAACGTCGTGTCGCCACCCCAGCCGGTCAACGAGCCGGTGGGCACCTTCGCCCCGGGCAGCGCCGAACGCGCGCGCCTGCAGGCGAAGCTGGCCGAGCTCGACGCGACACCGACCGAAATCCATCACGTCATCGGCGGCGAGCATCGGCACGGTCACGGCGAGCGGCTCGAGGTGGTCCAGCCGCACCGGCACGCCGCCGTACTCGGCACGCTCACCACTGCCGGGGTGAGCGATGTCGAAGACGCCATCGCGGCGGCGACCGCGGCGGCCCCGGGTTGGCGGGCGCTGTCGTTCACCGACCGCGCCGCGCTCTTCCTGCGCGCCGCCGACCTGCTGGCCGGACCGTGGCGCGAAACCATCGCCGCGGCAACGATGCTGGGCCAATCCAAGACGGCCTACCAGGCCGAGATCGACACACCCTGTGAGCTGGTCGACTTCTGGCGGTTCAACGTGCACTTCGCCCGCCGCATCCTGGCGGAACAGCCGATCTCGGCACCCGGTGTGTGGAACAAGGTGGACTATCGCCCGCTGGAGGGCTTCGTCTACGCGATCACGCCGTTCAACTTCTCCGCCATCGCGGGCAACCTGCCCACCGCGCCCGCGCTGATGGGCAACACCGTCGTGTGGAAGCCCGCCGTCACCCAGTCGGTGGCGGCCTACTGGACGATGAAACTGCTGGAGGCGGCGGGTCTGCCGCCCGGCGTCATCAACATGGTGCACGGTGCGGGACCCGAGGTGTCGGAGGTCGCGCTCGCCGATCGCCGCCTCGCCGGCATCCACTTCACCGGGTCGACCGCGACATTCCAGCACCTGTGGCGCACGGTCGGGACGAACATCGACCGCTACGACACCTACCCGCGCCTGGTCGGCGAGACCGGCGGCAAGGATTTCGTCGTGGCGCACAGCTCCGCCGACCCCGATGTGCTGAGCACGGCGCTGATCCGCGGCGCGTTCGACTACCAGGGCCAGAAGTGCTCGGCCGCCTCGCGCGCGTTCATCCCGAAGTCGGTGTGGGCCAGGATGGGCCGCGAGTTCGTCGACCGGGTCGCCGCCCTCAGCTACGGTGACGTCACGGATTTCACCCATTTCGGCGGTGCGCTCATCGACCGGCGCGCCTTCGCCAAGAACGCCGACGCTCTCGCACGCGCCAAAGCGACCCCGAGCCTGACCATCGCCACGGGCGGGCACGCGGACGACAGCGTCGGCTATTTCGTCGAGCCCACCGTCCTGCTCGGCGACGACCCCACCGACGAGGCATTCCGCACCGAGTACTTCGGCCCGATCCTGGCCGTGCACGTCTACGACGATTCGGTGCGCGGATCGTTCGAGTCCACGCTCGACCTGGTGGACAAGGGCGCACCCTACGGCCTCACCGGCGCGGTCATCGCCGACGACCGCGCGGCCGTCGTGACCGCCACCGACCGGCTGCGTTTCGCGGCGGGCAACTTCTACGTCAACGACAAACCCACCGGCGCGGTTGTCGGGCAGCAGCCCTTCGGCGGGTCGCGCGCGTCGGGCACCAACGACAAGGCAGGCTCGGCGCAGAACCTGCTGCGCTGGACCTCCGCTCGCACGATCAAGGAAACGTTCGTTCCCGCGACCGACCACCGTTACCCGCACCAGGAGCTGTGATGGCTTTCTCCGGACTGCTCCGGCCCGCCGTGCTGGCGGCCTCCCGTTCCCCGCGCCTCGAGCGCACGATCACCCGCATGCCGGTCACCAAGAAGGTGGTCGACCGCTTCGTCGCGGGCGAAACCGAGGACGCCGCGGTGCGCACGACCGCGGCGCTGCTGCGCTCCGGACGCCTCGTGACGATCGACTACCTCGGCGAGGACACCACCGATCTGGACCAGGCCCAAACCACCGTGGCGCACTACCTGCGGCTGCTGTCGGCACTGTCGAAAGGCCGGGCCGAGGACGAGCAATCCGTGCGACCGCTGGAGGTGTCGCTCAAACTGTCCGCGCTGGGCCAATCGCTTCCCCAGAACGGGTATGCCATCGCCCGCGAGCACGCGCATCAGATCTGCACCGCCGCGAGGGACGCGGGCATCTGGGTGACCATCGACGCGGAAGACCACACCACCACCGACTCGACCCTGGCGATCGTGCGCGAGCTGCGCCTGGATTTCCCCTGGCTGGGCACGGTTTTGCAGGCCTATCTCAAACGCACCGAGCAAGACTGCCGGATGTTCGCCGGTACCGGATCGAGGATCCGGTTGTGCAAAGGCGCCTACCGTGAACCCGCGAAGGTGGCGTATCAGAGCCGAGCTGCGGTCGACGAGTCCTACGCGCGCTGCTTGCGGGTCCTGATGGAGGGCAAGGGCTATCCCATGGTCGCCACACACGATCCCGCGCTCATCGACGAGGCCTTGCGGTATGTGCACGAAACCGGCCGCGCTTCGGGCGACTTCGAATTCCAGATGCTGCACGGCATTCGCGACGCCGAACAGCGGCGGCTGGTCGCGGCGGGCCACGAGCTGCGCGTCTACGTGCCCTACGGCGACCAGTGGTACGGCTACTTCATGCGCCGCTTGGCCGAGCGCCCGGCCAACATCGCCTTCTTCCTGCGCTCATTCGGCCGGGACCGCTGATCTGTGCCTGATCTGCAGCGGCGCGTGTTCCCGTCCCCTGATGGGTGTTAGCGGGTCGTCCGTCGGGCAGGCTTGCTTCCGGTAGCGGCTGGCGGGTGAGCACTGTTGCCCCCTTGGGCTTCGAGTCCTGACACAGATCGCGCCCCGCTTGTGGCTCGCGTCCGAGCGACGGCCGCTGGTGACTTCGTCGCGGACATGGCGGCCACTCGGACGAGAGCCGGGCCGCGAACGGGCAATGCTCGGTCTCACTTCACTCGAACGCAGCGGCTGGCCGATGTGGTCGCCCATTGCACGGACGCGTGCATATCAGGCGCAGCGGCCGTTCGCAGCGCTGCACAAACGGCCTGAACTTTATTTGTCCAACTGAACGATCACAGCGCTGCTGTGGTCGTATTGAGTAGGCAGCTGGAAATGTGATCTGCGTTACTGCCTCTTCGCGTACCGCCGTGGACGAAAGGATGTACATGTCCCTCGCGCAGCTACGCAGCCAGATGACGCGCCGCAAACCGCTCGGCGAGATCGAGGAGGAGTCCGCTCCCGCCGACGAGCGGCTGGCGCGGTCGCTCGGTTTGTGGCAGCTCACGGCGATCGGCGTCGGCGGCATCATCGGCGCGGGCATCTTCACCCTGGCCGGTGCGGTGGCGCACTCCGTCACCGGGCCTTCGGTGCTCATCTCGTTCCTCATCGCGGGCGTGGCCAGCGGCGCCGCCGCCCTGTGTTATGCGGAGTTCGCCGGGATGGTGCCCAAAGCCGGGTCCGCCTACACCTACGGGTACGTGTCGCTCGGCGAGATCGCGGGCTGGTTCATCGGCTGGGATCTGCTGCTGGAGTACATCGCGGTCGCCGCGGTGGTCGCCATCGGCGTATCCGGGTACTTCAAGTTCTTGCTCGAGGAAGTCGACATCACGCTGCCGGACTGGATGATGGGCGCTTCCGGCACCGGCGAGGGACACGTGATCGACGTGTTCGCGGTGCTGTTCTGCCTCGGCACGGCCTGGCTGCTCTCCCGCGGCATCCGCAGCGTCGGGCGGTTCGAGACGGTCGCGGTCGGCATCAAAGTCGCCTTGGTCGTGCTCATCATCGTGCTCGGCGTGTTCCACATCGACAGCTCCAATTACACCCCGTACTTCCCGTTCGGCGCCGGTGCGGTGTGGACCGGCGCGGCCACCGTCTTCTTCGCCGTGTTCGGCTACGACGCGATGAGCACCGCCGCCGAGGAATCCACCGACGGAAAGAAGCACCTGCCGAAGGCGATCATCTATTCGCTGGCCATCGCCATGGTGCTCTACGTGCTGGCCACCTTGGTACTGACCGGCATGCAGAAGTACACCGAGATCAGCCCCACCAGCGGATTCTCCACCGCCTTCGAGTCGGTCGGGCAGCCCGGCGTCGCGAACATCATCGCGGTCGGCGCCATCGTCGGCATCGTCACCGTGGTGCTCACCTTCATGCTCGGCGTGACCCGTGTGTGGTTCGCCATGAGCCGCGACGGCCTGCTGCCGGAATGGTTCGCCAAGACCCATCCGGTCCGGAAGGTGCCCACGAGGGTGACCTGGATCGTCGGCATCGGATCGGCGCTGATGGCCGGCTTGCTGGACATCACGGTGGTGGCCGAGCTGACCAATATCGGCATCCTGATGGCGTTCATCGTGGTGTCGGTCGCGGTGATCGTGCTGCGGCGCACCCGGCCCGACGAGCCGCGCGAGTTCCGGCTGCCGTTCATGCCGGTGGTCCCGCTGATCGGCATCGGGTTCTCGCTGTACCTGATCTGGTCGCTGCCCTGGGAGACCTGGGCCAGGTTCGCGGCCTGGCTCGTCGTCGGCCTGATCGTCTACTTCGGCTACTCGCGCACGCACTCCAAGCTCGAGCGCACCGGTTCCGCCGCGCCGGCGGGCCCGCAAACCTCCGAGGGGCACTGACGCCAGCCGCTCGGAAACAGGCCGGGTGGGTGGACCGTCCACCCACCCGGCCTCGGCGGATGCCGCCGGTGAACCGATCCGGCTCGCCGAGAGTGTTCCTTGCGGAATGGTCGCTCGACTCCATACGGTCGAGGTGTCGGGCATCGATGCCGGGGCCATACGTGGCGGCTCGCAGGGGCCGAGAGGAGCGGTAGCGGATGGAACTCCAGGACGTCGTCGAGTCAGGCGTGCTCGAACAGCGCGAACTGCTGGCGCAGGGGCTCGTTTCGGCGCGACAACTCGTCGAGGCGACCCTCGACGGCATCGATGCGGCCGCGGATCTCGGCGCCTTCAGCCACGTGCTGCACGCCGAAGCCAGGGCCGAGGCCGCCGAGCGGGATCGCGAGCGCGCCGCGGGCGAGGCGCTCGGACCCCTGCACGGCGTCCCGATCGCGGTGAAGGACGAGTTCCACGTCGCCGGTGTGGCCACCACGTTCGGCACCCGGGCGAATGCGACGCCTGCCGTGGCCGACGCCGAGGTGGTGCGCAGGTTGCGCGCGGCAGGGGCGGTCATCGTCGGCAAGACCGCGATGCCGGAATTCGGGCAGTGGCCGTTCACCGAGTCCAGCACCTTCGGCATGACGCACAATCCATGGGATCCCAGCCGCTCCACCGGCGGGTCGAGCGGCGGGTCCGCGGCGGCGGTGGCGGCCGG
>NZ_BDBA01000145.1 GCF_001612745.1 Nocardia amamiensis NBRC 102102 | reverse complement strand
CGCCCGCGAGTTCGGCCGCCACCGATATCGCGGATTCCTCGCTCTCGCACAAGAACGCGCAGGTGGGCCCGGAGCCGGACACCAGCCCGGCCAGCGCGCCCGCGGTCACGCCCGCGCGCAGGGTGCGGCGCAGCTCCGGCTTCAGCGACAGCGCCGCAGCCTGCAAATCATTGCCGAGCAGGGGGGCGAGCTGGTGTGGGTCACCGGAGGCCAGTGCCTGCATGAGCAGTTGCGGCTCGCCGAGTCGAGGGGGCTCGCCGTGTTCGCGGAGCCGATCGAGTTCGGCGAAAACGGCCGGAGTGGCCAGGCCGCCCTTCGCGAAGGCGAGCACCCAGTGAAACGTGTTGCGGGACAGCACCGGCAGCAGGCGTTCCCCGCGGCCGGTGCCCAGCGCGGTGCCGCCGTGCAGCGCGAACGGGACGTCGCTGCCGAGTTCGGCGGCCACCGCGGCGAGTTCGTCCCGGGACAGGCCCAGATCCCACAACTCGTTCAGGCCGACCAGTGCCGCGGCGGCGTCCGCGCTGCCGCCCGCCATGCCGCCCGCCACCGGAATGCCTTTGCTGATCGCGATTTCCACCAGCGGCGCGCGGCCGCCGAGGTGCGCGAGCCGGACGGCCGCCTTCCACACCAGGTTCGTCCGGTCGGTCGGCACCTCGGCGGCGCCCTCGCCGGTGACTCGGACCGCGAGCGTCGCCGCGGGCGCGATCTGCAGATCGTCGCTCAGCGACAGCGCCTGGAATACCGTGGTCAGGTCGTGATAGCCATCGGCGCGCAGGTCGCCGACGCCGAGATGGAGGTTCACCTTCGACGGCGCGCGCACGGTGACGGGACTCGGCACTACGGACAGCACGGTGCTCAAGCCTAATGGGCGCAGGCGGACGAAGCCTGTCCGTAGCCCGCGCTGGGCCGAGTGCAGACTCGAGTCAGCCGCGTAACGGGCGCAGCCGGACGAAGTCCGTTCCCAGCCCCGGCCGAGCGAATACGGAGGCAGCCGCATGGCAGGCGCAGCCGCTCGGCGCAGCACTGGGCCGAGCGAAGGCGAGGCAGCCGCTTCGGCTACCTAAAGCAGCGCGCCGCCGGTGGCGTCGATCCACTGTCCGGTGACCCACCGTGCGTCGTCAGAGACCAGGAAACCGACGACGTCGGCCACGTCGGCGGAGTGCCCCACCCGATGGAACGGGGACATCGCCGTCACCATCGCCGCGACTTCGGGATCGCGCAGCCAGCTCGCGTTCATGTCGGTGTCGATCACTCCTGGCCCCACCGCGTTCACCGTGATGCCGCGCGCGCCGACTTCCTTGGCCAGCACGCTGGTGAAGCTGTCGATCGCGGCTTTGGTCATGGTGTAGGCGACCAGTTGCGGCATGCGCGCACCGTGGGTGAGGCCGGTGGAGATGTTGACGATCCGGCCGCCCGCCCGCAACCGGTCCAGGCCGAGGCGGGTGATGAAGAACGGCGCCTTGGCGTTGATCGCGAAGACCCGGTCGAACGCCGCCTCGTCGGTCCCCGCGATCGGCTCGCGGATGCCATCGGTGCCCGCGTTGTTCACCAGGATGTCCAGCCCGTCGGCATGTGCGTCGAAAGCTGCCCACAGGGTTGCGGCGTCGCCCGGCACACCCAGTTCGGCGCGGATCGCGAACGCTTCGCCGCCCGCGGCTTCGATCGCGGCGACAGTCGCCTTGGCCGCCTGCTCGTTGCCGTTGTAGTGGACCGCGACCCGTGCGCCCTCGCGCCCGAGTCGTTCGGCTATGGCCCGTCCGATTCCCCGGCTGGCTCCGGTCACCAATGCCGTCTTACCCGTCAGCGTGCCCATGGCGGGCCCCTTTCTCTAGCGGTCGCTACAGAAAGCAAAGTTAGCACATTGTCTAGCGAGCGCTATAAAATTCTCGGCATGGGTACCACGACCCGGGGACGACCCCGATCCTTCGATCGGGACGCGGCGCTGGATCAGGCCATGCGGCTGTTCTGGGAGCGCGGGTACGAAGCCACCTCGATCGGCGACCTGACCGCGGCCATGGGCATCGGGGCGCCGAGTCTGTATGCGGCGTTCGGTGACAAGAAGACGTTGTTCGCCGAGGCGGTAGCCAGTTTCGGCGCACGCTACGGCGGATTCGTCACACGGGCGCTGGCCGAGGAGGCGACCGCGGAGGCGGCGGTTCGGCGGATCTTGCACGAGGCGGCGGTGGAGTACACCCGGCCGGATTGCCCGCACGGTTGCCTGGTGATCAGCGCGGGCGTCAACACCACCAACACCGAGATAGCCGACCTGCTTCGCGATATGCGCAACTGGAACGTCGACAGGTTCGCCGCTCGCATTCAGGTCGATATCGACGCGGGCCTGCTACCGGCCCATCCGGACGCGCGCACGCTGGCTCGCTACGTCGCCACGGTCATGCAGGGCATGTCCCAGTCAGCCAGGGACGGCGCGAGCCAGGCGGAACTCGAGCGGGTGGCCGCGCTGGCGATGCGGGTGTGGGCGGACCTAGTGCCCGGAGGCGCGTCCGTCCTGCACGACCACGGGCAGGCAGCTGCGCACGAAGTCGGCGCCGAAGTCGGTGAGTAGCACGCTGCGGTAGATCACCTTGGTGCCGAATCCGGAACGCTTCAGCAGCTCGCGCACCGCCGACTGCGCCTCCAGCAGCTGGTAGCGGTTCGGGTTGCCGACCTGCTCTCGCGCGTGCTCGACCAATCCGAGCCTGCGCAGGTTGGTGAGGTACTGCTGAATCCGGTTCGGGAAACGCAGGCCGGCGTGCTCGCCGATCAGCGTGAGCATCGAACCGACGCGTTCCCCGCCGAGCGCGCGCGGGCGTCCGGCGCGGATGTCGATCGAGGGCTGTGGTCCGTCCAAGTGCAGGAAGCGCAGGATGCGCGCCTCGTCCGGGGTCAGCTCGGCCAGCATGCCCGCGAAGGCCGGGTGGTTGTCGTCCTCGCCGTGCGGGCTGGCCGACAACCGCAGCAGTGCGGCACCCTGCTCACGCAGCGTCGGCACGCTCTCCCCGGCGGGCGGTTGCGCGGCTGCCGGGATGCCGAGCGCCCTGCGCATCGCGGCACGGATCTCGGCCTCGGCCTCGGCGAGTACTTCTCGGGGCGGTGCGCCCTCGATACTGCGTCGCACGACAGTCGAGGTGACACCGACCGCGGTGCCGACTCCCCAGGCGGTCACGCCCGTGACGGCGCTCCACGCGACCCGCGCGACGCCGGTCGCGGCCCGCACGGTGGCCACGGGAACCGGTACCAGCCGGGCTGATTCGTCGGTGCGAGTGATGTCGGAACTAGGCCGCCGGGCGATTTCCTGCGACGGCTCGGCATTCGCCTCCGTCGCGTCGCGGTGCTCGACGGCCTCGAGATCGCCGTCGTCCGGACCCGCTACAGCCATGATGTCGCCACTCCCGTTCCGAAGATCAGAATATGAGCGTATCCGGCGAACAGCCCCAGCACACCGCCATGGACGAAAAGCAGCCATTCATCCTGCTTGATCGCGGCGCGCAGCATGTCGACGAAGTCCGGTGGCGACAACGCCGACATCTGCCTGGCGATGTACTCGTTGATCTGGCGGCCCTGGCGGATATTGAACTCCGGGTCGGCGAACGCGATCGGCGCGATGGCCATGGCCTCGGTGGTCAACGTCGCCTGCAGCGTGTCGTATTCGCGACTGCCGAGCATGAACTTGACCGCGGGCCGCGCGGGTCCGAGCGCGCGGTCGGCGGCCGGACGCAGCGTGTCCTCCAGCATCTGCATGGTGCGATCCGAACGCGGACCGTTGAGCAACTCGTCGCCGATATTCGCCACCGTGATCACCTGGCTGGAAACCAATTCCGCGTAACCGTCGGTGATTTCGGACTTGCGTTTGATCAGCAGGCCCTGCCGCCACGGGCACCACCACTTCGGATAGGCAGGCGCGAAGATCATATTGATGCCGATCCAGTTGACCACCCAGCCGATGATCACGCCGCCGACCGGGAGCACGACCAGGCTCGACCATCCGGTCAGATGCAGGACGGCGACCAGCACCGCTCCCATCGGAGCGCCGAAGTAGAAACCGAAGTTCTGCATGAAACGCAGTTCCTTGGCGCCGAGCACCTGGAACAGCGTGTTGAGCAGATGCGGACGGGCCTGGAAATAGCGGATCACCATCTGCTTCACGTCGAGCAGCTGATCGATATTCGCGCCCAATTCCTCGGTGAGCTCGCGCAGGATCTCCGGCAACTGCTGGCGCACCCGCTCGTGCACCACGTCGCGCACCTGCGCGGGCAAGTTGTACCAGAGCTGCGGATGCTCGCGCCGCAGGATCTCCTCGACGATGTCCTTGATCTGCGTGTCGGCGATGCTCGCGAGATGCTCGGCCAGCTTGTCCGGCTCGAGCTCGCGGTAGAAGTCGGCGACGCTGCCGAGTTTGGCCAGGCCCTTGTCGACCGCGATACTGGCCATCTTGTCCGCGCGCGAGGGGACGATGCCCTGCCAGCCGAATCGGCCGTCATAGCTGAGCAGCGGGAGAACTTGAATTCGCTTGGGCAGGAATGGATACAGCGCGCGCAGACCGGGAACTCCGAAGCCGTGGAAGGCGACCGGCTTGAACAGCATCAACACGCCGGTCCAGTTGGTGATGTACCCGATAACACCGGTGAACAGAGGTATGGTGACGAGCTCGAGCAGGATCGTCGGGTGGATTCCGAATACGCTCTCTAACACGACACCCTCCTGCCGATACACCGGTGACCGCCGCCTCACCGGCACCCAAAACTAGCACCCGCTCGGCAAAGAAACCCTATTGTGCGCCGCGCGCCGGTCGCACTGTCCGAGTCAGGGCGTTGCGAATGACCCGCGACACAACGGGAAGTACGCTGTGGGGCGGATTCGTTCACCCGGCGATATCGGAGAAAACGTGACAGACGACAGGACCGGACGGGACGTGGCCCGGCCCGGTTACCGCGCCGTCGAGCGCAGTTCGGATGTCGAACAGCGGCAGATCAGCAACGAAGCGCGGCTGATCCGCGGCGTGTTCCGCGCGGCAGGGCTGGCCGCGGGTACCGTCGTGCGCGGCAGCCAGTGGGCCGCGGGCACCACCTTCGAGGTCACCAAGGAGATCGCCCAGGCGGCGCTGGACGGCGAGTCCTCGGCCGAGATCGCCGAGCGGACCGGAAACGCGTTGCGTTCCATCGCCCGCAGCGCCCTCGGCGTCACCGAGGGCTCGGTGCGGGAGATCGTCAGCTACGTCCCGACGTCCAACGGCACGCAGCAGGCGCTCGCGGTCGGCTCGCACCTCCATTCGGCTACCACCGAGGAACTGCGCCGTCGCGGTGACGCGCTGCTGGCCAGGTCCGCGGATGTCTACTTCACCGAGGACGTGCACCCGGCCTACGACCGCATCCTCGACGAGCTCGCGCCCGACGAGGCGCGCATTCTGCGCTTCATGGCGCTCAACGGCCCGCAGCCGTCGGTGGACGTGCGCACCAACCGTCCACTGGGGATCGGCTCGGAACTCGTGCAGGGCGATCTCACCTCGGTGCCCGAGCAGGCGGGTGTGCGCTACCCGGACCGCGCGCGGATGTACCTGATCAACCTCAACCGTCTCGGACTGACGCTGACCTCGGAGGATCCGGTGGTGCTGAGCCGGTACATGGTGCTCGAGGTCCAGCCCGTGGTGGAGGCGGCGCTGAAGAAGGCGGGCCGGGCGCCGAAGATCGTCCGCAAGAGTCTTCGGCTCACCGAGTTCGGCGAGGATTTCTGCCGCACCTGCTTCACGATCGGAAGCTGACCCGCGTCCGTCGATATTCGCCAGAATGTTGCCCTAACGGTGATAGCAATCTGATACAACCCTCCCAATTCCCGACTCAGGGTGGGATTGTGGAGGGTATGGATCAGGGAACCGGCGGGCAGGGGCGCGGCGACCCGGTTGTGGGTGTCGCTGCGCAAGTGCGTACTGGCCGGGGCGCGGGCTCCGGTGGGCAGGGGCGCGACGACCCGGGATTCCACCCGGGCCGGCAACAGCGCGGCAGCGTGGGAATCGATCCCGGTAGACCGGAGCGGGCCGCTGAGGACCTCGACCAAGGCAGATCCGACCGCGGCGGCCGTGGGACCAGCACCGAAGAGGAGACTCGCGGCGAGCGGCGCGCGGGCGGGCGGTTGCGCTTCGACGCGGGGCCGATCGACTTCGGGCAGGTGCGTGGCGATCCGAGATCGACGCGACGCCGCGAAGGCGAGCGGGAAGTGGACGACGTAGCGGCGATCAGCCGGCTGAAGTATCGGTACCTTCGCACGCTCGACACCAAATCGTGGGACGAGTTCGCCGACACCATGATCCCCGAGGCGACCGCGACCTACAGCGAATATCTCCAGTTCGAATCGCGTGAGGCATTCATCGCGTTCATGCGGAACACGCTCGGTCCGCACGTGATCACCGAGCACCGATGCGACCATCCGGAGATCGATGTCGACGGCGACAACGCCAGCGGCACCTGGTACCTCGCGGACACGGTCCTCATTCCGGGCCACAACATGCTGCTGCGCGGCGCGGCCTTCTACAACGACCGCTATGTCCGCTGCGACGACGGACACTGGCGGATCTCGCACACCGGCTACGAGCGGACCTACGAGGTGGTGCTCTCGCTCAGCGATCTGCCGAGCCTGCGACTGACCTCGAGCCGCTGGGGCCTGATCGCCCAGGAGGAGGGCATCGCGTCGGTCGAGCGCGAACCCACCGGCCCGACGCTGCGGACCGAGCCCGAGGCCGGCTGACTCAGTCGGCTGTGGCCACCAGGGGCTCCAACGTGAGCGCCGGGTGTTCCTTCTCGATGTATTGCAGCCGCCACTTGTCACTGAACAGCGCGAGCAGCGCACCGTCTGAGCGGGTGAAGACCTCCACCCCGCGCTGCCGCCCGAGTTCCTCCGCGGAGGCTGCGTCGGTACGCCGGGCCAGCGTGTAGCCGAGATGGTCCATCGTGGTCTCCACGTTGAACTCGGTGAGCATGCGCGCGGTGACCACCTCGAACTGCATCGGGCCGACGGCGGCCAGCACGGGGGAGGCGTCGCCGCGCAGGTCGTTGCGCAGCACCTGCACGACGCCCTCGGAGTCGAGCTGGTCGATGGCCTTGCGGAACTGCTTGTACTTGCCCGCGCTCTGCGCGCGCAGCACCGCGAAATGCTCCGGCGCGAACGACGGGATCGGCGGGAACTCCACCTTCTTGTCCACGTACAGCGTGTGGCCCGGGGCCAGCGCGGTCGCGTTGACCAGGCCGACCACGTCGCCCGGGTAGGCGGTGTCGACGGTGGCGCGCTCGCGACCGAACACGGTCAGCGCGTACTTGGTGGCGAACGGTCGTCCGGTCTGCGCGTGGGTGACCACCATGCCGCGCTCGAACTCGCCGGACACGATCCGCATGAACGCGAGGCGGTCGCGGTGCGCGGCGTCCATGCCCGCCTGCACCTTGAACACCACCGCGCTGAACGGCTCGCCGGTCTCGCGCGGTCTGCCGTCGGCGTCCGGGCGTGCTGCGGGAGCCGGCGCGAGCGCGACCAGCGTCTCCAGCAGCTGCCGCACACCGAAGTTCAGCATCGCGGAGGCATAGATCACCGGTGAGGTCTGCCCGGCGAGGAACAGTTCCTGGTCGTGGTCCTGGCCGGTGGCCGAGAGCAGTTCGCTCTCCTCGGCGGCGGTGTTCCACGGTTCGCCTTCGCGCGCCTCGGCGGACTCCGGGGTGATCGACTCCTCCGGCGCGATGGTCGCGCCGCCCGCGGTGCGGGTGAAGTGGATGTATTCCAGCGGGGCGCCGTCCGGCCCGCGGCGCAGCAGGCCGCGGAAATCGCCCGCTATGCCGACCGGGAGGAACAGCGGAGTGGGGGTGAGGCCGATCCGATCATTGATCTCGTCGAGCAGTTCCAGCGGCGCCCGGCCCGGCCGATCCCACTTGTTGATCACCGTGATCACCGGGATGCCGCGGTGGCGGCACACCTGGAACAGCTTCAACGTCTGCGGCTCCAAGCCCTTGGCCGCATCGATCAGCATCACCGCGGCGTCCACGGCGGTGAGCACCCGGTAGGTGTCCTCCGAGAAATCGGAGTGACCTGGCGTGTCGACCAGATTGATGACGCTGTCGACATCGGAGCCCTCGGCGCGGTAGTTGAACTGCAGCGCGGTCGAGCTGACCGAGATGCCGCGCGCCTTCTCCATCTCCATCCAGTCCGAGACGGTGGACTTGCGCCCGGCTTTGCCGTGGATCGCGCCGGCCTCGGAGATCATCCTGGCGTGCAGGGCGAGCGCCTCGGTGAGCGTGGACTTGCCCGCGTCGGGATGGGAGATCACCGCGAACGTGCGCCGCCGGGCGACCTCGGCGGACAACCCGCGCGGCGCGGGCGCGACGACACCCTCAGGGGAGGCGCTCAACGCAAAACAACCTTTCGCAGACGACCGATCGGCAACCACGCCAGCGTACGCGACCGGCGCGAACCGGAGTCGACGCGGCGCTGACCACCCGATTCAAAGAGCGTTCCCGAGCTGGGGTATGGTGTTCGGGTTGTCTCGGCGAGGGTGACCGCAGACCAGATTTGCGACACCGTGATCGACGCGGCGCGGCTTCCGGCCGTCCTCGTTCGGTCTTCGCCCCGACGAGTAGACCACCCCGGTCAGGCGTGAGCAACCCCTGACGGGTAAACGCTGACCGCCATGGAAGAGCCGTAGGAGTAGATCCAGTCATGTCCGACGTCAACCTTCTCGAAGCCTCCGTACGCACCGAGTTCGGCAAGGGCGCCGCCCGCCGCACCCGCCGGGCCGGCAACGTTCCGGCCGTGCTGTACGGCCACCAGACCGACCCGCAGCACCTGTCGGTCAACGCCCAGGCCTTCGCCGCCATTCTGCGCGAGCACGGCACCAACGCGGTACTGAACCTCGTCATCGACGGCAAGAAGCAGCTCGCGCTGACCAAGTCCGTTGTGGTGCACCCGATCCGCCGCTACATCGAGCACGCCGACCTGCTCATCGTCAAGCGTGGCGAGAAGGTCACCGCCGACGTGTCCGTCACGGTCGTCGGCGACGCCGCCGCGGGCACCCTGGTCACCCAGGAGGCCACCACCATCTCCATCGAGGCCGAGGCGCTGAACCTCCCCGAGGCCATCGAGGTCTCCGTCGAGGGCGCCGAGCCGGGCACCCAGATCACCGCGGGCGCGGTGCCGCTGCCCGCCGGTGTCACCCTGGCCGCCGATCCGGAAACCCTGATCGTCAACGTCCTGGCCGCCCCGTCCGGCGAGCCCGCCCCGGGTGAGGGCGAGGCCGAGGGCGAGACCGCCGAATAACCGGAAGCCAGAGCGCTG
This sequence comes from Nocardia amamiensis NBRC 102102, assembly GCF_001612745.1. Taxonomy (GTDB): domain Bacteria; phylum Actinomycetota; class Actinomycetes; order Mycobacteriales; family Mycobacteriaceae; genus Nocardia; species Nocardia amamiensis. The sequence goes on along the minus strand of NZ_BDBA01000145.1, from coordinate 6,873 downwards.
AACAACACCGATTCGTCCGCCGGGGCCGCGCTCGTGGTCGGACTGGGTAATCCCGGTCCGGAGTACGAGCGCACCAGGCACAATGTCGGTTTCCTCGTCGCCGACGTGCTCGCGCAGCGCGTCGGCGGTCGTTTCAGCGTGCACAAGAAATCCGGTGCCGATCTGCTGCAAGCGCGGCTGGACGGCCGTCAGGTGCTGATCGCCAAGCCGCGAGCGTTCATGAACCTGTCCGGGCGGCCGGTGGCCGCGCTGGCCAAGTTCTTCTCCGTGCCGCCTGCGGAGGTGATCGTCGTGCACGACGAACTCGACCTGCCCTTCGGCGCGGTCCGCCTCAAGCGTGGCGGCGGTGAGGGCGGGCACAACGGGCTTCGCTCCGTCTCCAGCGCCCTGACCACCAAGGACTACCTGCGCACCCGGATCGGCATCGGCCGCCCGCCGGGCAGGCAGGACCCGGCCGACTACGTGCTGAAGCCGTTCTCGGCGCCGGAGCGCAAAGAAGTGCCCGTGATCGTCGAGCAGGCCGCCGACGCGGTGGAACTGCTGCTGCGCGTCGGGCTGGAAACCGCCCAGAACCAAGTGCACTGAGCCGCAAGCTCTTCTGTTGCCATGCCGGTTCCGGTTCGTCCGGGACCGATTGCCCGTGGCCGGAACCAGCTTCGTATGGGCGGCTCACGCACGACCGGACTTCAGCGGTGATTCACCCGCGCGGCAGATGTATCGCGCTGGCGGACCTGCGCAGCTTGCCGGAGGAGGTTTTCGGCAGCGCGCCGGGGCCGAGCACCGCGACGGTGCGTGGTCGCACGCCCACCTCCGTGAACACCGCGTGCACGATCTCGTGCTGGATGCGCTTGACTTCCTCGGGATTCTGGTGGCTGTTGCTCTCCACCACCACGGCGAAGGTCTCGCGGGTGTGGCCCGCGTCCAGGCGCACCGCGACCGCGTTGCCGGCCCGGACGCCGGGCACGCTGGTCGCCGCGCGCTCGATGTCGGTGGGATAGATGTTGCGGCCGCCCATGATGATCACGTCCTTCATTCGGCCGCACACCACGATCAGGCCCTCATCGGTGAAGTAGCCGATATCGCCGGTGTCCAGCCAGCCGTCGGCGTCTTGGGCGGGGCGGAATCCGTCCATCGTCACGTAGCCCGAAGTGACTGCGGGGCCACGCAATTCGATCACACCCACCGACCGGGGCGGCAGCGGCTGGCGTTCGCTGTCGACGACCCGGCCCTCCAAGTTGTCGACCAGGTAGCCCAGCGTCGGCAGCCTGCGGATGTTGGCCGGATGCCCGTGCTCTTCCGGCACCGGCACCGCCTTGCCCAGCGCCTCGAGCAGGTCGGCGTCGATCACGTCGAGCACCTGGCCGTGGCCGGCGTCCGGGACCGAGACGGCGAGGGTGGTCTCGGCCATGCCGTAGACCGGGGTGAGCGCCATCGGGTTGAGCCCGAAGCGTTTTCCGGCCGCGGCCAAGGCGTCCATGGTGTCCGGGTCCACCGGTTCCGCGCCGTTCCACATGTAGCGCACGCTGCTGAGGTCGAACGCGCCGTCGTCGGCCTGCCGCAGCCTGCGGGCCAGCAGCGAGTACGCGAAATTGGGTGCCGCGGTGACGGTTCCGCGGTATTTGCTGATCAGCTCCGCCCACAGCAGTGGCCTGGTCAGGAAGTCCAGCGGCGTCACACACACCACTTCGGCGCCGAATTGCATCGGGACGCTGAGGAAGCCGACCATGCCCATGTCGTGGAACAGCGGTAGCCAGCTGACCATCACGTCGCCGTCGAGCTGGAACTTCACCCGGTCGAACATCGCATAGGCATTGACGAAGAAGTTCGCATGCGTGATCTGCACCGCCTTGGGCGACCCGGTGGAGCCGGAGGTCAACTGCTGCAAGGCGATATCGTCCTCGCCGGTGGGCACCGGGTCGATGTCGGGGCCGTCGGGCAGCTGGTCGATGCGCACCACGGTGATGCCGCGTTCGCGCAGCAGCGGCTCGGCCGCCTCGAACGGCGCGCCGAGCACGACCGCGCGCGCCTCGATCATGGTCAGCACGGTCTCGGTGTCCCTGGCCCAGATCACCAGATCGGTGCGCGGGGTGGGTTGATGCAGCATGGTGATCGACGCGCCACGCATCCAGATGGCCTGGCAAACCGGGGCGATGTCGACCGGCATGCCCGCGAGCACTCCGACGGCGTCGCCGTGCCCGATGCCCGCCTCGGCCAGCCCGCCCGCCATACGCCGGGCGATTCGATGGATTTCCGCCCAGGTACGCCGCAGCGGAGCAGTCGGCTCGCCGGTCACCAGACCCCGCTCGGACGTCCGCGCCGTCGCATACATCTCGTCGGTGAACCTGCTCAAAAGTCCAACTCCTCTGCACCAACCGTCGCCGGGAACCGGCCTCCCCCCACTATCACGCCATAGTGGCGCGGCGTTAACCCCATTTCCAGGGGCCCAGGTCAGGGGCGCGAAGAAGCTGTCTGGAAGGTTGCCGTGGTTCAGGCCCGGATCTGCGCCACCGCGGCGACGAATCGGTCGAGCTCGTCGAAACCGACGAAGCAGTGTGGCGAGGCGCGCACGACCGACGGCAGGCCGCGGCCGGTCATATCGAGCAGGGTGGAGCTCGCGTGGCTGACCGTGACGGTGATGTCCTGCGCCAGCAGCCGGTCGCGTACCTGCACGGAGTCGACGCCGTCGACGGTGAACGACACGATGCCGCTGTGCCGGATGCCGAGGTCGCGCACCGTCACGCCGGGAATCTCGGGCAGTGCTTTGCGCAGGTGCTCGGCGCGGGCGGCGATCGCGGCGTAGACGTCCTCCGGACCGAGGTCGAGCAGGTACCGCACGGCGGCGCCCAGGCCGAGCCGCCCCGCGACGTCGCACTCCCAGAACTCGAAGCGGCTGGCGTCGGGAGCGAGCCGGTAGTCGCTCGGGCCGGTCCATTCGGCGCTGTGCAGGTCGAGCCGCTCTGGTTCCATGGACCGCGCCAATTCCGGTCGCACATAGAGGAATCCGGTGCCGCGCGGGCCGCGCAGCCACTTGCGACCGGTCGCCGACAGCGCGTCGACGCCGAGCTCGGCTACGTCCAGGGGCAGCTGTCCAGCGGACTGGCAGGCGTCGAGCAGCACCAGCGCGCCGACCGAGTGCGCGATCCGGGTCGCCTCGGCGGCCGGGTTCACCAAGCCGCCATTGGTGGGCACGTGCAGGATCGAGACCAGCTTTACCCGTTCGTCGACCAGTGCGGCCAGCGCGTCGAGATCGATCTGCCCGCTGCTGTCGCTGGGGATTGTCTCGACAGTTGCCCCGGTGGCGCGGGCACGCTGTAGCGCGGCGATGGCGTTGCTGGCGTAGTCGGCCTCGGAAACCAGGATGCGATCGCCGGGGGACAGCGGGACCGAGTAGAAGAAATCCGCCCACGACCGGGTGGCGCTGTCGCTGAGCGCGATGCTCGCCGGATCGGCGCCGATCAGCGCGCCGATCGCGGTCTTGACGCCCGCGAGGTCGTCGAGCCGCTCGTTCGCGGCGCGGTAGCCGCCGATCTCGGCTTCGCGCCGCAGATGCGCGACGACGGTGTCGGTGACGACCCGCGGCGGTAGCGAGGACCCGGCGCTGTCGAGGAAAACAGGGCCGGGTCCGGGCCCGGTCGCGCATCCGGGAGTGTCGGCTCGTACACAATCGTCATCCAGCATGCAGCCGACCTTAACGGGTCGATTGTTCGGCTTTCTGTCGGTTTCTTGTCGGCCGCCGTGGCTACGCTGGATGGACCGCCGCGTGCGAAAGTCGGCCAGGAGTGGAACACGACTACGAGCGCGCGGCGATAAACGAAGAGCAGCGGACTACATCCGGGACGCCCGATGGAGGTTGGCATGGCGGTCACGCTCGAGAGTCCCCAGGCGGCCAGTTGTGCCGCCGAGCAGGGGGAATTGTCCTCCCGCGCGGCGGCGGAGGCGTATATCGGCGGTGTCTGTTTCAAGCTGGGACCACCCGCCCTGATCGGCGCCGAACTGGAGTGGCTCACGGTGCAGGGTGAGTGTTCGGCGTCCGGCCCTTCGGCGGCTCCGCGTCCGCAGCTGACTGCCCTGGCGGATGCTCTCGGACCCTACGCACCACGGTCCATCGCCCCGGATTCACCGGCGCTCGCTCTGCCGGGGGGCAGCCGGGTCACGCTAGAGCCCGGTGGTCAGATCGAACTCTCCAGTGCCCCCTACGGCACCGCCGCGCAGCTGTGCGACCGGCTGCGCGAGGATGCCCGCTTGTTGCGGGAACTTCTCGAATCCAGGTCCATCCGGCCCGTTGCGCTCGCGGCCGACGCGGACCGCCGCCCCAAACGCCTGCTCCAGCTACCGCGCTACCGCGCGATGGAGCGATCCTTCGGCGGCATCGGACCGTTCGGCAAGCTGATGATGTGCAATACCGCCGCCACCCAGGTCAGCGTCGACGCGGGCGCCGACCGCGCGGAGGTCATTGCGCGCTGGACCGCCCTGTACGCGATCGGTCCCGCCCTGCTCGCCGCTTTCGCCTGTTCGCCCGTCCTGCGCGGCGCGCCGCCCGGAGCCTGGGCGTCGCAGCGCATGCGGGCCTGGCTCCGCCTGGACAACCCCCGAACTCGCCCACCGGTGCTGGACTGGACCGACCCGGTGGCCGCGTACGGGAAATGGGCGCTGGACGTACCGCTGCTGTGCGTGCGCCGACTCGACGACGGTGCCGCGCCCGGTAACGGCCACGAGCGCGGCTGGTCCGCGCCGCCCGGCGCGACCTTCGCCGATTGGCTGTCCGGCGCGCTGGACGACGAAGTCGGCCGCCGCCCCGATACCGGCGACCTGGACTATCACCTGACCACGCTGTTCCCGCCGGTGCGCGCCTCGGGCCATCTGGAGATCCGCTACATCGACGCCCAGCCCGGCGACGACTGGATCATCCCGGTCCACGTCATCGACGCGCTGCTGTCCAGCCCGGCGGTGATCGAGGAAGCGACATCGATCGCCGCGCCGCTGGCCGATCGTTGGGTCGACGCCGCCCGCTCCGGGTTGGCCAACCCGGACATCCGGACGGCCGCGGTCGCGCTGCTGCGACTCGCGGCCGCGCACGCCGCGACCGAACAGGCGGCCCGTGTGATCGAGTCCGCCGCCGAGCGATGTCGCGGCGGTCGCACTCCGATCGAAGACGACGCCGAGAACAGTGCCGGCACACAACCTCCGGGAGGCGCCCCGTGACAACGCACCCGTCGCGCATGGCCGACCGCGCACTGCTCGAGCAGTCCCGCGTGGGCCGAATCGCCCGCGGTCACCCACAGGACGACACCCAGAAGGGTGTGGGCGCAGAACATCCGGCGGCTGTACCTTCCCTCGCGCGAGGCGCCCCGTGATGCCCCGCCTACCGCGCATCATCGACCCTGCACCGCTCGACCAGTCGGGCAAGGGCCGAATCGCCCTCGGCCGCCTTGATTCTCGCGGCCGCGACGACGCCGATCAGCACGAATCCCGGAGATGTTTCCCGTGACTACTTCGCACCCAGCCCCGACCGACCATTCCGGCACCGAACAGCTGCGTGACCGGATCGCCGACGTTCTCACGCGCGCACGGCAGCGCACCCTCACTCTCACCGACTGTGTCGACGAAGCCGAACTGGTGACCCAGCATTCGCGCTTGATGAGCCCCCTGGTCTGGGATCTCGCGCACATCGGCAATCAGGAAGAACTCTGGCTCGTTCGCGATGTCGGCGGCCGCGAGCCGGTACGCGTCGATATCGACGAGCTCTACGACGCCTTCAAACACACCCGCGCCAACCGGCCCGCGCTGCCGCTGCTCGACCCAACGCAGGCGCGCGGCTACGTCGGCACGGTGCGCGACAAGGTGTGGGATGTCCTGGAGCGCAGCGATTTACGCGGCAGGCCACTGGTCGACGGCGGATTCGCGTTCGGCATGATCGCCCAGCACGAGCAGCAGCACGACGAAACCATGCTCGCCACCCACCAGTTGCGCGCCGGAACCGCCGTGCTCTCCGCGGCCGCCGCGCCGACGGCTTCGGTGACCGTCGGCGGCGACATCGTCATCCCCGCCGGGGAGTTCACCATGGGCACCTCGACCGATGCTTGGGCGCTGGACAACGAGCGCCCGGCCCATCAGGTGTGGGTGCAAGGCTTCGCGATCGCTGCCGCGCCGGTGACCAATGAGCAGTACCTCGCCTTCGTCGACGACGGCGGCTACGAGCGCCCCGAACTCTGGTCCGAGCGCGGCTGGGCGCACCGGATCCAGGCAGGGTTGGTCGCGCCGCAGTTCTGGGAGCGCGATCCTTCCGGGCGCTGGTGGCGGCGGGTGTTCGGGGTGATGACGCCGCTGCGGCCGCATCAGCCCGTTGCGCACGTGTGCTGGTTCGAGGCCGAGGCCTATGCGAACTGGGCGGGTAAGCGGCTGCCCACCGAAGCCGAATGGGAGAAGGCGGCGAGGTTCGACCCGGCGACCGGCGCCTCGCGCCGCTTCCCTTGGGGCGACGCCGATCCCGACGTCACCACCGCGAATCTGGGACAGCGTCATCTGGAACCCGCCGAGGTCGGCGCGTATCCGGCCGGCGCGTCTCCCGCAGGCGTACACCAGCTGATCGGTGACGTCTGGGAGTGGACCGCGTCCGGCTTCGATGCCTACCCGGGCTTCCGCGCCTTCCCGTACCGGGAATACTCCGAAGTGTTCTTCGGCGGCGACTACCGCGTGCTGCGCGGCGGTTCCTTCGGCACCGATCCGGTCGCCTGCCGTGGCACCTTCCGCAACTGGGACCATCCCATTCGTCGCCAGATCTTCGCCGGTTTCCGCTTGGCGCGCGATCTGCAAGCGGGAGAAGGCGAGTGAAGCGAGGACACAGCGCGCGGCGGCGCACGGCGGGGCCGAGCG
>NZ_BDBA01000144.1 GCF_001612745.1 Nocardia amamiensis NBRC 102102 | reverse complement strand
CGCGCATGGCGGGGCCGAGTGCCAGCGAGGCGGAGTCGTGAGCGACACAGGGGCGGGCGCCGATGTGTAGACATCTGGGTTACATCGGCCCTCCGGTGCGCGTCGGCGAGATGCTGACGCTCGGATCGCACTCCTTGCGCACCCAGTCGTGGGCTCCGAAGGACATGCGCCGCGGCGGCACCATCAACGCCGACGGCTTCGGCGTCGCGTGGTGGCACACCGCGCAGGACGTAATCACCGTCAGCCGGTACCGCAACGCCGCGCCGATCTGGACCGACCCGGCGGTGGAGGAAGTGCTGCCGCACCTGGAGTCCTCCGCGGTGCTCGGCGCGGTGCGGTCGGCGACGGTCGGCATGCCGGTGGAGCGCTCCGCGTGCGCGCCGTTCACCCGGGACCGCTGGGCCTTCAGCCACAATGGCGTCGTTCCGGACTGGCGCCGCACCCTGACCGCGGTGGCCGCCGAGTTCGCGCTCATCGCGGCCGAACTCGGCGCCGAGGAACTGTTCACCGCGGCGCGGCTGCTGGAGGCGGAGTCGGCCACCGACACCGCCACGCTGTGGGTGCTGCTGTGCGATCTGCTGGCCACCAGCTCGCCGGACGGCGAGTGGTCCGCGGCCCCGGCGGCGTTGCGGCTGCTCGTTTCCGCGATTCTCGACCGAGCACCGGAGGCACGCCTGAATTTCCTGCTCTGCGACGGTGCGCAGCTATGGGCGACCACCTGCCACCACTCGTTGTCGGCGCTGGTCACCGACAGCTTCGCGATCCTGTCCTCCGAACCGTTCGACGACGACCCCCGCTGGCACTCGATCCCGGACCGCAGCCTGGTGACCGCAAGGCCCGGTGCGCTGTCCGTCGACACCCTCCTCTGACCGAAAGGCCCCTGCCGTGACCGCAGCGACCCTGGACATCCATCTCACCGACGACGACCTGACCGCGGCGTTGCGCGCGGACGCGCGGTTGGGACTGACCGCGGACCCCAAGTGGCTGCCGCCCAAATGGTTCTATGACGCCAGGGGCAGCGAGTTGTTCGAGCAGATCACCGAGCTGCCCGAGTACTACCCGACGCGCACCGAGCGCGCGCTACTGGAGCGAGTGGTCGATGCGATCGCCCGCGCCGCGCAGGCCGAGGTGCTCGTCGAGCTCGGTGCGGGTTCGGCGGCCAAGACCCGGCTGCTGCTCACCGCGCTCAGCGCACAGGGACCACTGAAGACCTATGTGCCGCAGGATGTTTCCTCGGCGGCGCTGCGCGCAACGGCGGACGACGTCGCCGCCGAGTTCCCCGGGCTCGCCGTGCACGGTGTGGTCAGCGATTTCACCGACACGCTGCAGAATCTGCCGCGCGGTGGCCGCCGGATGATCGCCTTCCTCGGCGGCACCATCGGCAATCTGGTCCCGGAGGAACGCGCCGAGTTCCTGGGCAGGATCCACGACGTGCTGGAGCCCGGCGAACATGTGCTGCTCGGCGCCGGGCTGGTCATCGACCCCGCGGTGCTGGTGCCCGCCTACGACGACGCGGCGGGCGTCACCGCCGAGTTCAACCGCAACGTGTTGCACGTGCTGAACTCTCGGCTGCGCGCCGACTTCGCGCCGGAGAAGTTCCGCCACGTCGCGGTCTGGGATCCGGCGCGGGAGTGGATCGAGATGCGGCTGGAGGCGAGCGAGGACATGACCGTCACGGTCGCCGACCTCGATCTCACCGTCCGCTTCGCCCGCGGCGAGCAGCTGCGGACCGAGATCTCGGCGAAGTTCCGCATCGAGCGCCTCGACGCCGAGCTCGCCGCCGCGGGCTTCGCCACGCGGGACGTATGGACCGACCCGGACGAGCGGTTCGCGCTGGTGCTCGCGGAACGCCGCTGATCGTCTGCCTGTGCAGGGGCTCGTGTCGGTGACCTGGGCGGCGTCTCGCCCACGACGTCCAGAGCACGATGTCGCGGGCCCCCGCTACAGCAGCCGGCCCAGTTCTCCGACATGAACGACCGCGACCGCAAGAATCGACGTAGTCGCGTCGGCAGGAGAAATCGGGTGTGACCGGATCAGGACGGCAGGGTTCCGGTGGCCCAGACGGGTGCGGTTTCTACGCGTGAGAATCGCCAGCCTTCGGGGGTGCGGATGGCGTCGAATTGGTACGCCCCACCCGCTGTGAACAGAGGTTCCGGGGCTATCTTGCCGTCGACGGTCGATCTAGGAGCGATTACGAGGACTGAAGTAGCACGGACCGCCGCTCGGTCACCGGCCAAGTCGATCTGCACGTTGCTGATGTAGTGCGGAGCTCGCCGTTCGTTCGAATGGGTCCGGCTGGCCAGCGCGATTACGGCGTCACGTCCTTGCGCCTCGCCGCCAGGGGACTTTGCCTTCACGTCTGCGGTGTAGATCGTGTCGAACGTGTCGAATCGACCTTCGTCGAGGGCGCTTGCCAGGCGGTCGACCAGGGTATGGAGCTCGTGACGGTCGAGCAGTTCTCGCAGTTGACGCCGGGTGGAGTCATCGGTCGCGGTGGCATCGGTCGAGCACGCGGTAGCCAGCAGCGCCAACGGCAACGCAAGGATGGGGAGGGCGCGGCGGAGCTTGTTCATCGGACGGTCCTTTCGCCACTATTGTTGGTACCTCCAACGTGGGTGTAACCAACGATATCAGTTGTGGGTGGCACCAACAAGTGTTGGTAGATTGACCGCATGGAGATTGCGCATGACCGCGCGGCGAGCAGGCTGCGCGGATTGCCGACCCGGCTGGTCACCCAGGTCGCTGTCCTGGCTGATCGCGCCACCGAGCGTGCCCTTGCCGACACCGGGCTACGTCGGCATCACTACGCGCTGCTCGTCACCCTGCGTGAGTTCGGTCCCGCCAGTCAGGCGGACCTCGGCCGCCGCACCCGCATCGATCGCAGCGATATCGTTGCCGCGCTCAATGACCTGGCCGAGCGTGGTCTGGTCGATCGCAGTCCCGACCCCGGCGACCGCCGCCGCAATGTCGTCACCATTACGGAACCGGGCACCGATCACCTCGCGGAGCTGGACCGCAGGCTCGATCGTGCCCAAGACGAACTGGTCGCCGCCCTTTCGGCAGACCAGCGCCGCCAGCTGGTCGACCTACTCACCCGGATCCTCGACGACCACGCCCAAAGATGAGCCCCGCTGCCAGGTGGCACAGGAGCGGGCACACGCGCAGACCGGAACCGCCGCCAGTCACCCACCACCCCGTCCAGGTGGCCGACGCCGAATCGCGGGTGATCATGCCACCGCCTTCCGGCTCAGATCGCCGTGCATATGTGCAGGCCGTCGTCGTACGGTCCGCGCGGTACTACGACGGTGCGCCGCCGACCACCGCGGCCAGCCATTCGATCAGCGGCCGCATCGTCTCCCAGGCGGCGCGGACCTCCTTCGCCGCCCGCGGCGTCTCCAGCCAGGTGGGCGCTCCGAATTCCTTTCCGCAGGTGAGGGATTTGTGCCGGAGCAGATCGATGCGTGGATGGTCGGCGTTGTAGCCCTTCGGCCTGGTCTTCAGCTGCTCGCCGCCGATGGTGAAGCCCGCCGCGGCCAGTTTCGCGAGAATCGCCACCAGCTCGGGTCCGCGCACGTCGTCATCGATGGTGGCGCGCAGCTGCGCGAGCTGGTCGGGAGAGCCCTGGTAGAAGCCGCCGCCGACGAACAAGCCCCCGGCGTTGATCTGGACGTACCAGCCGACGCCTGGCGCGGCGCGCACCACGGCGCCCTGGGCGGTCTTGTACGGTGACTTGTCCTTGGCGAACCGCACGTCCCGATACGGCCGGAAGATCTTGGCCGACCCGAATGCCGGTTCGAGTTCGGTGACCAGCGCGGTCATGGGCTGCTTCACCGCGCGGTCGTAGATCTCTTTGTTCGCCGTCCAGAAGGCCTTGGAGTTGTCGGCCTCGAGATCTTCGTAGAAGTCCAGTCCGGCCAGCGGGAAGCCCGCGAATCGGGTCATGATCGTGCCCCTACTGCCCACCGGGCCACACCGAATCGACGCATACCGGAAATCTACGTCGTCAGGTCTCCGCCGAAAACGACGAACCCGACGATGAAGCCGATCACCATTCCGACGCCCGACGCGATCGCGGCCCATTTACCGAGCGATTCGCCCTTGTTGTGCCCGATCACGCCCAGCACGATCCCGGCAGGGCCGAACAGGATCGGGCAGAACAGCACCGCCGTCACCGCGCAGACGAATCCGATGATCGAGTACACCTGGCTACCCGTCTGCCGGGGCGGGGTGGCATAGGGTTCGTATCCCTGCTGCGGGTAGGACGGATAGCCGTATTGCGGCGGCTGCGGTCCGCCGGGCGGATAGTTGTACGCTCCGCCCGGCGGGTACTGGGATGGACCACCAGGCGGATATGGCTGCTGAGCAGGGTACGGCGGCTGCCCGGCCGAGGGGTACGGCGGCTGCTCGCCCAGCGGCTGCTGCGGCTGTTCGCCGGGCGGGTACTGCGGTCGTTCGCCGGACGGGTACTGCGGCTGTTCGCCGGACGGGTACCGCGGCTGTTCGCCGGACGGATATGGCGGTTGACCGCCCGACCCGAACCGCGCTCGATCATCCGGCGTGAACCGCTTCGTCGGCTCGTCGGCCGGGGGTTGCGGCGCCGACCCGGACAACGGGGTTTCCGGCGGCTGGCCAGGCGAGGCGGGTTCCGCACCCCACGATTGCTGACCGGTCTCGCCGTTGGCGCCCCATGGCTGGGGCTCGGCGGGCTGACCGCTGGGTTCGGCGCCCCACTGCCCGCCCAACGGTCCGGCGGGCGGCGTGCCGGTGGGATGCCACCATTCTCCAGGGCCCGCGGCTTGCCCCGGCTCGCCTTCAGGTTGCTGCTCGGCGGGCTTCGGTTCTTTTCCGGCGGATTCGTCGCCTGGCGCCGACGACGGAGTATCGCCAGTCGGCTGCTGCGCGGGTTCGCCGCCGGTCGCGTCCCCGGTGTGCTGCGACGACGCCGCCGGGCGCTGGGCGTCGTCGGTGGGTTCCGGATCCTTCGGCGTGCTCATGGCACCCTCCTCGTATCGTCCCGGTCACACCACCTATGCCTACCACGGCGAACTCGTCGTCATACCCGATTGCACCGGTGTGGCGCGCCGGGCCGAGCACGTGTCAGAGGTCTTCGTCGCTGACGATCTCGATCGCGGCCACCTCGGCGGATCGGTCGTCGGCCTCGTTCTCCTCGGCGCGGCCGTTGCTCTGCGTCCACTCCTGGTCGAGCTCGTCACCGATGGCGAGCCTGCCGTCGTCCTCGCTCTCGTGGTAGCGGATGGTCAGGTCTTCCGGCGGATCCTCGATGTTGCGCTGGTACTCGCGGATCTCGTACTCCTGGTCGTCGTCCCCCATCTCGGTTTCCAACGGGTCACGGTCCATACCCCCAGTATCCCCGCCGATCGCCACGATTAACGGGACTCGCGCACGAAAACGGCGGCCCGGACCGGAGTCCGAGCCGCCGTTTTGCGCAGTATTCCTACGCGTTGCCGTTGAAAAGACCTGTGACGGAGCCGTTTTCGAAGACTTCGCGGATTGTGCGGGCCAGCAGCGGTGCGATGGACAGCACGGTCAGCTGCGGGAATTTCTTCTCCTCGCTGATCGGCAGCGTGTTCGTCACCACGACCTCTTTGGCGCCGCAGGTGGCGAGGCGCTCGGCGGCGGGCGAGCTCAGCACGCCGTGCGTCGCGGCGATCACCACGTCACCGGCGCCGGCCTGCTGGAGCACCTTGACCGCACCTGCGATGGTGCCGCCGGTGTCGATCATGTCGTCGATCAGGATGCAGGTACGGCCCTCGACCTCGCCGACCACGCGGTTGGACTTCACCTGGTTGGGCACCAGCGGGTCGCGGGTCTTGTGGATGAACGCCAGCGGCGAGCCGCCCAGCGAGTCGGCCCACTTCTCGGCGACGCGCACGCGGCCGGAGTCGGGGGAGACCACGGTGATGTGCTCGAGGCTGTAGTTGTTCCGGATGTATTCCGCCAGCTGCAGCTGGGCATGCATGTGGTCGACCGGGCCGTCGAAGAAGCCCTGGATCTGGTCGGTGTGCAGGTCGACGGTGATGATCCGGTCCGCGCCCGCGGTCTTCAGCAGATCGGCGACCAGCCGGGCCGAGATGGGCTCGCGACCGCGGTGCTTCTTGTCCTGGCGCGCGTACGGGTAGAACGGCAGCACCGCGGTGATCCGCTTGGCCGAGCCGCGCTTGAGCGCATCGATCATGATGAGCTGCTCCATCAGCCACTGGTTCAGCGGCGCGGGGAAGCTCTGCAGGACGAAGGCGTCCGATCCGCGGACCGACTCCTCGAAGCGGACGAAGATCTCGCCATTGGCGAAGTCGCGCGCGACCTGCGGCGTGACGTGGACGTCGAGTTCCTTGGCGACCTGCTCGGCCAGCTCAGGATGGGCGCGTCCCGAGAAGAGCATGAGGTTCTTCTGGTTGTCGATCCATGACGCGGTCACTGCTACTTGCCATCCTTTTGCTCGATTGCCTGACCCGACATCTCTTTGGCCGCGATGGCTTCCGCCGCCGCGCGCGCCGCGTCCGTCCCTGGACGGTGCCGCTGCACCCAGCCCTCGATGTTCTTCTGCGGTCCACCGGACACCGCGAGAGCCCCGGGCGGAACGTTTCTGCGCAGTACAGTACCCGCCGCCGTGTAGGCGCCGTCACCCACCGTCACGGGCGCGACGAACATCGTGTCGCTGCCGGTACGCACATGCGAGCCGACCACCGTGTGGTGCTTGCTCACGCCGTCGTAGTTGACGAAAACGCTCGACGCGCCGATGTTGCTGTGCTCGCCGATGGTGGCGTCGCCGACGTAGGTCAGATGCGGCACCTTGGAGTGCGCGCCGATCGAGGCGTTCTTGGTCTCCACGAAGGCGCCCAGCTTGCCCGTGTCGCCGACTACCGTGCCGGGGCGCAAGTAGCTGAACGGGCCGATCGTCGCGTTCGGTCCGATGGTCGCGCCGTCACCGTGGGTGCGGACCACCTTGGCCCCGTCGCCGACCACCACGTCGGTGAGCGTGCTGTCCGGGCCGACCTCGGCGTCCTCGCCGATGACCGTGTTGCCGAGCAGCTGCACGCCCGGGCGCAGCACCGCGTCCCTGCCGATCCGCACGCCGGCGTCCACCCAGGTGGAGGCGGGGTCCATGATCGTGACACCCGCGCGCATGTGGCGCTCCAGGATGTACCGGTTGAGCGTGCGCGCGGCCGCGGCCAGTTGCACCCGGTCGTTCACCCCGGTGACCTTGGCCGCGTCGACCAGGCGGGCGCCGTGCACCGGGTGACCGGCCTCGCGGGCCAGGCGCAGCACGTCGGTCAGATACAGCTCGTGCTGGGCGTTGGCGGTGGACAGCCTGCTGATCATGGTGCGCAGCACCGCGGCGTCGAACGCGTACACGCCGGAGTTGACCTCGGTGATCGCGGTCTGCTCCGGGGTGGCGTCGGCGTGCTCGACGATCTCGGCCAGCTGACCGTCCGCGTCGCGCACGATTCGGCCGTAGCCGTTCGGGTCCTCGGGCACGAAGGTCAGCACCGTGACCGCGGGACGCTCGGCATAGCTGCGGTGCTCGTCGAGTAGCGCGGCGAGTGTGTGCCCGTCCAGCAGCGGCACGTCGGCGGAGGTGACCAGGACGTCGCCGGTGAAGCCGACCGGCAGGGCGGCCAGTGCGCACTGCACCGCGTGCCCCGTGCCGAGTTGCTCCTCCTGCACGGCGGGGGTGATCTCGCGGCCCAGATCGTCGGCCACCGCGGTGACCGCCCCGCCGACTTGTTCACGGTCGTGGCCAACCACGGTGATGAGGTATGCGGGGTCGATCTCGTTCGCCGCATGCAGCGCGTGCGCGAGCATGCTCCGGCCGGCCAGCGGATGCAGTACCTTGGGGGTCTTCGACCGCATTCGCGTTCCGGCACCGGCTGCGAGAACGACGACGGCGGTCTGCTGTGGCATGGATCTCCCTCGGCTGCCTGTCCTCGTGCTGGGCTGTCGTCGTGCTTGGTCAGCGATGTGCGGGCCAACGATTGTCGTTCGTGCTCTCGAGCTCCGCCGCCAGGACTCGAACCTGAACTCTCTGAACCAAAATCAGATGTGCTGCCATTACACCACGGCGGATTGCCACACCGGCGGTTCGGTAAACCCCCGCCGCTGTGCCACGGCACGGGATGAATCCTCGCATACTCTCCCGCCTCCCCGCGAATTGTTGCCTCGGCCGCCCCTCCGCGTCCTCGGGCCGTACAAGTCGGGAGGGTGGGGTGCGAATGAGTGTCTGGAGCGGTGATCGAGGGTCGATCGGGGGCGTGGCCGAGCGGTCTGGAAAGGTTGTATCCGAACATTGGTGCCGTGTGTCTGCCGCGTGTCGGAGGTTTCCCGACGTGACGAGGAAATCCTGCGCCACCCAACTTGTACGGCCTTAGATTCCGGAGAGGCGGATGAGACAGTGTCAGTGTCTTCGGGTGAGCCGCATCGGGTGTCCCGGCCGCGCATGACCGGCACCCAGCGGCGCCAGCAGTTGATCGAGATCGGTCGCGCGCTGTTCGCCGAACGTGGGTACGACGCGACGTCGATCGAAGAGATCGCGCAACGCGCCCAGGTCTCCAAACCCGTGGTGTACGAACACTTCGGCGGCAAAGAGGGCTTGTACGCGGTGGTCGTCGATCGCGAGATGTCGATGCTGCTGGACATGATCACGTCCTCGCTCACGCAGAACCGATCCCGGATCCGGCTGGAACAGGTCGCGCTGGCATTGCTGACCTACATCGAAGAGCGGACCGACGGGTTTCGAATTCTGGTGCGCGATCAGCCCGCCGCGGCGGCCGAAGGCAGGTACTCCAGTTTGCTCAACGAGGCGACCAATCAGGTGGCGCACATCCTGGCGGGCGATTTCGAGCGGCGCGGGTTCGATGCCAGCCTGTCCACCCTGTACGCGCAGGCGCTCGTCGGTCAGGTGGCTACCGCCGCGACCTGGTGGCTGGACGAGCGCAGACCGTCGAAAGAGGTGGTGGCGGCACATCTGGTGAACCTGTGCTGGAACGGGCTGAGCCATCTCGAGGCCCAGCCGCAGCTGAGCTCCGAATGGCGTGCGGGGGCCGGGGAGTGACCCGGATTGTTAACCAGCGAATTGCGCGGTAGGTCTGGCCGAATGCTCGAATTGGCTGCTGGGCGCGCTCCTGGTGGTACCGTTCACCCATCCTCTGGGTGCTGTTCGGGCGGTAAGTCGGTCAACTTCGGGATGTCGGTCTACTTCAGGATGGCTGGTTTTGGGATGACAGGCGGATCTGATGGCTAGGCAAGCGCGCGCGGAGATCACCCGCGATTCCGTCCTGGCGGGCGCTGCCGATGTCTTTCTGCGCTTGGGGTATGCGAACGCAAGCCTGAGCGAGATCATCGCGCAGTCCAATGTGACCAAGGGCGCCTTGTATTTTCACTTCGGCTCGAAGGAAGAGCTGGCCCGCGCCGTGGTCGACCAGGGCAACGAGAGACTCGTCAGCTCGTGTCAGGGCTTCTTCGATCCCCGGGTGCCCGCGCTGGAAGCGTGCATCGGGATCACCTATGTCGTCGCCGATCTATCGATGAACGATCCGATGGTCGGCGCGATGCTCAAGCTGACCCACCAGATCGGCGACTACCGGGGCGCTCAGGGCGACAACATCGCCAAGACCTGGGGCGACACCTACCGGCTGCTCGCCGAACGGGCGGTCGCCCAGGGCGATCTGCTCCCCGATCTGGATGCCGACGTCATCGGCCTGCTCTTGCAGGAGATGGCCGCCGGTGTGCACATCATCGCGGTCGGCACGGAATCGATCGACCAGATGGCGGTGCGGATGGAGCGCGCGTGGTACTTCCTGCTCCCCGCCATCGTGCCGCCCGAAAAGCTCTCGTACTTCAGGGAATTCGCGGCCAGACGGTTGCGGCGCTACGTGCCGTAATTTTTGGCAGCGCCAGCGGCGCTAGTCTCGGATGGGTTCTGACCCGCTCGTCCCAACGGAGTCGCGCATGCCCGCTTATGTCATTGTCGAAGCCGATGTGCTGGACGAAGAAGTCGGTCTGGCGTACTGGCGGCTGGCGGAGCCGTCGATCCGGCGGTTCGGCGGGCGCTACCTTGTCGCTTCTGTGCCCGAGGCGGTCGAGGGCGCTTGGCCCGGGCGTGCGGTCGTCCTGGAGTTCCCGGACCTGGACCGGATCAGGGAGTGGTACGACTCCCCCGAGTATCTGGCGGCGCGGGAGGTGCGCAAGTCGGGGGTCGAGGTGCGGATGATCTTCGCCGACGGCGTCCCCGGGTAGGTGTGCGTGCGTCCCGCCCGCTTGGATGAGAGTCAACGGGCGGCCGTGAACCCACAGTGCGGCGGCTACCGCGACAAGAGCACTTACTAGACTCGGTTGGCTGCTCGAACCGCCCGTCTGCGCTCAGGAGTCGTCGATGTCCACCCACCGCCCGCCGTTGGCGGGACTGGCCGCCGCGGCCGGTGCCGATACCTCGCTACGGACCGTCGCGGAGCTGATCGGCACCTCGTCGGTCGAGTTGGTGGCGCCCTCGGCGGTACGGCCGTTCGTCGCCGCCACCATCGCGTCGAGCAAACCGCTTGTTGTGGTCACCGCGACGGGACGCGAGGCCGACGATCTGACCGTCGAGCTGGAGGAGATGCTCGGTCCGGCGGTCGCGCAGTTCCCGTCCTGGGAGACGCTGCCGCACGAGCGGCTCTCGCCCGGCGCGGACACCGTGGGGCGCAGGCTGGAGGTGTTGCGCCGGATCGCGCACCCGGACGATCCGCATTCCCCCGCGCCGCTGCGGGTGGTGGTGACCACCGTGCGGTCGCTGATGCAGCCGATGGCGGGCGGGCTCGGCGATATCGAGCCGATCGTGCTGCGCGTCGGCATCGAGCTGGACTTCGACGAATTGCTCACGCGGCTGGTGGAATTCGCCTACACGCGGGTCGACATGGTGGGCAAGCGCGGGGAGTTCGCGGTGCGCGGCGGCATCCTGGACGTCTTCCCGCCCACCGCGGACCATCCGGTGCGCGTCGAGTTCTGGGGCGACGAGATCACCGAGCTGCGGCCGTTCGCCGTCGCCGACCAGCGCTCGCTGCCGGACGTCGCGGTGGACGTGGTCGTCGCGCCGCCCTGCCGCGAACTGCTGCTCACCGACGCCGTGCGCCAGCGCGCCGCCGAAGTGGCCGTCGCCAACGCGGCCGACGCGGCGCTGGTGGAGATGCTGGAGAAACTGGCGGGCGGCGTGCCGGTGGACGGCATGGAGGCGCTGTTGCCGGTGTTGCAACCCGGCGACCTGCGCCTGCTCACTGAAGTGCTGCCCGAGGGCACGCACGTGCTGCTGTGCGATCCGGAGAAGATCCGCACCCGCGCGGCCGACCTGGTGCGCACCGGCGAGGAATTCCTGGAGGCATCCTGGACGGCGGCCTCCTTCGGCGGCGCCGCCCCGCTCGGCGGGCACGGTCTCGACCTGGCCGCCTCGGCCTACCGCCCGTTGTCCGAGATCCATGCCAGCGCCGACCGGGAGGGCCTGCCCTGGTGGACGCTGAGCCCGCTCGCGTCCGGCGACTCGTCCGAGGTGGTGCTGCCGGTGCTGCCCGGCCCGGCCGCGCGCGGGTCCGACGAGCTGGTGGCCACCCTCTTCGCCTCGATGCGCGCACACGTGTCCACCGGCGGCAAGGCGGTCGTGGTCGTTGCAGGTCACGGTACGGCGCAGCGCATTCTGGAACGGCTGGCCGACGCCGATGTCCCCGCCGCCGCGCTGGAGACCGGCGCCGAGCCGAACGAAGGCGTGGTCGGCGTGCTGTGCGGTTCGCTGCACGACGGCCTGGTGTTCGAGAACGCCGGGTTGGTGGTCGTCGCCGAGTCCGACCTCACCGGCAACCGGGTCACCGCGCCCACCGAAGCCAAGCGGATGCCCGCGAAACGCCGCAACCAGGTCGACCCGCTCGCACTGAGCGCGGGCGACATGGTGGTGCACGACCAGCACGGCATCGGCAAGTTCGTGGAGATGATCGAGCGCACGGTCGGCGGCGCCCGCCGCGAGTACCTGGTGATCGAGTACGCGCCGAGCAAGCGCGGCCAGCCCGGCGACCGGCTGTTCGTCCCGATGGAATCCCTCGACCAGCTCTCCCGCTACGTCGGCGGTGAGATGCCGAGCCTGTCCAGGCTCGGCGGCTCGGACTGGGCCAATACGAAACGAAAGGCGCGCAAGGCCGTTCGCGAGATCGCGGGCGAGCTGGTGCAGCTGTATGCCGCTCGGCAGGCCGCGCCCGGGCACGCGTTCGGGCTCGACACGCCGTGGCAGCAGGAGATGGAGGACGCGTTCGCGTTCACCGAGACCGTCGACCAGATGACCGCCATCGCCGAGGTGAAGGCGGACATGGAGAAGCCGGTCCCGATGGACCGGGTGGTCTGCGGCGACGTGGGCTACGGCAAGACCGAGATCGCCGTGCGCGCGGCGTTCAAGGCGGTGCAGGACGGCAAGCAGGTCGTCGTGCTGGTGCCGACCACGCTGCTCGCGCAGCAGCATTTGCAGACCTTCACCGAGCGGGTGGCGGGCTTCCCGATCACCGTGAAGGGCCTGTCCCGCTTCACCGATCCCGCCGAGGCGCGCGCCGTGCTGGAGGGAATGGCCGACGGCGGCGTCGACATCGTGGTGGGCACGCACCGGCTGTTGCAGACCGGTGTGCGCTGGAAGGATCTCGGCCTCGTCGTGGTCGACGAGGAGCAGCGGTTCGGCGTCGAGCACAAAGAGCACATCAAGGCGCTGCGCACCCACGTCGACGTGCTGACCATGTCGGCAACCCCGATTCCGCGCACCCTGGAGATGAGCCTGGCCGGTATCCGCGAGATGTCGACCATCCTCACGCCGCCGGAGGAACGTCACCCGGTGCTCACCTATGTCGGCGGCTACAACGACAAGCAGGTCACCGCGGCCATCCGCCGCGAGCTGCTGCGGGACGGCCAGGTGTTCTACGTGCACAACCGGGTGTCGTCGATCGACAAGGCAGCCAAGCGGATCCGTGATCTGGTGCCCGAGGCGCGCGTGGTCGTCGCGCACGGCCAGATGAACGAGGACGCGCTGGAGTCCACCGTGCAGGGCTTCTGGCAGCGCGAATACGACGTGCTGGTGTGCACCACGATCATCGAGACCGGCCTGGACATCTCCAACGCCAACACATTGATCGTAGAACGTGCCGACGCGCTGGGACTTTCGCAGCTGCACCAGCTGCGCGGCCGCGTCGGACGCAGCCGGGAGCGCGGGTACGCGTACTTCCTGTATCCGCCGGAGAAGCCGCTCACCGAGACCGCCTACGACCGCCTGGCCACCATCTCGCAGAACTCCGACTTGGGCGCGGGCATGGCGGTCGCGATGAAGGACCTGGAGATCCGCGGCGCGGGCAACGTGCTCGGCGCCGAACAGTCCGGCCATGTCGCCGGCGTCGGCTTCGATCTCTACGTCCGTCTGGTGGGCGAGGCGGTCGAGGCATACCGCGCCGCCGCCGACGGCAAGCCGATCACCACCGAGGAAGTCAAGGAGGTGCGCATCGACCTACCCGTGGACGCGCACATCCCACCCGACTACATCGCCAGCGATCGGCTCCGCCTGGAGGCGTATCGCAAACTGGCCGCCGCCCAGGACGATTCGGCCCTGGCACTGGTGGTCGAGGAACTCGTCGACCGCTACGGTCCGCTGCCGGTGGAGGTCGGCCGCTTGGTCTCGGTGGCCAAGCTGCGGCTGCTCGCCCGCGAATACGAGGTCACCGAAATCGCGGTCACCGGGACGACGTTGAAGGTCTCGCCGCTGCATCTGCCCGATTCCAAGCAGTTGCGTCTGAAGCGGCTGTACCCGAGCGCCGGGTACCGCGCCGCGTCCGGGGTGGTGCAGCTGCCGCTGCCCCGCGTACAGGACAGCGTCGGCGCCGAACGGGTTCGCGATGTCGTGCTGCTCCAGTTCGTGGCGGATCTGCTGCTCGCCTTGGACGGAAAGGCGCAGGGCGCGGTCGACCTCACTGTGGCCGCCGAGTTGGCACCCCGATGAGCTCAGCGGATCACGACGAGTCGGTGCACGGGGCGCCATCCAACGGTGTGGATCGTCCGGCCTCGGGCGGCGAGCCGACTTCACGCACCGATACGGCGGTGGTCGCGGCAGGGCTGGCCGGAGCCGTCGAGGTCATGGACCGCCTCTGGCATTTCGGTGGCTGGGAGGTCACCCAGACCCACGACTCCCTGCGCCCGTACCTGCTCGAGGAGACCTACGAACTGCTCGACGCCATCCAGCACGACGACGCCGAGACGATCAAGGAAGAACTCGGCGACCTGCTGCTCCAGGTCCTCTTCCATTCCCGGATCGCCGAGGCCGCAGGCGAATTCACCGTCGACGACGTCGCCGCCGCCCTGGTCGCCAAACTGGTCAACCGCAGCCCGCACCTCGCCGACTCCGCGATCGACCCCGCCGCCTCGGTGCAGGAGAAGATCGCCGCCCAGGAACGCGCCTGGGAAGAACGCAAATCCGCCGAAAAATCCCGCCGCTCCTGCCTGGACGGCATAGCGATGGCCCAACCCGCCCTGGCCCTGGCCGAAAAGGTCATCTCCCGCGCCACCAAGGCAGGCCTTCCACCCGACCTCATCCCCGCATCCCTCCGCGTCGTCCACCTCGGCGGCCCGGAGAGCGCCGAGGAACGCCTCCGCAAGACCACCCTCGCATTCGCCGCCGCCATCCGCGCGGCGGAGGATGCCGCGGAAAAGGCTCGGAGCGACCGCCTTCCGCTTGTGATCGACGACTGGCGACGGTACTGGCCTGCCTGACACTTCCACGGGGTCATTACATATGGGCAGATATAATGGGTTCTGGTGATGTAATGAACATGGATACGACCATTACCGTCACGAGCAAAGGGCAGGCGACGTTGCCGGTCGCGATCCGGCGGCAGCTCGGCTTGGCCGAGTCGGGCGGTGTGCTGCGCGCGCATTTGAACGAGGACACGGGCGAACTCGTCTTGAGCAAACCTCCGAGCATCACTGATCTGAGCGAACGCATCAGTCGTCACATCAAGCCGGGTACTCGGCCGCTGCTCGACGTCGATGACTTCTACCAGTCCCAGCGCGAGTCGCGGATCTGATGGCGGCGGGTGCCAGGAGATCCGCCGGTTCGCTCGATGCGAATGTCGTGCTTCGCTTGCTGCTCAATGATGTCCCGGATCAGCACGCGGCAGCGGTCAGTTTGCTCGAAGGCGCCGAGGCGCCGTTCGCCGTACCGGATGTGGCCATTATCGAAGTAGTTTTCGCCTTGTGCCGGTACTACGAGTTCAGCCGGGACGCGGCGACCGAAGCAATCGAAGGTCTGATGTCCCTGGTCGAGATCGAATGCAATCGTGACCTGTTCGCACGCGCCCTGCCGGTGTTCGCCGAACGTCCGAAGCTGTCGTTCGACGACTGCTGCCTGGCTGCATCTGCGGAGTTGTCCGACGCGGAGCCACTGTGGACATTCGACAAGAAATTGGCGACCCAGACGAAGGCGGCTCGCCTGGTGCCGGTGTGAGCCTTCCTGGCCTCACCATCTGCGGAAATCGCGACTCGACTCAGCGGCCCCGCATGACGGTCCCGGACACGCCACGAATGAGAGCAGGGACGACGGAAAAGGTCGAGTCGGAAAAGTTCCGAGAA
This sequence comes from Nocardia amamiensis NBRC 102102, assembly GCF_001612745.1. Classification (GTDB taxonomy): domain Bacteria; phylum Actinomycetota; class Actinomycetes; order Mycobacteriales; family Mycobacteriaceae; genus Nocardia; species Nocardia amamiensis. The sequence continues at coordinate 1,482 of NZ_BDBA01000144.1, read as the reverse complement.
CAGGCGCATTTCGTTCGGCAGGTCGGGTCGAATGATGTCGGTCCAGCGCCCGGAGCGGGCGTGGGCGATGATCGGGCCGACTGTGAATCGCTTTCATAAACACCCAAACCTTGCTGTCTCCCGTTTTGCTCTGGATATGTGAGCACGGGCGCTGAACACAACCGAATTCGCTTGGCGGACGAGACAAGGGTGTGCCCTGGCGACTGCCCCGGCGCCCTCTTGCGTGGCAGGTTGATGGAACGACTCCGCCAAGCGAGATGCTCAGCTGGAGATCGGTTTGATATCATCAGTCCGATGCCGAACTCATCGCCTTGGAGGTGATTTTGATGCGAACCACCATCGACCTGGACGAAGACTGGGAAGAGGTCGCGCAGGTGCTCGGTACGCACGGCAAGACGGAGACCGTCAACCGCGCCTTGGCGCACGTCCTCGCCGAACATCGCCGTGCGCGGGCGCTGGAAACTTTCCGAACCGTACAGCTGGACCTCGACCCGGAGACCATGCGCGGAGCCTGGGAGTGACCGACGCGCCGGTATACCTCGCAGACAAATCCGCTCATGCCCAGCGGTACACCTCGGAGGACGCCGCGCGGCGCCTGGACAGCGAAATCGCCACCGGTCGTCTCGCGGTTTGCGAGATGGTCGCGCTCGAGTTGCTGTACTCGGCGCGCAACGGCTCCGACTATCTTCGGCTGAACACCGCTCTCGAAGCCCTGCCGTGGGTTGCGACCGAGAGTGCTGCGATGAGACGGGCGCTCGACGTTCAGCGCCAGCTCGCGAAGCGAGGCCAACACCGCCGACCGCTGCCTGATCTGATTATCGCGGCCACTGCCGAGCTCACCGGACTTGTTGTGCTGCATTACGACCGCGATTTCGACCTTATCGCCGACATCACCGGTCAGCCGGTCGAATGGATCGTACCGCGCGGTACCGCAGGCTGACCCGCCATCCTAGTTGGGCCGAACACAGCCCACCCGACGTGCGATGCCAAGCGAGCATTGGCCCAATCGGGCTGATTCGCATTCGGCGAGCTTGCCGAAACTAATGACCTCCTGGCAGACGGCGGCGGCCAAGTGTGACGTCGGTGGCCAGGTCTTCATAGCCGATGGCCAGTTCGGCGAGCTGCTCCCACCTGTCCCGCAGATCCCATTCGCAGCCGCTGGTGAGGGCCGCGTAGGCGCTGGAGGTGAGTTGGGCTAGGCGGTCGATCACAGATCCCACCGTCTCGGTGTGGACCATGGCCGCGCCGTGCGAAGGCGGTAGCTGGGCGGTGATCCAGCGGTTGATTTCGTGGATCAGTTCGGTGCGCTCGCGGTCGATGTCGTCGTGCTGGTCATGGTGCAGGGTGCGCTTGCGTTCGTGCAGGTCGGTCAGCTGTCGAGCCCAGCGCAGCAAAGGGTGGTCGTGGACAGCTTCGCCCCGGCAGGCTTGCAGCAGTTGGTTTTTTGTTGGGAACGGCTGCTTCATCGGGGCATCTGCCTAG
>NZ_BDBA01000143.1 GCF_001612745.1 Nocardia amamiensis NBRC 102102 | reverse complement strand
CCAAGGCGCCCTCCGCGCCCGCCGCGGCCCGCCCGCAGCTGGCCCATCTGGTCGGCACGGTGCAGAAGGCCAACCGCATCCGCCAGATCACCGCGACCAAGACCCGCGAATCGCTGCAGACCACCGCGCAGCTGACCCAGGTGCACGAGGCCGACGTCACCAAGATCGCCGCGCTGCGCAAGCAGGCCAAGGCGACGTTCGCCGAGCGCGAGGGCGTCAACCTGACGTTCCTGCCGTTCTTCGCGAAGGCGGTCGTCGAGGCGCTCGGCGTGCACCCGAACGTCAACGCCAGCTACGACGAGGGCTCCAAGGAGATCACCTACCACGCCTCGGTGCATCTCGGCATCGCCGTCGACACCGATCAGGGCCTGCTGTCCCCGGTGATCCACAACGCCAGCGACCTGTCCCTGGCGGGTCTGGCGCGGGCCATTGCCGACATCGCCAATCGCGCCCGCTCCGGCGGCCTCAAGCCCGACGAGCTGGCCGGTGGCACCTTCACCATCACCAACATCGGCAGCCAGGGCGCGCTGTTCGACACCCCGATCCTGGTTCCGCCGCAGGCGGCGATGCTGGGCACGGGCGCGATCGTCAAGCGCCCGGTCGTGGTGACCGACGAGACCGGCAACGAGTCCATCGGTGTCCGCTCGATGTGCTACCTGCCGCTCACCTACGACCACCGCCTGATCGACGGCGCCGACGCCGGTCGCTTCCTGACCACGATCCGGCACCGGCTCGAAGAAGCGGCGTTCGAGGCCGATCTCGGCCTGTGAGGAAGGTCCCGCGGCACGTATGAAGGTCGTGATCGCCGGCTCGTCCGGGTTGATCGGGACGGCGCTCGTCGCGGCCCTGCGCCGCGACGGGCACGAGGTCGCCCGGCTGGTGCGCCGAAAGGCGGCGGGCCCCGACGAATTCGCCTGGAACCCCACCCGCGCCGAGCTGGACGAGCGAGCGCTTCGCGGCGCCGACGCCGTGGTCAACCTGTGCGGCGCGAGCGTCGGCGGACGCCGCTGGACCGGCAGCTTCAAACAGGAGTTGCGCGACAGCCGGATCACGCCCACCGATGTGCTCGCCGACGCGGTCGTCGCCGCGAACGTGCCGGTGCTGCTCAATGCCAGCGGTGTGCACTACTACGGCGGCGCCACCGGCGACCGGGTGGTCACCGAAACCTCCTCCGCCGGTTCCGGTTTCCTGGCCACGCTGTGCCGAGACTGGGAGAACGCGACCGCGACCGCCACCGCGGCCGGTGTGCGCACGGTGCTGCTGCGCAGCGCGGTTGTCCTGTCCCGCGCCGGGGGCATGCTCGGCATGCTGCACCCGCTGTACTCGCTCGGGTTGGGCGGCCGGCTGGGCAACGGACGGCAGTACACGCCGTGGATCTCGATGGCCGACGAGATCGGCGCGATCCTGTTCGCGCTCACCCACGACGCGGTGTCCGGTCCGATCAACGTGGTCGGTCCGGCACCGGTCACCAACGCCGAGTTCAGCCGTGCGCTGGGGCGCGCGCTGCACCGGCCCACTCCACTGGTGGTTCCTTCGTTCGTGTTGCGCACGCTGGTCGGCGAACTTGCGCAGGAGGCGATCCTGCACGGCCCCAGGGCGATCCCCACCGCGCTCGAGGAGGCGGGCTACCAGTTCCAGCATCCCACCATCGGCGCCGCGCTGGCCGCCACGGTGGGACGACCCGGAGACGATCGATGACCGACCGGCTCGACACCGGGCCCGCCACCGTCATCCGCGACGCGACCCTCGACGACCTGCCCGCGATCCTCACCATCCACAACGCGAACATCGCCGCCTCCACCGCGATCTGGGACACCGAGCAGGTCGGTCTCGACAACCGCGCAACCTGGTACCGCGATCGCACCGCCGCCGGTCTACCGGTGCTGGTCGCCGCCATCGACGGCGAGGTGGCCGGGTATGCGAGCTACGGCCCGTGGCGCACCAAGTCGGGTTATCGCTTCACCGTGGAGAATTCGGTCTATGTCGACGAGCGCTTCCACCGCCGCGGCATCGCCACCGGCCTGCTCACCGAACTCATCGAACGCGCGCGCCGCGCGGGCACGGTGCACGCCATGGTCGCCGCCATCGAAGCTGGCAACACCGGGTCGATCCAGCTGCATGAGCGCTTCGGCTTCCGCACGGTCGGCGTGCTGCCCGAAGTCGGCCACAAGTTCGGGCGCTGGATGGATTTGACCCTGATGCAATTGACGCTCCCCATCACCGTCGACTGAGCACGTTCATCCGTTGCACAGCGCTCGCGATCGCCCGCCGTCATCCCGTGACAGGCAAGTGGTGACTTGCCTA
>NZ_BDBA01000142.1 GCF_001612745.1 Nocardia amamiensis NBRC 102102 | reverse complement strand
AAGGTACCGACCCCGGCGAGGTGTTCAAGGCGCTGGCCGAGCCCACACGGCGGGTGATCCTCGACGAGCTCGCCGAGCGCGACGGCCAGACCCTGTTCGAACTGTGCAGTCGGCTCACGATGCGGCACCGGATGTCGTCCACCCGGCAGGCCATCTCCCAGCATCTGGACGTACTCGCCGCCGCCGGTCTGGTGAGCACGCGCCGGGAGGGCCGGTACAAGTTCCACTATCTGAACCGAGAACCGTTGCGGAATCTCACCGATCGCTGGCTGAAGGAGTAAGGACATGCGGATCAACGTGACCAGCGTGCTGGTCGACGACCAGGCCAAGGCCCTGCGCTTCTATACCGAGGTGCTGGGCTTCGTGAAGAAGACCGACATCCCGCTCGGCGAGGCCAGCTGGCTGACCGTCGTCTCACCGCAGGAGCCCGATGGCGTCGAGCTGTTGCTGGAACCCGACGGGCATCCGGCGGCAGGACCGTTCAAGAAGGCGCTGGTGGAGGACGGCATCCCGTTCACCTCCTTCGCCGTCGAGGACGTGCACGCCGAGTACGAGCGGCTGCGCGAGCTGGGCGTGCAGTTCACCCAGCCGCCGCTGGACCACGGCACCGTCATCACCGCGGTGCTCGACGACACCTGCGGCAACCTCATCCAGATCGCGCAGGACAAAGGCGGTGATCTCGCGCAGGAAGCGCCCGGCCGAACCGCCTGACGCGATCCCGCGCCACCCAGCTCGTCGGCGGCCGGCTCCCCCACACTGCGCCTCGACGGCCGGATCCGGAGCGCGACCATCGGAATGACGAATGCCCGCCGGGTGTGCACACCGGCTCCGATCGGATGCTGCGCGACCGGCATCCGTCCAGCTCTCGCCGGGCAAACCGGATCATCCTGTGGCAGTTCCCACATCGAGGCGCTGGAATCGGACATCCCGCTGGGCGTACCGTCATGGTCGTGAACGACACGCGCACGACCCTGTCCGCCCGATTCGATACGACCCCGATCGTGGTCGAGGATCTCGGACTCATCGACTACCACGCCGCCTGGGAGCTGCAACGCAGCATCGCCGACCAGCGCGCGGAAGGCAGCGGATCGGATCATCTGCTGTTGCTCGAGCACCCTTCGGTGTACACCGCGGGCCGCCGCACCGAGGCCGAGGATCTGCCGATCGACGGCAGCCCGGTCGTCCAGGTGGACCGCGGCGGCAAGATCACCTGGCATGGCCCCGGCCAACTCGTCGGCTACCCGATCGTGCGGCTGGCCGAGCCGGTGGACGTCGTCAACTACGTGCGCCGCCTCGAAGAGGCGCTGATCACCGTCTGCACCGGCCTCGGCCTCGTCTGCGGCCGCATCGAGGGGCGCTCCGGTGTCTGGCTGCCCGCGACCGAGCTGTACGCCGAACGCAAGATCGCCGCGATCGGCGTGCGCGTGCAGCGCGGCGTGGCCCTGCACGGCCTCTCGTTCAACTGCAACTCCGCCATGGACGGGTTCCAGGCCATCGTCCCGTGCGGCATCCGCGACGCGGGCGTCACCACACTGACCCGCGAACTCGGCCGCGAGGTCACCGTGGCCGAGATCAAGCCGCTGGTGACCGACGCCATCATCCGCGCCCTCGACGGCGAACTGCCGGTCACCGAGCACATTATTCCGCGCGTCACCCCCGCCGACACCACCCCGCAGCCTCCCACCGCGACGGCGTAAGGTCGATCAGGTGACCTCAGTCGACACCCCGACACCCCACAGCGCGTCCGCAGCCGAACCTGCGGCGGCACTCCCGGGTCCCTCCGTGGCTACGCAAGCTACCTCCTCCGGGCCCGACGCTCGTGCCGCGAACGGCCGCAAGCTCCTGCGCATCGAAGCCCGCAACGCGGAAACCCCGATCGAGCGCAAACCCAAGTGGATCCGCACTCGCGCCACCATGGGCCCCGAGTACTCCGAACTCAAGGGCTTGGTGAAGCGCGAGGGCTTGCACACGGTGTGCGAAGAAGCAGGCTGCCCCAACATCTTCGAATGCTGGGAAGACCGCGAGGCCACCTTCCTCATCGGCGGCGAACAGTGCACCCGCCGCTGCGATTTCTGCCAGATCGACACCGGCAAGCCCGCGGCTCTCGACCGCGACGAGCCCCGCCGCGTCGCCGAAAGCGTCCAGGCCATGGGCCTGCGCTACTCCACCATCACCGGCGTCGCCCGCGACGATCTGGACGACGGTGGCGCCTGGCTCTACGCCGAAACAGTCCGCGCCATCAAGCGTTTGAACCCCCACACCGGCGTCGAACTGCTGATTCCCGACTTCAACGCCGACCCGGACCAGCTCGCCGAGGTCTTCTCCGCCCGCCCGGAAGTGCTGGCGCACAACCTCGAAACGGTCCCGCGCATCTTCAAGCGCATCCGCCCCGCCTTCCGCTACGAGCGCTCCCTCGCGGTCCTGACCGCCGCCCGCGAAGCCGGATTGGTCACCAAGTCCAACCTCATCCTCGGCATGGGCGAAACCCCCGAGGAAGTCACCCAGGCCATGCGTGACCTGCACGAGGCGGGCTGCGACATCCTCACCATCACCCAGTACCTGCGCCCCTCTCCCCGCCACCATCCGGTCGACCGCTGGGTGAAGCCGGAAGAGTTCGTCGAACACTCCACGGTGGCCGAGGAAATCGGCTTCGCAGGCGTCATGGCGGGGCCGCTGGTCCGCTCTTCGTACCGGGCAGGTCGCTTGTACGCCCAGGCGATGGCTCACCACGGCCGCGAAATCGCCCCGGAAATGGCTCATCTCGCCGACGAAGGCACCGCCTCCCAGGAAGCCAGCTCGGTCCTGGCCCGCTTCGGCTCCTGACCACCACTTACCGAGAAGTTTCGGCCCTCGCGCTCTGCATGCGCGAGGGCCGACGCATGCTTTGGCATCGCTCCGCTCATTGCTGATTTCCTCGACCCGCTGCCGGATTCGGCGTGTGAGGCCGCCCACAGCGCGTCACGTCGCCGGGCACCAGCTCGTCCAGGAATCGAGACCAACTCAGCCAACCACGGAGTGCACCATGAGGATCAGTATCTGGGCCCGCCGACTCGCCCTCGGACTCGCCACCATCGTCGCCGCACTGTTCGCGATCGCGCTGCCGGTGGCCTACGCCTGGAACCCGCCGGGCTCGCCGGACCGTCCGGCCTACCTCGACCACATCGATTCCCGTTATGCCGATACCGATCTGGCCCGATTCCATTACACGGTGACCGGTCAGGGCTCACCGGTCGTGCTCATCGCGGGTGGTGGGCTGTGGCAGTACTCTTGGCGCGACGTCATTCCCGCGCTGGCGCGGAACCACACCGTCTACGCGGTCGACCTGCCCAGCCAGGGCTATACCGAACTGCGCCGCCCCGGCTTCGCGTTCGACCTGCCTGCCATGGCCGAGGCCATCGGCGCCTTCTTCGACGCCGTCGGCCTGAATCGCGCTGCGCTGGTGGGTCACTCGTGGGGCGGCGCGTGGAGCCTCTACTTCGCCGAGCAGCACCCTGAGCGAGTCGACCGGCTGACCCTGCTCGATTCGCCGGGCCTCAACGCCGAAAAAGCACCCGTGACACCCCTGTTCCAGACACCGATACTCGGCGAGCTCGCCACGAAACTCACCACCCGCGACTTCTATGCCGACAGCATCGGCGGCACGTTCCACCACAAGGAGCTGGTCACCGACGAGATGATCGACGAATTGTGGCCACCGTTCTCGAACCCCGATAACCGCGACGGCTTCCTCGCCCTATGGCGCAACCTCGACTACCGCCTCACCGACGCCGACCTGGCCAAGGTGAGCGCCCCGACCCTGGTGCTCTGGGGCGGCGCCGACGAATGGCTGCCTGCCACCCAGGCCGAACGCCTGGCCGCGCGTATACCGAACGCGACCGCCACGGTACTGCCCGGATGCGGTCACACAGTGCACGAGGATTGCCCGACCGAAACCATTCCGCTGATCGAGAACTTCCTCGGCTGAACCGGCATCGAACGCATCCACCGCTTTCTGGTCGCCACCGGATAAACTAAGATTCGATCTTAGTAAGATAGAATCTTAGTTTAGGAGCCGGGTAGTGGAGTTCACAGGTAGATCCGCAGACCTCGACCTGCTCGCTCGGCAGCTGAACGCGGTGACCAACGGCACCGGAACCACCCGTGGCCGTGCGGTCATCGTGACCGGCCGCCGACGGGTCGGGAAATCACGGCTCGTCCAGGAGTTCTGCGATCGGTCGAACCATGCCTACCTGGTCTTCCAGGCAACGCGCGGCCGCCGTCCAGTCGCCGAGCGGGAAGAGTTCTCCGCCACGGTCGCCCAGTCCGCGTTTGGACGCGCAGAACTGGTCAGCGGGTTGCAGGCCGGCGACTGGAACCAAGCTCTCCGGTCCCTTGCTATTGCGTTGCCAGATGACTCGCCCTGTGTCGCGGTCATCGATGAGGTGCCATGGCTGGTCGAACAGGATCCAGAGTTCGAAGGCGCGTTGCAGACAGTGTGGGATCGCCACCTGTCGGCCAAGCCGGTCCTGCTCCTCCTGGTCGGCAGTGACATCTCGGTCATGGAGGCCCTCGGATCCCGCGACCGGCCGTTCTTCGGGCGCGCGACGAAAATGACAGTCGAACCACTGCACCTCGCCGATGTGCAGACCATGACCGGCCTCAACGCCGCCGACAGCGTCGACGCGTTGCTGATCACCGGCGGGTTCCCCGAGATCGTCAGCTCATGGCGTCCAGAAATGAGCCGAACCGACTTCCTGCGCGACGCGGCTGCGAACCCGCTGGCTCCACTGCTGGTGGCGGGCGAGCTGTCGCTACTCGGAGAGTTCCCGGAGGGAATGCGCTCGCGCGCAGTCCTAGAAGCCATCGGCAGCGGAGAACGAACCTTCAGCACCATCGCCGCACAGGCCGGTGGACAGAACGCACTGCCAGCGGGCACCCTCACTCCGCTACTGAACATGTTGCAGGCCAAGCGAATCGTCGCCAGCGACCTCCCGCTGTCCACAAGATCGGACACCAAGAACAAGCGCTATCGAATCGCCGAGTCCTATCTCCGATTCTGGCTGGCCTTCCTGCAACGCGGCATCCCGCTCATTGAACGCGGCCGTGGCGATGTCGCACTGACCCGGATCGAACGCTCATGGACCACCTGGCGTGCACGTGCTATCGAACCGCTGGTCCGCGAATCCTTGATGCGTCTGCTGCCCGACGAGCAATGGCCGGAAACCGAGGCGGTCGGCGGCTGGTGGAACCGGCAGAACAACCCCGAAATCGACCTGATCGGCGCCGACCGCGAACCGGTCGCCAGGGCAGTTCATTTCGTCGGCTCCATCAAGTGGCTCGAAGACCGCCCCTTCGACCGCCACGACTACGAAAGCCTTGCCCGCTCGCTGCTCGCGGTACCCGGAACCGATCACAACACACGATTCGTAGCCGTCTCCCGGTCCGGCATCGCAGGGAACTTGCCGCTGGCAATGCACTGGGGCCCAGAAGAACTCGTTCAGGCATGGCAGTGATCAGCACACTCCAGACGCTCCACCGGTGCATGCCGCGAATTCCGGGTGCACCTCGACGATGAATTCAACTAGTTCCGGGTAACCGGTTCGTGACAAAGTCAGCCGCGTTAGCATAATTTTCCGAATTGTGAGCCATATCACATTTTCAGGCAAAATCCCTGTATAAGGCATGTGTCAAAGCCTTCGGTCCGACACCATCAAGATCGGCAATATAGTTCATTAACCATCCGTTTGCCGTATGTTCACCCATCGTGACCAAGCTGAGATCAGGTCCGAAAGAGACCTGAGAACCCAGCGCCACAGCCGGTGAATGGATTCTCCCCCGGGTACGACAGCGGCACCCCAGGGGCACCGACCCCGAGCAGTTCCCGCATCGCGCCGCCAGGAATTCGAAACCTGGCTTTCACAACGAAATCCGAAAACAGCACATGGCCGATACGGGCGAACTCCCTACCGGACGCCCGCTGTCGATCCGCGCTGCCTTGTCGGGGCGGATCGCCGCACGATCAAGGAACTGATTTCGCAATGCCTGAGTCACGCCTTTCTCTTTTCCGCCACCTGTCGCTTCGGAACGGTGCCGTCCTCGCGGCCGCGATCGGCATCGCCGCCCTCGGAGCCTCCACCGGGGTGGCGGTGGCCGATGACAGCGTTCCGTCACGTGTCGCGACGGTCGCCGACATCCCAGGCCTGCCTGGACTACCCCCGCTGCCTGCGCTGCCCGCGCTGCCGCAGCTGGGTGTCGTGCCCCCGCCGGCGCCCCCGATCTACGAGAACAACCTCGACGGCTGGATTCGCCAGTCTCTCGACGTCATGCGCGTGCACAACATTCCGGGTAGCTACGACAGCATCCATCGCAACATCATGCGCGAATCCGGCGGCAACCCCCGGGCCATCAACAATTGGGACTCCAACGCCGCCAAAGGAACCCCCTCCAAAGGCCTGCTCCAGGTGATCGACCCGACCTTCAACGCGTACCACGTCGACGGCACCCCCTTCGACATCTGGGACCCGGTCGCCAACATCACCGCCGCATGCAACTACGCGGCGCATCGCTACGGTTCGATCGATAACGTCAACGGACCATACTAGCCTCGGCCGCATCCGGTGCAGCGCCTCCTCGTCTCGACGACGGGGAGGCGCTGTCGTTTCCCGGTGCGACACGGCTCCACCAGGATTGCCCCGACTGTCCTGTGATGCTGAGCCGTCGCGAGCCGCTCGGGACGCGTAGCGGCTATCGGGTGGATGCGAGGCGTCAGACCCGTGCCGCGCGTCGCGCCAAGAACTTCCGAACTTCGGGAACCCCGGTGTGAGTACGAACTGAGTTGGCGACGGCGTCGATTCGCTGCTGCAAGCGCGTGGAGGCGAGTCCGGTGATGGTGTCGTAGTTGTCGGCCAGCAGTGAGCATGCTCGCGCGACATCACCGGCGTTGACGAAGTTGCGTGCAAGGTTGAGCTGCCCCGCCGCGCGCTCTCTCGGCCAAGCCGACGAGCCATCGATAGCGGCTTGCATATGGGTGGTCGCTGCCTCGTACTCGCCCGCCCACATCTGGGCTTTCCCGGCGACGAGGTTGAGCTCGGATTCGGGTACGAATACCCATTCCGGATCATGCCCCCGAGTGGACTCATAAGCGCGGAATGCTCGGCTCATCGCCGCCGTCATCGCGGCCTTGTCTCCACGTGCGCCATGAGCTTCAGCTTCTCGAATCGCCATCAATGCCCGTAGTTTCGGCCCGCCCTCCCGAAGAGATGCCTGTGCCGCAGCCTGCGCATACTGCGCCGCCAAGGGATTCCTCCGCATTTCTCCGGGCAGGCTGATCATGAGGCAACTGGCGTTCCCCAGCGCATGCGCCGCCGCGATCCCGTCACCCGCCGCATTCGCGGCGTTCGCCGCCTCCACGTAGTACCGCCGCGCCGCATCCAGGCGACCTGCGTCGTAATGCACCCACCCGGCGGCCGTCATCATCTCGGCGGCGGCGCTGGTGAGCGCCCGCCCGACCGCTTCGGTGTAGCTGCCGTGGTCGAGAAGCTGTTCAACGTAACGAACTTGGTTGGCCGCCACCCGGCACAATCGGTCGCCACCCACCACCAAATCCAGTTCGTGGATCTGGTTCACGCTCTCAGTGATGGCATCGACATCGCTCGCTCCGACTTTCACGCTGGATGCTGATGCGGCTCTCGAAGGGACGGTTGCCGACATCATCGCGGCCCCCGCACTCCCTAATACCCCTGCTCTGAAGAAGTTGCGACGGTCCACATCTGCCTCCTGGTCCGACTCCACTACCAGTATGGCAAGCGGAACCCCAAGTGCACGGGCCACAAGCCGCAGAACGCGAACATCATGCGAGGCAGGGCCACCGCGCTCCAACCCGGAGACAGCAGGCTGCGAGAAGTTGATCAGCGCACCCAACTCGGCCTGGGTCATGCCGAGGGACTTCCTGACCCGCCGGATGACCTCCCCGGTCGTCATATGCATAGCCAGCATCCCCCGATTGATGGTTGATTTCCCCTGAGCATCCGCCCCGAGAGCGGCGGCATCCGCAGGATATACGCCTCATCCGATAGCCGAAACCGAAACCGAAATCTGCGCTCCCACCTGGTTTCTCGTGACTACCGAAGCAAAGTACAACAACCACACGCTTACTAGAGGTTGGTATGTGAAAAATACATCATGCGGATTCTCGATCCCACCGCGCATCGCCGACCTTCCGTACACGCTCTCCGGGCCGGTCGCGCAAGCACATGAGGACGCAGTGATCGCGGTAGCGCGGCTCGAGGCGGTCTACGGCCAGCACCTGGCGCCACTGGCCGACTTCCTGGTGCGTAGCGAGTCCGTAGCGTCATCGAAGGTCGAACAGATCGACGCAGGCTGGCGCGCATTCGGCAAAGCCGCAGCCGGAGGCAGGGCAATCGGATCTGGGCGGCAACCGACGTGCTCGCCGAACTCGACGCTCTCAGCGCCGCGATCGGCAGACGGACCACCCACAACAGGTAGGCGGCATGCACCCATGATGCGCGGGCCTGGCGACTGAGCCCACGAGCGTCCGTCGGCGCTGGTGGCATCGATACTCCCGTCAGTGACAACAAGCACACGCGCGGAAGCACATACGCTTGCGACATGTCCCGCTGGAGCACACACGGCAGCAAGAGTGGCTACACGGGATCAGCTCAGAGCGAGAACGAAAGACTCGCGGCGACAACACTTTCCATGGGCCACACGCAACTGGAAATCGCCAGCGCGCGCAGTTTCGGCTCGCCCTTGGAGGCCCACAACGAAGCACCTTCAGCCCCGCGTGCAGACCGAAATACCGAGGCAAATGCCGAATTGCCCTGCGAGGCAGCGAAAGACCTACCGGATACGGCGAAATCCCAAGGGCAAGAAGGCGATCACGTACACCGATCGGGCACGGCTGCGCTGATCGGGCTCTGTATCGGCGTGGTGCTTCTGGTGGTCTCCGGTTGCCTGCTCGTCGACCGTTCCACCGTACAGGCGGCGCCGACTACTTCGCTTCGCACCAGCGCGCCACCGAGCACCACGGCGCCGCCGAGCACAACGGCGCCACCCACTACCGCGCCCGCGCCACCGCCCGTACGCGTTCCACCTGCCGCCAGGCTGGGCATCGGCGTGGCGGTCGGGAAGGTCGTCGCCAACGACGGTACGACACTCGTAGTCAAGAATCTGACCGGCAGCAGCGTCAAGGTCCGCAGCAACACGGCTACCAAGCTGTACGTCCTGGCTGCCACCCGGGCGGCCGACATACGGGTCGGCACCGTCATCGCCGTCTACGGACAGAGTCAATCCGATCGGTCGATCCTGGCCAGTGTCATCGCGGGCGTCTGGATCAACGCCTCCGCCAAGTGATTTCGCCTCGGAGGCGGGACTAGAACCTCTCGCGCACTTACACCTCACATTTTTAGGTCATTTGACCTATATTGAGAGTGTGAACGACGATCTCCAGTTCGATGCGCAAGGCCCGGTTCTTCTGGTCGGCGGATACGGGACGGTTGGTGCCGAGGTGGCGCGGATGGCCGCGGCCTCGCTGCCGCTGCTGCTCACCGGCCGGTCCGTGGAACGCGGCCGGGATCTGGCGGCGGAGACCGGTGCGGCGCTGCGGGTATGGGATCTGGCGGATCCGGTTCCCTTTCGAGCGGGTGTGCGAGCGGTCGCGGGGCTGGTCAATGATCCCGATGACCGGGTTCTGCGGGCGGCGATCGCGGGCGGGGTACCGTTCGTGGACATCACGCGCTGGACCAGCCGGTTGCAACGCGCTGCGACCGTTGCCTCCATGCTCGGTCCGACCGCGCCGGTGCTGCTGTCGTCGGCGTGGATGGGCGGTGTCGTCAGCCTCGTCGCCGCCTATCTCGCCGACCAGGTCGGCGGTGCGGACACCGTCGAAGTGGCGGTCCGTTGGGACCTGCGGGACCGAGCCGGAGCCGACTCGGTGGAGTTCATGGACCGGCTCGGGCTGGATTACGAGGTGGTCGAGGGCGGGCAGCGGCGTACTGTGATGCCGCTCAGTGATGTTCGTCGAACCCGCATCGGTGACAACGTCACGCGGGTGGCGCGCATCGACACGCCGGAACAGTTCACACTGCCTTTGACACTCGGCGCCACCACCGCGGTGACCCGGATCGGCTTCAGTTCTGCCGCATCCACTTCCGCGTTGCTCGCGGTCAAGCGAATCGGGTTCTTCCGCTGGGGGCGTGGCGACTGCTTCGCCGCCACGCGGCGGACGCTGCTGTATGCGCCGGGTGACGGCGGCATCGCCGAGCTCCGCGTCGATGTCACCCACGGCGGACTCACCCGTACCGCCGTCGTCACCGACCCGGCCGGACAAGCCCACCTCACAGCCGTGGGCGCACTGCTCGGCATTCGCCGAGTTCTGGGGCTGGACGGAGCACCCACCTCTCCCGGTGTGAGCTTCCCCGAGCAGACACCGGCGCCCTCCGAGGTTCCGGCCATGCTGGCGAACCACGGTGTGCTGATCGACACCGTTGCCGACACCGGCAGGGCCGCATGAGCCAGCCGCCCCGCGCCGCCCGTACCACCAAGGGAACCAAACGCCGCAGCGGTCTGCTCGACATCGCGGAACGGATCCTCGTCGAATCCGGACACGGCGAACTGACCATGCGCGCCGTCGCATCCGCCGCCGAGATACGGCTGGGCCATCTGCAGTACTACTTTCCGAACCGCGGCGATTTGGTCACCGCTGTACTGAACCGCGCCCTCGAACAATCCCTGCAACGCCTGACCCCGCTGCTGACAGCCAGCCAACCCGTCGCCGATTTGATCCGGATGCTGCTCGCTGAGCAGGACGACCCACGACTCGTCCGCATCTACACCGAAGTATGGGCGCTCGCCGCCCGCGACGAATCGATAGCCGAAGCGGTGCGCGACTTCTACCAGACCTACCAAGAACAAGTCACGCACGTCATCCGGACACGGAATCCCGCAATCTCCGACGATATCTGCCGCACGAACGCACGCCTCTTTACGATGCTCATCGAAGGCGCGGCATTGTTCCGCTCCGGTATCGCCGACCATGCCGACCCAGCAACGGACAACGCGCTGATCGCAACGGCCGCAGCCATGCTGGCACCACAGACCGCCACGGCGCAGAGCCACTGAACCAAGCCGCCTCCGACCAATGTGACAGAACCGCATCCCGCGCCTCGATTCGGTGTTCGCCGGCGCGTGCCGATGTCCGGTTCCCCTGGTCACCGCCATAGAGTTCGATCGCGGGTATCGCCGAGTGAGAATCAGGCGCTGGATCACGGTGAAGAGATGAGGAGTCCACCAATCGACACATCACGTGAGCACGGTGTACCGGCCGAGCGCGGGCAGCACGCCGCCACTGCGCCCGGTTTCGCGGTCTTGACGAGTTCCGTCCTCGGTGTGGCGGTTCTCTTGTGCGTCCATTTCGACCGGACTCCGGTCATCGGGAGCTTGACCCTTGCCGATCAGCTCATTTGCCTGGTGATCGGCGGGATTGTGCTGAGCGCCTCCCTGCTGGTCTGGGCGATCAAGACGCTGTACCTGGTCGGTAGGGAGCATCGGTGGTCCTGGAAGGTCATCGCTGTGCCGGCGGTTGTTCTCGCCGGGGTGGTGGCCGGATTGATGTTTCGGCCTGCGAGCTTCGACTCCGAACGCCCGGAAATGGAAGAAGGCGCGGTCGAGACGCTGCGCGCGGATGGGCCGAATACCCGCCGAGACCTGAACCTCAGCGGGCTCGACGCAGCCACCGTTCGCGGTGCCGAGAGCTGACCGGCCCCTGCGCCGCAGCCGATCCCGGCTCACCACACCCCGCACAGCCAATCGAGCACCACCGCGGCGGTCCACGACTGGTTCGCGCTGCCCAGCGGCTTGCCGGTGAACGGCTCGTAGTATTCACCGAACGAGCCGTCCGACACCAAGTGCACGCCCTGGGCGCGGAACTCGCTGGCGTGCCGGGGCCAGTCGCGCTGCTCGAACGCCCAGCCGAACAGCCAGGTGATCACCGGCCACTGCGGACCACGCCAATAACAGCGCGCATCGAACTCCGGAGACGAGGGCGACACCGACGGCGGCACCGCGGCGAGCAGGTGTGGATTGCCCGACCAGTCCGGGCCGTCCAAGGTGGACATGAGCCGCTTCTCGACGTCGGCGGGCAGGCCGCCGCACAGCAGCGGCGCGAACCCGGCGATGGACTCGGTGCCGAGCCACCGGTCGTGCCGGATATCGCGGTCGCGGGCCATGCCGGTCTCGGGATGCACACTGCCTGCGACTGCTTCCCGCGCCCGCGCCGCCCAGGCACGCAGTTCGCCGATGTGGCCGGACTCAGCGCCGAGGTCTTCGCCTAGCCCGGCGAGGGTATCGCTGGCCACGGCGAACACCGCGGTGGTGAACACGTCGCCCACCAGGAAGCTCGACCTGCGCACAACCTCGTCGGGGTGGTATTTCACCCGCTTCATCTGCTCGATGAGCCACAGGTACCGGTCGTACTCTTCCGCGCTCGGCCGCTCGCTCGCGTCGTTGACCTGCAGCAGGTCCAGGCGCGTGTAGGGCGGAAGGTCCGGTCCGGGGACGACGCCCGCGTAGGGCTCGTCCCAGCGGGGCGAGTTGTCCATGCCGGACTCCCACCCGTGCACGATCGATACCAGGCCGCTCGCGTCGGGCATACGGTGTCGCACGAGCCAGCGATGCCAGCGATACAGCGCGGGCCAAGCGTGCCGCGCGAACCGTTCGGCCAGCTCCGCGTCAGCTTGCGAGGTCTTGCGTGCGATCTCGACGATGCGGCGCAGGGCGATCGCGTGCACCGGCGGCTGGCAGATACCGGACGTGCGAACGCCGGACGGCGCCTGGGGCGCGGAGTCGGTGCCCCAGCGGCCCGGGCCCGGAAAGTAGTCGCTGTGGTCGGTGAAGACGATGTGCGGGATCATCCCGTCGGCCCACTGGGCGGCCAGCAGCGTATTCAGCTCCGTGACAGCACGGTTCACGTCCAAGTAGGCCAGTCCGATCGAGATGAACGCCGCGTCCCAGCTCCACATGTGCGGATAGAGCTTGGGCGCCGCGGTGACCAGGCTGCCGGTGTCGTTGTCCCGCAGGACCAGCGTGGCCCGGGCGACCAGCCGGGCGGGCTCGAAATGGATATCGCGGTCGCCCGCGGCGGTGATCACTCGACCTCCAGCAGCAATCCGGTCTCCGGGTCGTACCAGCGGCATGCCTCCGGCGGCACGCGCAAGCGCAACGTGCCGCCCTCGGCCCGGAAGCCGGGCGGCGCTTGCACTTTCACTGTCTGCCCGCTGATGTCGGTGGTCAGCAGAGTCGACGAGCCGAGCGGTTCGAGTACGTGGAGCTCGCCGCGCACCGTCCCGTCCGCGGGGCCGTCGTCCACCGCGATGGCCTCCGGGCGGATACCGAGCCGGAGCGTCCCGCCTTCGAACGACGACAGCGCCGCAGGCACGGCGAGGAACTGCCCACCCAGGTCGATGCGCGGCCCCTCGTCTCCCGCCGCGACCGCGCCGGTGAGGAAGTTCATCGGCGGGCTACCGAGGAAACCGCCGACGAATTCCGTGGCGGGGTCGTCGTAGACCTCGGTGGGCGGGCCGCACTGGGCGATCGCCCCGTCGCGCATCACGGCGACGCGGTTGCCGAGCGACAGCGCCTCGATCTGGTCATGGGTGACGTAGATCGTGGTGGTGCCGAGTTCCGCGACGAGTTTCTTCAGCTCCGCCCGGAACGAAAGCCGCAGCAGCGCATCGAGATTGGACAGCGGCTCGTCCATGAGCAGCACGTCGGCGTCCATCACGATCGCCCGCGCCACCGCGACGCGCTGACGCTGCCCGCCGGACAATCGCGCCGGGTACCGGTCCAGGTACGGCGTGAGCTGCAACAGCTCGGCGGCCCAGGCGACCTTGCGGCGGATATCGTCGGCCGGCACGCCGTGCACCCGCAGACCGAAGCCGATATTGTCGGCGACCTTCTTGTTCGGGAACACCGCGTAGGACTGGAACACCATCGACAGGTTGCGCCGCCGCGGTTCGAGATAGGTGACGTCCTTGCCGCCGATCACGATCTGCCCCGAGTCGGGCAGCTCCAATCCGGCGATCATGCGCAGCAAGGTCGTCTTGCCGCAGCCGGACGGCCCGAGCAGCACCATGAACTCGCCGTCGGAGATCTCCAGCGAGACCTCGTCGGTGGCGCGCGCTGTGCCGCCGGGATAGGTCTTCACCAGATCCCGTACCACCACTTCAGCCATCAGCGAACCCCTGTCATCTGAGCGTCGTCCCCCACATGTTCACCAAGTAGCGCCGCATCACGAAGATGAACAGCAGCGCCGGGATGATCAATGCGAAACCGCCTGCGAAGCGGTACGCGGTCGACGCCTCGTCCAGCGCCGTGAGCACCTGCGCGGGCAGCGTGCGGTGCCCGAGTGTCACGATCGTCGCGCCGAGGATCTCGTTCCACGACAAGACGAAGGTGAAGATCGACGACGCGGCCAGGCCAGGCAGCGCGAGCGGCACCACGATCTTGCGCGCGGCCTGCCAGCGGGTGCAGCCGAAAACCCGCGCGGCCTCCTCCAGATCGGGCGGCACCGCGACGAAGATGCTCGCCGTGATCAGCACGGTGGTCGGCAACGCGAGCGTGGTGTGCACCAACGTCACGGCGAACACCGTGTCGTAGACGTCGATCCGCAGGAACATCGTGGCGAGCGGCACCGACAGCACCACGATCGGCAGCGCCCGCACGAAGAGGATGAAGACCTGATACGCGTCTTTGCCACGGAATGCGTGCCGCGCCAGCGCATACCCCGCCGGCGCGCCGATCACCAGCGACCAGAAGACGGTGTAGAGGCCGACGAGTACCGAGTTACCCAGTGCCGGAACGGTTCCGGTTGCGCGGAAGAACGCGACCAATGTCTCGGTAGAGAAATCCGTGGGAATCAATGGCTTCGGGAACGTGTTGAGCGCCTCGCGCGAGGACACCGCAGCGAGTCCGATGAGGACGATCGGCAGCGCCATGAACAGGGTCACGGCGATGCAGGCGATTTGCACCCAGATTCCGCGCCAGCGGCGCCTTCGCAGCGGTGCGAGGTCGATAGGGGGCAATTCCCGCGGCGGCTCGGTCCGGGTCATCGCGATTCCTGTGTTCTGCCGGGGTTTCCCCACTCTGTTGCCCCGATGAGTGCGGTGCGAGCGCGTCTCACCGCGCCACCTGTCCTGCAAGAGTTCCCGCAGCGGGTCGACCCGATCAGTGCTACACGAGCGCGTCTCACCGCGCCCCCTTCCCTGGGGAAGTCCCCGCAGCCCGTCGACCTGATCGGCGCTACATGATCGCGTCTCACCGCGCCTCCTCCGGCTGCCGGACCGTCCGCAGGTAGAACACCGCGGTGGCGAGCGAGATCGCCAGGACGATCAGCGAGACAGCGCTGGCGACCGCGGGGTTCTGCAAGTTCGCGTACCACTCATAGGTCTCACCGACGAGCAGCGGAAAGTCACGCCCGGTCAATGCCTGCGCGACAGCGAACGCCTGCAGCGCGAGGATCGTCCGCAGGATCAGTGCGACCTGGAGACTCGGTCCGAGCAGCGGCAGCGTCACGTGCCGCAGCCGCTGCCAGAAGTTCGCGCCGAACACCTGCGCGGCCTCGTCGTAGTCGCGCGGAATCATCTGCACGCCCGCCACCACGATCACGAACACCAGGGACGTCGCACGCCAGATCTCGGCGATCACCACCGCGAGCAGCATGGTGCCGGTGTTCTGGTAGCTGAGCCACTGCACACCGTCGTCGGAAAGCCCGAGGCCGACGAGCAGTGAATTCAAGTAGCCGCGGTTGTCGAATATCGACAGCCACACCAGGCCCGCGGCCAGCTCGGAGATGGCGAGCGGCAGGCACCACAGATAGAAGTGGCCGCCCGCGAATCGCGGCCGTGCCTGCATGAGCAGCGCCATGCCGACCGCGAGCACCAACTGGATCGGCACGACGATCACGATCAGCAGGAGCGTGTTGCGCAGGGCGCTGAAGATATAGGGATCGTCGAACAATCGCTCCCAGTTGGCCAGCGAGAAGCCGTCGTCACCGCGGAATGCCTCCAGCACGCCCTGTCCGAGTGGCCAGCCGAACAGCGCCAGCATGAGCACGATCGAGGGCAAGAGCAGGATCCACGGAGAGCGCAGTCGCGACATCATGGTCAGCCCACCCGGCAGAGGTCGGCGGCCGGGTCGGGAGCCCAGCACGGCACTCTCAGGTCGTCGAGGATGCCCTGGAGCACCCGTGCCTGCTGATCCAGGGTGGCTCGAATATCGGCTCGGTCGAGCACGATCGAGCGGAAACTGTCCTTGAACACCTTGCTCACCTCACCTTCGCGCTGGCCGAGACCCACCGGTGGCAGCGAGAGAATGGCGCCGGGCGCTTCCTGCTGGCGGCGCACCGCGTCGGCCTCGAGTTGGACTGCCGGTGGCAGGTCGTCCGGGGTCGCCGTGTCGATCGAGGGGAAGAAGCCGTTCGAACGCAGCAGCCGGAGTTGGGTTTCCGGGCGGGTGAGCGCACTGATCGTCCGCTGCGCGAGTTCGGGGTCCGAACTGCCCTTGGGAACGGCGAGTCCGGCGATCACCGCCATGTAGCCGAGACCGTGCGCCCCGCGTGGGGCGGGCAACATCCGCCAGTTCTGGGGGTCGCGTTCCGGCGCGTCGACAAGGCGGACGACGTGGTCCCACGCCACGCGCACCTCGCCGCTGTCGAGCGGCTCCTGCATGAAGTCGTAGTTGGTGCTCGGCGGTGCGCAATTGGCCCACAGCTCACGGAAGTACTGCCACGCCGTTACGGCCTCGTTCGAGCGAAAGGTGGTGATCTGTCCGCCGGTGAACGAGGGCAGCAGGAAGCCTTGTGTGAACCGGTGCAGCAGGCCCTTCGGGCCCGCGGGCAGGCCGAGCATGGGACGGTTGCCGTTCGCGCGTCGCGCGGCGACGGCCCAGTCGAGGAACTGGTCATAGGTCAGCGATGTGGCGTCGACGCCGGACGGTAGGTGCTCGAGCGCATCAGCGTGCGCGGCAAGGACGTAACTCGCGGTGGCCCAAGGGATGTACCACGTGCGATCGGTGCCGACCCTGGCGAGTGTCAGGTAATCGGCGGACCAGCCTCGGTCGCCGAGATCGGCGAGCAGGCCGGTGAGGTCTTGCAGGTAGCCATCGGCGAGCGGGGCGATGTCGCCGTGCAGACCGCCGAGCAGGCCGATCTGCGTCGATCCCGCGTCGACCTGGCTGCGCACCTGGCTGGAGAACGGGCTCTCCTCGATGGTCACGTACCCCACGCCGGGTGCGGTGTCGGCGAGCAGGTCGCGGAACCGCTCGGCCTCGTCGGCGGGACGGAATTGGGTGGACAGGAAGATCATGCCGCCGTTGCCGCTGGTGGGGAAGCCGGTGCAGGCCGCGGCGGATAGTGCCGCCGCGCCGGCGCCCGCCGCGCGCAAGAAGGATCTGCGCGTCACACCGGGTACCACCATGCATGGCTCCTAGTCGGGCACAATGCGATTCGAACTTTTGTCAGTTTGGTTAACGTAAGTCCGCTGGGGGATATTGTCAATATGCCCGCGCCAACCTCCACGCCGTCGAGCCCCACCTCACCGGGACATGTGCTCGCCCTGCTGCGCGCCGCGGGCCCGCTGACGCGGCTGGAACTGCAGGAACGTGCGGGACTGTCCAGGGTGACGCTGGTCGAGCGGCTGGATGTGCTCCGCGCTCTCCGCCTGATTCGCCAAGCGGGGCACCGGGAATCGAGCGGCGGACGGCGTGCCGAAGTGCTCGAGGTCGACGACACCGGCCGCACCGCGCTGGTCGCCGACCTCGGACAGAGCCACGCGACACTGGCGGTCGTCGACCTGCGCGGGACGGTATTCGCGCGCGAGGACCATCGGCTCGCCCTGCGCCACAGTCCACGGGAGATCGTGCCGATGCTGCTCGACGCGGGGCGGAAACTCTTGCGACAGACCGGGCGAGCGGACACCCTCTGCGCGATGGCGCTGTCGGTGCCCGGACAGATCGATCATGAACGCGGCGTCACCGTCGCGCCGCCGACCATGCCGGACTGGAACGGCGCGCCGCTGCGCGAGCCGTTCGCCGACGCGCTCGGCGTCCCCGTTCTGCTGGAGAACGACGCAAATGCGTTGGCGTTCGGTGACTTCTGCGCGCTCGGCCGTCCCCGCGCGACACTCGTCGGCGTCAAAGTCGGCACCGGAATCGGTGCGGGCGTGGTGATCTCCGGACGAGTCCACCGGGGCGAGAGCGGCTCCGCCGGCGAAATCGGGCACATGCGGATCGAGGGCAGCCAGCAGCGTTGCAGCTGCGGCCGCCGAGGGTGCGTCGCAGCCAGCGCCAGCGGGCAAGCGCTCGCCCGCGAACTGCGACCACTCGGTGTGCGCACGGTAGACGATGTCGTCCGGCTCGTCGGCGACGGCAGACCGGACGCGATCCGGTCGACCGAAAAAGCCGGGCGACTCGTCGGCACCGTGGTCGCGACGATGGTGTCGATCGTGAACCCGACCTACGTCCGCGTCGGCGGCGCCATCGGCGTGCTACCACCGTTCCTCGAAGGTCTGCGACGCACCGTCGAGTCGAACGCGCACTCCAGCGCACTGCGCAACCTCGACATCGGCCCATCACAGCTCGGCGAGAACGGCGCGTTCGTCGGGTTGGCCGGCCTGGTCGCCGACGAGATGCTGTCCCCGGAAACGGTGGACGCGATGGTTGCCGCACGGTAGAACCCCGGTTCCAGTGGGATGCACATGCGCTTCGATTCAAGCCTCATAGCTGCAACGAAACGCGAGTACACCTACAGCCCAAAACGTTTCGCCGTTATCCCGCGGTGCGGCAGAGGCGCATTCGCACCCCGTTCGCTCGCGCATGTGCCGAACATGCCGATGCCCCCGGATCGGCGAGGACCGGCCGGTCCGCGGCGGATCCGCGTACGGTACCCAGCAAACCCAAGCAGCGCACCTGGATCCGGTCATCGGCAATCACACGCACGGGTGGGCACTTGCAGTTGCTGCATTGGCACAGCCGATGATGGGATCTGACATTTGATGGAACCGATCGCCGGACTGCTGCGTCAGATTCAGCAACGGACCGAATTCTCGGAAGTGGGGTTTGCAGGTGGAGGACAGTGGACGCGACGCGACGCGGGAACGCAACGAGGCGTTACGCGACCAAGTCGATTCGCTGCTGGAGATCCTCGAGCAACAGCGCAGTGACTTGGCCGAGGCGCAGTCCACGCTCGCGAACACCACGGTCACGGCGTGGTCGGCGAACAACCTGATCCGCGTGGTCAGCAATGCCGCTGGTGTTCCGGTGGAAGTCCACGTCGAGCCGGAGGCGTTCAAGCGTTCCACCCCGGAGAAGCTCGGCCACTCCATCACCGAGGCCGTCCAGGCCGCCGCGCGATTGGCGCTGGAGGCGACCCAACAGGCCGTCGCACCTGTCCAAGCGTCAGCAGGGGGAATTCCTGACCTCTCCGATCTGGTGCCCGGCGCCCCGAGCATCCGTGACCTGGTGCGCACGATGTTCCCTGAACCTGCAGCCGCACAGGACGAGCCCGCAGCACTGGATGAGGAATCCGAGGACGAGTACTACCGCAACCGCTCCTACCTGCGGGACCGCCCGTGACTCATTCGAAAAGCGCCGTCACCCTCGGCCAGGCTGTGTCCAACCAGTGTTCGGTTCGCCGAACTGCTGCCGTATCTGACATGATCTTGAAATCGACCCACTCGTGATGGGTCCGCTTTCTGTGTGGAACCGGAAGTTAGGGAGGGGCCGTGCATTTCATTCCCGAATCGATGCTGGGTATGGCGCAGGCGATCGACCCCGCCGTCGCTGCGACGCAGGGGCACGCAACGCAGATCGCTGGCGCCGGGTTCGAGCCGACTCATGCCGGTCAGGACTACGTGGATCAAGGCCGGAGGCTCGCGGCAGGTATCGAAGGGATCGTCACGATGTTGCAATCGTGGTCGGAAGCTTCCGATGCGGCGGCAGCGGCTCTGCGGCAGGCGGTGACGATGAATGTGACCACTGACCAGGAAAACAGTGCCCAGATCACGGCGGCCACCGACCAGCTGGGACCGGCGTGACGAATCCTCAGCAGTACGAAAGGCAGTATCAAGCCGGCCTGGACAAGGCGCACCAGGATCTCGAACGCTTCCTCCGGGAGGACGGCAGCAACGTCTTCGACAAGCCGATCTGGAACGACCATCCGATACTCGCCGGTCCGGGTGTCAACGAGTTGCTGGATCAGGCTGCCCCAGGGCTGGAGTGGTTCCGGCTGGCACTGGTGCGGTATCACCGTGTGTGGGACGTGTTGAAGTTGCCGGGATTCGACAGCATCGTCGTGGAACCGCTGAGCATCGACGGTGCGGCGATCGGTGGCGAGCGCATCGACACCACCAGAAATCCGGACGGCGAGCAAGGCGAGATGCGCCGCCTGGAGGGCACTTACTACGACCAGCAGCGCAGTATGAATCTCGACAGCTTGCGCAGGCTGGCGGTCGCGTTCAACGGTGCCTCCGCCGGCACCGATTCCCACCCCAGCACGACCGACATCACGACCAATCTGGCCGGTGTGAAAAATGCTGTGCCAGAGGCATGGCAGGGCAAGGCCGGGGGTGCCGCGCAGGACTATCTGGCCGGATTCCATGCGCACGCCGATCAGCAGAGCCAGTACCTGCAAGCGGTTGCGGCAGCGTTGAACGGTTTGCCGGACGTGCTTCTGCAGATCGTCGAGGACAAGGCGAATTTCATCGCCGGATTCGACAGCTCCCAGTGTCCGGTCGCGGGGCACGCCATGCGACTGGGCGGCGCCGAAGACCCGGTGAGCAACATCATCTCCGTGGCGGCGGAAGACACCACGTGGGGATATCTCTACGGTGAGACGAACCAACGAGCAGCCGACCAGTTCCACATGACCGGCGTCGGACCCGGAACCAGTGCGGGCTCCCAGAAGATCCGGGATGCCTGTAAACAATGGCTGACCGATCATTTCGGTCCAGCGGTACGGGAGGCGTTCAAAGCCTTCGTTCACCAGTGCGTGCTTGCCGATCACTACATTCGCCGCGCGTATCAGCCGGTGATGGACCTGCTGGACAATCACAACCCACAGCCATTTCCCAAGCCACAAGACCAGCAGAATCCCCAGCCACAGAACCAGCCGACGTCGACGTCGCCCGCGAGCGTCACCAGTACCAGCCCAGCCGGGGTCAACCCGACCACGCCGTCGAATACCAACCCCACACCGCAGGCTCCGGCTCCGGTCAATTCGACTGCATCGCAGCCTAATCCGTTGCAGACCCTGGCCAGCCTTGCCAGCCAGGCGGGACAGGTCGTGCAGCAGGGCGTCAGCCAGTTGCACAACGCGGTACAACAAGGATTGAGCGGGCTCGGCAGCGACACCCCCGACTCCGGATCACCGATTGCCGATCCGAGCGCAGCGCCGGGCTCGAAGACACTGGCGAAGTTCGACATCGGCGACGAAAGTATCGCGGTGACACAAATGCCGGACGGTACTGTCACGGCAACTGTCACCGGCCCTGATGGAACGTCGCAACAGTATTCGATGGGAATCAAGGACGGTGTACCGTTCTTCACCCTCAGCGGGGAATCGCCGAACGCGCCCGCCCCCGCCGCCACTTCTCCGGCCATGAACCCGGGAACCGACGATGTGCCGACAGCAGAGCCTGCGCCGGACACGCAGCCAGATGCTGAACGAACATCGCACGTCACAACGTCGGATACGCCATCCAGTTCCCTCGTAGGCGGACCGCAGGCGACCGCCTTCGAACCTGAGCTAGCGCTGGCAGGACCGCTGACGAGTGACGCAGCACCAGTGGCTCAGCACATCGAAACGGGTGCCGAAGCTCCGGCGGACCCGATGCAGCAGCCTGTGTCCGCGGCTCTGCGGAACGACGGGTGAAGATCGACATGGGGGACCAGAAATGAATTACGCAGCCGAGATGGATCGAATCGTCGCCGAGTACACGGCAGCCTCACGCTCGGTGATCAATCGTTTTCTCGACACCGACGCGCGGACAACGCGAAGCGGCGCAGAGCTGTTCGAGACCCTCCGGCATGAATTGGTCGAACGCGAAGAGCAGAACCAAGAGAGCCCGGAGGAAAGACAGGCCCGTGAGGCCCGTGCGGAACACGATCGAATGCTGCGCGCGGCCGCCGACCGGGCGAGGACCGCTGCGCCCAAGCGCACGCACGGCCGGGACGATTACGTCCTGCCCTCCGATTGGACCGATGAGGACGAGGCCAGGGCGGAGGGCTACGGCCCACCGAAGTCATGGCTGATCTAAGAGTTCGAGCTGGTGCTATGGCGAACTACCGCAACCACTCCTACCCCCAGGACCGCCCGTGACCAACTTCCGTGTCGACCCGGAAGCGCTGCGCGCTACCCGACCAGGCTTCGTCAACGTCGCCGACAAGATCGCCGCCGCGGCGGCCAACCTGCGACGGGTCATCGAGGCCGAGGGCGAGTGCTGGGGTTCGGACAAGATCGGCCAGAATTTCGCCAAGGACTACACCCCTGATGTCCCCAAAGCGTTGACCAGTGTCGAGAACCTCGGCAAGACGATGAACAACCTGGGCGAAAGCATGGTCGCCATCGCGAACACGCTGCAAAACCGCGACCAGACCAACGCTTCTCAGATCGACCAGATCCAGACCTGATGGGCATCGAAATCCCCGGGTGGCTGCAATTGGCCGCCCAATGGGTCGTCGGTGCGGGTGATTGGCCCGACGGCGACGAGACCGCGATGCGGCGGGTGGCCGACGCCTGGTCGGGGATGTCGGCTGCGCTGAACGAGCTCGATGACGACGCCGCGCACACGATGTCTCTAGCACTGGCAGCGATCGACGGAAAGACGCATGACGCGATCGCCGCCCACTGGGACAAGCTGGCAGGTAAGGAAGGCGCCTGGCAGGCACTGGTCAAATACATCGACAAAATGGCCGACCAAATCGGCGATGGCGCAGCAGATATCGAGCACACCAAGCTCGTCATCATCGGCGCGATGGTCATCTTCGCTATCGAGGTGGCGCCGCTGCTGGCGACCGCGTGGACCGGGTTCGGCGCAGCAGGCGTGGTCGCTCTGCGGGTGGCCACCCAAGTCACCATCCGCATGGCGATCAAACAACTGATCGCCCGCATGCTCACCCGCGCCGCAGCCAAAGCCGCCGCCCGCGTGGCCCTGCTCGGCGCCATCAACGAGGCACTGGAGGAAGGCGGCCTCGAAATCGGCGTCAAAATCTTCCAGCTCGCCGACGGGCGGCGCGACGAGGTCACACTTCGAGACTGGAAAGACGCCGGAATCGCAGCCCTCGCAGGCGCAGCCGGTGGCGCGGTCGGCGGCGGGCTCGGCCGCAGCGGCCTGCTGTCCGGGGTCGACGACGTCGCCACCAGCCGCCTCGGCCGAGCCACCATCGCCGCCACCACCGAAACAGCAACCGGCATCGCGGGTGAAACCGCCGCGGCGGCAACAGTCGCCGCCCTCACTGACCAACCCTTCCAACTCACCCTCGAAAGCATCACATCCTCCGCCGCACAAGGCGTCCCACACGGACTCCATTCCGCCGCCGGAACCCGCCCCACCGACACCGATTCCGACACAGCGCCACCCGACATAGCCGACCCCGGCCCGACCCCATCCGTTCCCAGCGACAGCCAACCCACACAAAGCGACACCGACGAACAAGCCCAGCCGAGCAGCACCCAGCCGGAACCCGAAGCAACCCAACCCGCGAGCGCGCACGCCAACGGGACCGACAGTGACTCCCCCACGTCGAATCCCGTGGAGAACAACACCACGCCTGCCCCGACAAACTCGACACAGACCCAAAACGCTGCGGCTCCCACGAGCGAGGTCGGCACCGAGAACTCCAGT
Source organism: Nocardia amamiensis NBRC 102102 (assembly GCF_001612745.1). Classification (GTDB taxonomy): domain Bacteria; phylum Actinomycetota; class Actinomycetes; order Mycobacteriales; family Mycobacteriaceae; genus Nocardia; species Nocardia amamiensis. Next base: position 7,119 of record NZ_BDBA01000142.1, on the reverse strand, counting down.
CTCTCCTTGCCCTCGCCCGACAGCGCCGATCCGGTCTCGGATAACCCGCAACCACAGACTCAGGCCGCTACCCCTGTCAGCGCCGAGGCAATCCCGTCACACGCCAGCAGCCCATCCGATAGCACCAGCAGCACAGCGAATTCGGATCAGGGCTCGCCCACGCTCAGCAGCAACCAGGCGACATCACTCAACGACATTGCGCCCACCGTCTCCGCGGAGCAAGATCCGACCGGAACCGCGACGACTTCGCCCACTCCTGCGGCACCATCGCACATTCCGAGCGAAATAGGCGGACAACCCACCGCCCCATCGAACCCTGTGCCCGCTGCCCACGATGCCGTCGATCAATCCGGCTCGCAGCCCAGCATCCAGAACCAGTCGAGCGTCGACAATTCGCCGCCCAGCGTTGACCAGGCCGCCCCGGCACCAGGCCAGCGCGTAGAGGCGGCAACCACACCGGACACCGCAACACCGAGCACGACCAGCCCCCTTGCCACAGCACCGCCTTCGACGCATACGCCCCGACCGGATGCCCAGGCGAATTCGCCAACGGACACTGTCACCTCCAGCGCTGTGACAACGGCATCTCCAGCGGCCGTGCCACCCAGCACACTCGCCGGAACCTTCGCGCACACTACCGACGCGAGCCAGCGCCCGAGCGCCCCCACTCCCGACCCCGCAACACCAGTCGGTCCATCGCAGTCCGCACCCGTCGCCACACCTCGGCCCGACCAGACCACGCGCCCGACAGCTCCGCCACAATCGGTCTCCCCGGTCGTCTCGCCGCCGACCGCGACCAGCGGGCCCGGCAGCACCAGCGCCCCACCAGCAGACCTCGTCAACCGCGCAAGTCCACCCGATCGTGCATCATCGGTCGGCACCGCGTCTCCGGCACCCATCTCCGACCGTGCCGCGGCCACCGTCACTCCTCGACGGGAGGAGACGTCGGATGCGGCACCGCCCAGTCGACCCGCCGACCCGAGTACTCGCCGACAGTCGGACACGGACGATCCGGGCCCCACGAGTCCCGAGTCGATGTCGCATTCTGGCGGCGCCGTGCGTCCACGCGACGACTTCGCAGCGTTCGACTGGGCGGAAGACGCGTACGGCCATTTCCGCCGCGACGATCATGACATCGACGACATCGCGCGCACACTCGATGAACATCTACGCGTCGACGGCTCGCATTTCACCCGCGACGATGTGGAGCAGATCAAGAACCACCTGTTCCGCGAAGAACACCCCATCGTCGACTACGACGGCAACCTGATTCACCGCAGGTTCGACGCCGATCCGGACATCGCCGAGGCATGGATCCGGCTGCGCGCCGGCAATCCACTGCCCGCCGATATCGTTTTGCTCGAACACGAGCTGGCCGAGTCCACCTATTTGCGTGCTCATCCGGAATCGACGTATCAGGACGCACACGCACACGCGAATCTCGACCACCACTGGTCCAACGACATACCGCCACGAACCGGCGAACGCTACGACACCCTGTGGGGACGACACGATGGCACTGCTGATCTACTACAACCAGACCAGGGACAACCCGAGCGAAGTGGAGTACCAGTTCGGGGAGACGAGGGACAACCTCGACCGCACACTGATCATCGACAAGACGAGCAACACCGTCCACACGGACCAACCGGAGGACGGGATCTTCCGAGCGACCGCAGGACAGATCATGGTCCGGGCCAGACGCGAGAAGCAGTGGCCCCAGAACGGCGTGATCGCCTCGTAACCGACCAGAGCGATCCGCGCGAAACACACACGCATCCGGACACTCCCCATCCGCAGGAGTCCGACCGTGGACCGGCTCCACATGCCGCGCAACGAACCGAAAACCCGTCCACCACAGCCACACCGCCGCACGTGGGCGACCGGAATCAGACGACGCGGCACCCGGCACCTGACCGCACAGTCGGCGAAACCGCCACCGACAATCGGCCGCAAAGTCCGTCACGGCCGCCAGACCCCGGCGCCTTCTTCCGTCGGCGTCGCCGCAGCGGTGCGGACACGCCACGGCGTGGCGACTCGTGGGATCAGGCGATGCGCGAGCTCGCCGCGTCCACGGCACCACAACCGGAGTCTTCGGCGCGCCGGGGAACGGCGCCAGTCGAGGACCGGCCCTACTACGCCAACCCCGACTTCCGCGACCGTGACGCGGCAGACGAGTACGCACGCAATCATCCGAACTACTTGCACGAGGTCGCGGGAATACGCGCGAGGGCGGTCCACGACCATCCCGAAGTTGCTCGGTTGACCGACGCCGAGATCGCGGCCATCCGGCACAATCAGTTCCTGTCGTTGAACGAGCGCGTCAACCGAGCCACTCGGGACGGCGATACCAGAGCACTCGAGGAATACGATGCGGCAATCCGCGCTCTGGTCGGCGCATACAACGCGTTGCCCGACCACCACGGCGTGGTCTATCGCTCGCTGTATATCGCCGATCCCGTTCTGCTGCAGAGGTTTCTCGACGAGTACCAGATCGGGAATACACCACCGGACCGGGGCTTCGCTTCCTCGGACAAAGAGTCGTCCATGCCGGGCGGGAATATCGAACTCATCATCGAATCCCGGCACGGTAAGGACATCTCGTGGGCCAGCGGCCAGCAGGACGAAGTCGTCTTCCCACCTGGCCACCGCTTCCGCGTCGACAACCGTACATTCGAAAATGGCAAGCACATCATCTATCTCACCGATCTCGGAAGGAATCCTGATGGCCATCAGTCCAGAGGAAATGGAACGGATAGCACGAGAGGCCCTCGGTCCTACGCTGAAGCAAGAGAGCTCGGATCCCGAGATTCGGGAACGCGTGGCACGCAACATGGCCGCTTGGCGAGAGAAGGAAGCGAAGGGCCGACGCCCAGCCACCGAGGAGCAGATCAAGATCTGGCAAGCCTGGGGCGAATCGGAACTGAGGCGGATCGATCGGGAACGAGGCGAGACGACGGAGTAAGCCGGGAAGCAGAGCAGACCCGACCTTATTCCCGCGGGGAGCAGCGGAGCCCGCATCCGACGAACAGGTCCGCTGATCCACGGTTGCCGTCGATGCCACCGCATGCGGAGTCGGCTCCGCCGATGTGGGCTCACCAGGATCCCAACTACATCGCCAATTCCCATCGTCTGCCCGATTGGTGGCCGCGCGCTGAGCATTCGGTGCCGCCGCATGCACCGGAAACACGCACACCGGTGGCTGATCTGTCATCGATGCGGGCCCCTGAATCACTCCCCCCGCCTCCACATCTCGCGCCCCCACCAACACACGGAGCGCAACCACGCCCGCTCACCTCGCCACCGCAACCGCATCCCACCCACTTCACGCCCGCGCCGCACGACCAGGGACGCCCCGGGCCTTACCAACGCCAACAGCCGGAGCACACCACCGGTAACCGCGAGCCGAGACAACGCCCCGACCCGCGCTTCGAACCGAACACAGGTTCGGAACCACGGCGTCAGGACCCACATAATCCTGTGCCACCGCATGATCCGCACAGCCCAGCACGCCGGACCGAGCTACCCGATCAGCGCCGTCCGGTAGACCCGGAAACACAGCGGGCACTCGAGACACGCAACGCACGAGAGAACTACCGACGCCGAGCACCCGAAGACAATCGAGTCATCGCGGTGCGGCCGGACCGGACAACCGGCGTCCCCGCCTACGAGATGCGCCGGTATGCCGAAGGACCCGAGCATGTCGCCGTAGTCAGCGTGCGGGTCCACCTCGAAGCCGGCGCGCACATCTCCCCGCAGGAGATGCGGAATCTGATCGAAAACGCGCACCTGGCAACAGACCGCGCCTTCAACTACGGCCGCCGACTGCTCAACCGTGACTGGCTGATGGTCGACGTCGTCTTCACCAACGACCCATCCACCGCACACCTGTCCGTCAACGTCGACCGCGGCACGGGCGACCCGAGAACCTGGCACCCACAAGACCGCCCCGAAACGCTCGCCAACCGCGTGCGCGAGCATCTGGGCCTGCCAGCAGATAGCCAGAATCCGACCATCCGTCCGGAAGACCTGCGGCAGATCAGCAACGACATCGCCGCCGCAAACACCCCCGCCAGGTTCACCGGTCTGCCCGACACTCGCGTCATCGACCACAATCAGCTCACCAACCTGGAAGACCCGATCTACCAGGCGATGGTCGAGGATTCTCTGCGTGAGGGCGATCGCTTCACAATCGGCGCCGACCCACGTACCCACCCGTACGGGCGGTTGATCAACGACGGCGGACCCGGATTTCCCGGGCGCGGCACCAACTGCCTCGATAGTGCCCTGGCAGCGCTGTCGTCGTTCTTCGGCAATCCGCAGGTGTCGCTGCCCCGCTATCCGGACCGGCTTCCCGACGGAACCATCGACCGGACGAGCGGCGAACGCAATGGCATACAGCGCGCCACCGACTGGCTCGGCGGCGACTGGCAAAACCACTCCGGCATGCCGGTTCCGGACCAATTCATGGCGCTGCACAATCAGATCAGCGCGCTCGGCCCCGGATCCGCGGCCCTGGTCGTCAACGAGTGGCATGCCCGCGACCCCAACACGAACGCGCTGCGGTACAACCAGGACGGGACGCCGGTCATCGACGGCACCCATGCCACAGTCATCGTCTACCCGCCCGGCGCAAGCGGCCCGGTCTGGTGGGACCCACAGCAGGGCACATTCTCGGACGGACCGCCCGCCAACATGATTCACAACTCCACCGGGTTGTGGTCGATGCCGATTCCACCGAATCAAGGAGTGAACCGTGCCGGAATTCCGAACCAGGGAGCAAGTGGAGCAGTATCTGGCACAGATCTTCAGTCCCGACCAGGAGTATCGGATCTACCAGTTCGAGCACGGCTGGGTCTGTCGGCCGATCCTGACACCCCAGCAGACGGCGAACGGGCAGGGACTGGGCTTGGGGAACTACGTGGTGAACGCCAAGACAGGAGTAGTGACAGCCCACGCCAGCCTCGCGCCGACGATGATCGGGGAGATGTACGACGAGGCGATCCGCAACGGCCAACCGGTACAGGGCTACCAGGTGTATCCCCCACAGTGGCGAGTGACAATCGAACGGACACGGGAAGACTCGCAGGAGATCGAGTACCTGCTTCGAGCGACATCACTGACCGAGCCGCCGGAACCGAGCATCGAACACCAACTCGTGATCAACAAGCACACCCTGCGGTTCAGTCCGACGGACAGCACGTCGGCGAACGCAGTGTCCTGGGCCGAGATGCGCAACCGGACGGACGGGACTTGGCCTCAACACGGGACGTTCGAGTTCTAGACGACCCCACTGACCGCCACGGCCGAGCAGCCCCTGTACCAACCGCCGCGCAGGTCACCTCGCCGAATACGCACGGGCACGTACCCCGGACCCCAGCCCGTGACTCGGCGCCTGCCGACCCAGGGAGCTCACGAGATCGTTCTGAGATACTTCCGCCCCGCAGAGACATAACCGGGCCGAATGGCGAGCCGATATTTGACATACCTCATGGTTCGAATTTCGGGCCCGGCGCGAACCGGCCGGTGCCCGAAAGCATTCGCGCAGCATTCAATATCGGCGTGAACGCCGATCCGAGTAAACCTCCGCCAATGTGTTCGTATTGTAGGACGGATCACGCGACATCCGTTGATCATGTCATACCTCGAAAGCGCGGCGGTGACCACTCACCAGAAAACTGGGCGCCGGCGTGTACCCACTGCAACTCTTCAAAGAACGACGGCGTTGTACCTTTGAGGCCACCTGAAAACTTCGAAGGAGTTTATCCTCCACGCTGGTGGCCCGAATCTTTGCGGGCCGCACATCCCGACAAGCCCAGGAGTTACTATCCACGCATCGAAGAACGGGTTCTCGTTGAGCTGAACCGGGCAAAGCAAAATCTACTGAGCCGAGTCGACAGCAGAGCGCGAGAGTACGCGGAATCACAGGGAATTACTGGCAAGTGGCGTATTCGGAAAATCGCGGAGCGTGAGCGCCAGGAAATTGAAAACGACATGGCGAAGTTCGAGCAGAGCGTGATCGATTTGATTCGCTGGGAAGGGTTCAACCCTCATCACTATGAGGCATGGATGGGCGATGGCGAGAAGATACACATCGATGTGAAGCGCGGGTATCTGCAGTACGAGCGAATGACGTTTATTCGCGCCGACAGGCCGGACGATGGAATCTTGACCAAAGCGTATTCTCCTGAACACGCCGTTGCGTACATTCTTCAAAACGCAGAGCACACAGTCAGCGTCAAGCATCTCGAGGCGGATGCACTTGACAGACTCGAGTCCGGGCGCGCAGCAATTCTTGTAACGAGCGAAGCGGACGCTCTGGCGTTCGGTCTCGGACACGACGTACGACCGTGGGCACCTGACGATGATAGCGTTCTTGCGGAAAGGCTAGCAGAACGCGCCAACTTATCACCAGCAGTAGGTCAACCTGCATCCCAAAAGCCGGACTCGGCAGTACCTCCACGTGTTCCGCCGCCAGCGATGTGGGATCCGAACGAGCGAGCGGAAATGACACTCGCCGGCCGCGAAGACGCGAGGAATGAATCGGCCCGTGATCGTCAGGAGCGCAAGGAGGCAATCGAGGATCGCGAACTGGAACGCAAACAGCGTAGGCCGAAAGCACGTGATGAATTCGACCGACTGATGGACGCTCGTCAGCTCGCACGCGATGATCTCGAGAGGAAACTGGACGTCCGCGAACATAATCGAGACCTGCGAGAGCGGAATGGACGCACCCCCGAAGAATTCGCACGCGATCAGCAAGAACGCGAATGGGACGAACAGTTAAGAGCCAACTTGCAGCGGGAATGGCTTCGAGACGAACGCGCACGAGCTCGCTACGACCGCATGGCGAGCGGGCAGGAAACCCCAGAGCGAGTGCACGAACTAGACGAACGCATACGGCAGCTGGACGAAATAGAAGCACTACTCGATCGAAACGAGCTTGCTCGGCTCGAGCGCGAGCGTGGGCTGGCCCAAGAGGGGCGCAGTCTCGACGCTGAGGATTTGCGTCAGAAGGAACTCGATGACCGTGTGCGTGTGATTCTCGAGACTAGCCGGGCTCGCGTGATGCATGTGGCGGAGTTGGGTATCGAGGCTCCTGGGCGCGTAAAAGAGCTG
>NZ_BDBA01000141.1 GCF_001612745.1 Nocardia amamiensis NBRC 102102 | reverse complement strand
TGATCACGGAGCTGAAAGCCGAAGTATCCCGCGAGATCAGCCCCATCGCCCGGCCCCGGGAGATCCACGTGGTCCCCGAACTCCCCAAAACCCGCAGCGGCAAGATCATGCGCCGCCTGCTACGCGACATCGCCGAAGGACGCGAACTCGGCGACACCTCCACCCTGGTCGACCCGAAGGTGTTCGAAGCCATCGCCCGCGGGTAACACCAGGGAGCGGCGGACCCGGCCATGAACAGATGAGGGGGTCCGGGTCCGCCGTTCGTATCCGACGCCGACTCCTGTTGAGCCACAGGGTAAAGACGCGGACCCGGGACGGATGCCGATCGCTGCGCTGCACCCGTCGGCATGGCTGTGACCTGCCCAATTGAACCGCGGGGCCGCGCTTTCCGTGGACAAGGCGAAGCGGTACCGGCACACCGCCGAATACCGCGATCACTCGACGGCAGGCATCCCCGCCCGCCGCGGTTGGCGAGGAGCGCGACACATGACATTCGACGAACAGGTCCACACCCGGCGCAACGTGGTCATCGCGGGAGCCGGCGCCGTCGCGGCCGCGGCGGCGCTCGCCGCGTGCACCGCCGAGGCGAAAGACGATGCGACGCCCCCGGCGAATCCCGCCCCGGATGGCCGCTCCGCCTCCGCGAAGGTGCTCGCCAAGACGACCGACATCCCGGTCGGCGGCGGCGTGATCCTCGGCGACACCGTGGTGACCCAACCCAGCGCGGGCACCTTCGTCGGGCTGTCCCCGATCTGCACGCACGCGGGATGCAAGGTCGTCAGGGTGTCCGGCGGCACCATCGACTGCGCCTGCCACGGCAGCAAGTTCGGTCTGGACGGCTCGGTCGCGAACGGACCGGCCGCCAGCCCGCTCGCCCCGAAAAGCATCCGGGTCGAAGGGGATTCGATTATCGCCGGGTGATCGCGCCGGCTCGGCTCATGATCCGCCGAACTGCTCGGCCATCCGCCGGTCCATCTCCTCGGGCGGCACGTCCTCGACATGGGTGGCGACGGTCCAGCGGTGTCCCCACGGGTCCTCGAAGGAGCCGCTGCGATCGCCGTAGAACTGTGTGGTCATAGCCGTGAGTTCCTTGGCACCCGCGCTCAGTGCGGCGGCGAACGCGGCGTCGGCGTCCTGGACGTACACGTAGAGGTTGACGGGGGTGCCGCCGACCGTCTTCGGATCGAGGAAGTCCATATCGGGCGCCGGGTCACCGAGCATGACGACCGAATTGCCGAACATCAATTCGCAGTGCGCGATCTTGCCCTCCGGGCCGGGCATGCGCATTCGCTCGGTGGCGCCGAAAACGTTCTTGTAGAACTCGACCGCCGCCGCCGCTCCATCGATGGCCAGCCCGGGCGAGACCACCGGATATCCCTCCGGAATGGGTTTGACATCAGACATGGTTGACCTCCGGTCGAGGCATGGTGTCGGACCCTGTCGAGCCTATTCCCGCCGACCGGCGCGCCATACCGGATCGTCGGAAATCAGGGACCAGTGACGCCCTTCAGGCGACGCACCTGCGCGGCCGTCAGCGCACTCAGCACACCGGGGTCCACCGCCTCCGGCGCGGTCACCGCTACCTGCACCAGTGTGTTTCCGACCTGCACGATCGACACCGATGAGCCGAGCGTCAGACCCTCGCTGGTGGTGCGCACCTGGAAGGCGGCGACGGCATCGCCCGCAGTGGGCTGGGCGAGCCCGCCGATCCGGTACTCCACCGCGATATCGGCGGCGTCGGCACCCGAGTAATGGGTGCAGCGGCGCAGGATTTCCTGCACCGCCGAGAACGCCCCCGGCACCGCGTCGCGCGGATAACTCGCCGCGTCGATATCGATACTGGAGAAATTCGGCCCGGCATATTGCGTGGACGCCTGCGCGAGCGCGCCGGACTGTTGCGCGCCGAGCGGCGTGAGTACTTTCGCGCATTCCGCCGGATTCGTGGGCGAGGCGTCGGCGGGTGCCATTCCCGCATCGGCGCGCGGTGGCAGGGCGGTGAAGCCCGGGGGGAGGTCGGCGTCGCCGAGCAATCGGTTGCCCAACCGATCGGAATCGGTCTCGGGTGCGACCGTTACCGGGGCAGCGGCGACCACGGGGCCGAGCGGCGGCAGCCCGGGTGATTCGGCGGCGGGTTCCGGGGAACCGCAGGCCGCGGCGAGCACGGCGGACGCGGCTGTGGTCAGCAGGCCGCACGCACGGGTCACTCGGTCCACGACACCTGCGTATCGATCGTCTGCCGCAGCGTGCTGGCGCTGCGCGGATCACGGTAGGACTGGTGCCCGCCGACGGTGATGGACCCGGCCACGGGCAGCGGCAAGCCGAGATCCACGGTGATGGTGCCCGCGCCCTGCATGACGTAGTCGCGGATGTCCAGGGTGCCCGCATTGTTCGGCAGGTGCCACACCAGCGACTTCGGCTTCTGCGTGACGTGCAGTTCGATGGTGAGCCGGTCGCCGTCGCGCTCGGTCAGCGTCGCGGTGGTCACCTGGTCGAGCAGTACGCCGCCGTTCACCTCCTGCCGCACCGTCCACACCGCGCCCTCGCCGACGGGCTGGTCGGGGAACGCGATCGAACGGTAGACGGCCTGGTAGAACGCCTGCTCGAGGGCGGAGCGCGCGGTGTTGGACGCGTCCGGCGCCGGCTCGAGCCGCAACGCGGTGATCGCGCCCAGATCGGTGAGGTCGAATCCGGCGTGCGAGCCGCCGATCTTGGTGAGCGCCCTGGACAGCGTCGGGTCAGGGGAGGTGACCGAGCCGAGGGTCAGATCGATGCCATCCGCGGTGGTCTGCGCGGTCATCGGAATGGTCAGCGGGGGGGTGGAGAAGTCGCGCTTCGGCTGCTCGTCGAGCTGCTGTTCGATGTGGTGCGCGGTGTAGAGCGTGACCCGCTGCTCCGTGCCCGCCGGGTAGTCCGGGCGCAGCAGCGAACGCGGCTCGTCCCCGGCCGAGACGACGGTGGTCACCGCGGCCGGAATGGGCACGGTCACTTCCTTGCGGAGGCCGAGTGGCTCGGTGCCGTCGATCTCACCGCGCGATTCGCCGCTGTCGGCGCAACCGACGCCGAAGGCGGAAAGCCCGACCGCAAGCACCATGAGCAGCACACCCGAGCGCGCGATCCGTCCAGAGCACGCAATCCGGGAAAGGTGGGGGTGGTAAGACAACACCGTCACGAGCAACAGAGTACGACCGCTTCCTGAGTGTCAGCTGGGACATCGAGGCGGCGTGCCGTACGAACCCGAAGCGGGCAGCCGGAGCGAGGCAATCGGACGCGCGCACCGGTCGTGATTCCGCTCGAGAGATGATGGTCGGTGTGAGTGACGACCGGCCGCCCGAGGAAAGCCAGACGAACATCGCCGACCCGATGACGAATACCCCGCCGCAGCGGCTGCGGACCCTACTCCTCATCGCCGCGGTTCTACTCGGCCTGGACCTGCTCACCAAGACCCTCGCGGTCGCGAATCTCACGCCGGGCGACCCGGTGCCGATCATCGGCGACTTCGCGCGCCTGACCCTGGTGCGCAATCCGGGCGCGGCGTTCTCCATGGCCACCGGCATGACCTGGTTGCTGACCCTGGTCGCGGCCGGCGTCGTGATCGGCGTGGTGCGCATCGGCCGCACCCTGCGTTCGCTGTGGTGGGCGATCGGCCTGGGCATGGTGCTCGGCGGCGCGCTCGGCAACCTGGTGGACCGGCTGTTCCGCGCGCCGGGCCCGCTACAGGGTCACGTCGTCGATTTCGTCGCGATCGGCTGGTGGCCGGTGTTCAACGTGGCGGACTCCGCCATCGTGTGCGGTGCGATCCTGCTCGTGGTGCTCACCGTGTTCGGCTTCGAGCCGAACGGCACGCGCGTCGGTCACGGCAAAGCGGACAGCGCGGGCGAGGGCAGCGCGGCATGAGGGAGACCAGGACCATGCCCGTCCCCGACGGGCTCGACGGCATGCGCGTGGACGCGGGCCTGTCCCGTTTGCTCGGCCTGTCCCGCACCGCCGTGGCCGCGCTGGCCGAGGAAGGCTCGGTGCAGCTCGACGGCATCGCGGCGGGCAAGTCCGACCGGCTCACCGCCGGAGCGTGGCTCGAAGTGGTATTCCCGGAACCCAGGCGGGAGCTGACCATCGAGGCCGAACCCGTGGAGGGCATGAAGATCCTCTACGCCGACGACGACATCGTCGCGGTGGACAAGCCGGTCGGCGTTGCCGCGCACACCGGCGTCGGCTGGAGCGGGCCGACCGTGGTGGGCGGGCTGGCCGCGGCGGGCTACCGCATCTCCACCTCGGGCGCCCACGAACGGCAGGGCATCGTGCACCGCCTCGACGTCGGCACTTCAGGGGTGATGGTGGTCGCCCAGTCCGAGCACGCGTACACGGTGCTCAAACGCGCGTTCAAGCAGCGCACGGTCGACAAGCGGTATCACGCGGTGGTCCAAGGGCATCCGGATCCCAGCAGCGGCACCATCGATGCCCCGATCGGACGGGCACGCGGCAACGACTGGAAGTTCGCCGTCACCGCCGACGGACGCCCGAGCATCACGCACTACGACACCGTCGAGGCGTTCCCGTCGGCCAGCCTGCTGGACATCCATCTGGAGACCGGCCGGACCCACCAGATCCGGGTGCATTTCTCGGCGATCCGCCACCCCTGCTGCGGCGATCTCACCTACGGCGCGGACCCGCGCCTGGCCGAGCGGCTCGGACTGCAACGCCAGTGGCTGCACGCCCGGTCGCTGGGTTTCCAGCATCCCGCGGACGGCCGCTACCTGGAGATCACCAGCGCATACCCGGACGACCTGGAACACGCGCTGGACGTTCTGCGCAATGCCTGAGCGCCGGGTGTCGCGCTGGCGTGGGGCCGCCTTCGCCGCCGCGGCCGCCGCGCTCATCGCGCTGATCCTCGCGCTGGGTGTGCTGATTCCGCCGCGGGAGGCCGGAGTGTCCACCGACCGGCTCGGGCCGGATTACGGCGAACAGGTCGCGGACTACCTCTCGCGCGCCCAGGATTCGCTGGCCGGCGAGGACGACGCCGAGCACTGGGCGCTGGTGTCGTTCACCGAACCCCTGGCTCCGGAACACATTCCGGCGCACAGCGGCGGGATGCGCATCGCCCAGGTGCTGTACCGGGTGCCGATCCCGCGCGTGCACACACCGCTGGTGACCGTGCCGGTTCCGGAAGGGGTCGAAGCGGCCGTAGATTCGGCGCAATACGCGGCGTGGCTGCTGCCCCGTCCCGCCGACGACCGCTCCGCTCAGGTCGTCTCCGTCTCCGCCGCGCGCCTTCGCGCGGGCTGCGCGTGCGTGGTCGGACTCGTCGTGCGCGGGCGGCTGTCGGAATTGCGGAATCTGGCCGAGCAGAGCGGCATTCGCGCCGTCCAGGCGCTTCCCGCCGACGCGGTTGCGGGCAGCTTCGCGGTCATCCCGCTCTTGCCCGACTACCTCGACGTCGTCGCGCCGGGACCCGACGACGGTCCGGTCCCGGACCGCTGAGCGACCGGCCGAGACGCTGCGCCACTATCTGGAGCGCGCGGGCAGCAAGCCGAACGGCAGGCCTCGACCCGCGGCGCCGCACCGCGTGAGCAGGCGAACCGGCGCGAGCATCGGATCACACAGGCGTGGTCGCGCGCAGTGCCGTTCAGTCCGGCAGCGTGACGACCCCGTCGAGGTACCGGTGGCACCGGCCGAACAGCAGCACGCGGTCGCCGGCCAGCTCGCAGCGCAGGCTGCCGCCGCGGCGCGACAGCTGCCTCGCCCGCAGTGCGGTGCGGCCGAGCTGCTCGCTCCACAGCGGAACCAATTGGGCGTGCGCGGATCCGGTCACCGGGTCTTCGGGGACGCCCACCCCGGGAGCGAAAACCCGGGAGACGAAATCGACCGAGTCACCGGGCGCGGTGACGATCGCGGCGCGCGGCAGCGCGGGGAACGCCGACAGCACCGGCGCGGCGTCGCGCACCTCCTGTTCGGTCGCCACCACGATCACCTCGTCGGTGCCGGAGTAGGCGCGCACGGGACGCACCCCGAGCGCCGCGACGAGCGCCGGATCCGGCCGCACCGGGATGCTCGGCACGCTCGGCAGGTCGAGGACGAACTCGTCGTCGTCGGTGCGGTCGACGTGCAGCCAGCCGCTGCGGGTGTAGAAGCTCACCCGGTCCGCGCCGGGGTGCATGTCGACCAGGATCTGCGCGGCGCTGGCCAAGGTGGCGTGCCCGCACAGGGCCACCTCCACCCGCGGCGTGAACCAGCGGAGGTGGAAGGCGGGCCAGTCGCCCGGCGGCATACCCGCCTCGGGAGGTAGGTGCGGGGTGTAGAACGCGGTTTCGGCGAGGTTGTTCTCCTCGGCCAGCTGTTGCAGCAACGCATCCGGCAGCCACGACGGGAGCGGCATCACCGCGGCCGGGTTGCCCGAGAACGGTGCGTCGGCGAACGCGTCGATCTGGTGCAGCAGTACCTCCATATCCGAGAAGGTACTCCAGCCCTGAATGCCCGCCTCGCACAAGGCTTCTCGTAACGCAGCAAGTCAGCCGACCAGTTCGTCAGGCGGCTCCACCCGGCGAGCTCGGGAAAAGTTCCCGCTTGTCGCCCAGCATCGCCGCGCTCACCCACCAGGCGGCCTCGACGAGCACGATACCGACCACACCGCACGTCACCGCCGCGCTTGTGAGCGCGAGGTTGGAGGGGTCGAGTTTGAAGAACTCGCGGGTGAACGGGACGGTGAACAGGAAGACGTACGCCGCCACCGACACCGCGATCAGCACGAGCTTCCACCACACGTACGGCCGCGCCACGATGGCCAGCACCCACACCGCGATCATGATCAGGGTGATGAGCGCGGTGGTGCCCGCCTGGACCTTCTGCTCTTCGCTCGCCTGCGGCCCCGCGTACGCGATCAGGTAGGCGACGAAGGTGGCCACGCCGATCACGACGCCCGACGGGATGGCCAACCGCATGACCCGCCGCACGAAGCCGGTGCGGGCGCGCTCGTTGTTGGGCGCGAGCGAGAGGATGAACGCCGGGATGCCGATGGTGAACCAGGCCGCGATCGTCACGTGTCGCGGCAGGAACGGGTAGCCGATCGGTTCGTAGCCGAAGATCTGCGAGCCGACCCCGGCGGCGCCCACCAGGAACGCCAGCAGCACGGAATAGACGGTCTTGGTGAGGAACAGGTTGGAGACCCGCTCGATATTGCCGATCACCCGGCGCCCCTCGCCGACGACGTAGGGCAGGGTGGCGAATTTGTTGTCCAGCAATACGATCTGCGCCACCGCCCTGGTGGCCGGGCTGCCCGAGCCCATGGCCACGCCGATATCCGAATCCTTCAGCGCCAGCACGTCGTTCACGCCGTCGCCGGTCATCGCCACGGTGTGCCCGCGCGACTGCAGGGCCGCCACCATGGCGCGCTTCTGATCCGGGCGGACCCGGCCGAAGGTGGTGTTGCGATCCAGTACGTCGGCCAGCGCGTCGCGGTCCTCCGGCAGCCCCCGCGCGTCGATCGGGTGGTCGCCGCCGGGCAGCTCGAGCGAGGAGGCCACCGCACCGACCGACACGGCGTTGTCGCCGGAGATCACCTTGATCGAAACATTCTGGCCGGCAAAGTAATCGAGCGTGTCGCGGGCATCGGGCCGGATCTTCTGCTCCAGCACGACCAAGGCTGCGGGCCGCACGGCGCCGGGGGCGTCCGGCGCGTCCACCGGACGGTCGCTGCGGGCCAGCAGCAGGACGCGCAGACCGGAGGCGCCGAGTTCCTCGGCGACGCGCGCGTCCGGGGAATCCGAGTCGAGCAGCACGTCCGGCGCGCCGAGCAGCCAGTCGCCGTGCTCGCCGTAGGAGCAGCCGCTCCACTTCTTGGCCGAGGAGAACGGCGCGACGGCGGTGCGTTGCCAGCCGGGACCATCCGGCAGTGCCTCCGCGATCGCCTGCACGCTCGCGTTCGGGCGCGGATCGTCGGCGGCAAGCGCGGCCAGTGCGGTGCGCACCTGCGCGTCGTCGAAAGTGTTCAGCGTCTTCAGGTCCGACAGCCGCATGCCGTTCTCGGTCAGCGTGCCGGTCTTGTCGGCGCACACCACGTCCACCCGGGCCAATCCCTCGATGGCGGGCAACTCCTGCACCAGGCACTTGCGCCGGCCCAAGCGCACCACACCGACCGCGAACGCGATCGAGGTCATCAGCACCAGCCCCTCGGGCACCATGGGCACCAGCGCGGCGACCATGCCGGTGACCGCGGGCCGCCACGACTCGCCACTGGAGACCAGCTGGTTGTAGATGCTCAGCAGGCCGGCGGGGATGAGCAGATAGGTGATGAACTTCAGGATCTTGTCGATGCCGCTGCGCAGCTCGGAGTGCACCAGCGTGAATTTGCTCGCTTCCTCGGCCAGCTGCGCCGCGTAAGCGTCCCGGCCGACCTTGGTGGCGCGATACGCGCCGGATCCGGAGACCACGAAGCTGCCGGACATCACCGCGGCGCCGACCGCCTTGTCGATCGGGTCCGCCTCGCCGGTGAGCAGCGATTCGTCCACCTCCAGCTGCGCGGACTCCTCGACGGTGCCGTCCACGACGATCTGGTCGCCGGGGCCGAGCTCGATCAGGTCGTCGAGCACCACCTCGCGCGGCGCGATCTCGATGGACGCGCCGTCCCGGCGCACGGTCGGCTTGGCCTGCCCGACGATGGCCAGCCGGTCCAGGGTGCGCTTGGCGCGGATCTCTTGAATGATGCCCACCGCGCTGTTGGCGACGATCAGCAGGCCGAACATACCGTCGATGAGCGATCCGGTGGCCAGGACCAGGACGAACAGGACGCCGAGGATCGCGTTGATCCTGGTGAAGACGTTCGCGCGCACGATGTCGCGCACCGAGCGGCTGGCCCGATCCGGGACGTCGTTGGTCCGGCCGTCGCGACGGCGTTGCTCGACCTCAGCCGAACTGAGTCCGGTGGCCGCGAGCGCCTGCACGGTAATCGACATGACCGCAAGGCTACGGGACTACTACGTTCGTCTCGTGCGGCGAAGCAGGTCCATCCCCGGTGTAGCGTTCGGCACCAGTGCGTTCTTCCTCTGGGGACTGTTCCCCGCCTTCTTCGGGTTGCTGGCATTCGCCGACGCGGGCGAGGTGGTGGCACAGCGGATCGTCTGGACGCTCGTCGTGGTGCTCGCGGTACTCGCGACCGGCGGGCGGCTGCGCGAGCTGCGCGGCATCGGCGGACGGACCTGGCGGTTGGCGGCGGTCGCCTCGGCCGCGATCGCGCTCAACTGGGGCGTGTACGTCTATGGCGTCACCTCGGGCCACATCGTGGAGTGCGCACTCGGGTACTTCATCAACCCGCTGGTCACCGTCGCGTTCGGGGTGGTGATCTTCCGGGAACGGCTGACCGGCCCGCAGTGGGCCGCACTCGGCCTCGGCGCGGTGGCGGTGGCCGTGCTCACCGTCGACTACGGCAGGCCGCCGGTCATCGCCCTGACGCTGGCCTGTTCTTTCGCCACCTACGGTCTGGTGAAGAAGGTGATCCCGCTGGACGCGCTGCGCGGCATCGCCGCCGAAGGCGTGGTCTCCGCGCCGTTCGCGCTGGCGTTCGCGATCGGGCTCGCGGTCACCGGGCGCAGCGAATTCGCCTCCAGCCCAGGGCATCTCGCGCTGATGATGGCGACCGGACCGGTCACCCTGGTCCCCCTGCTGCTGTTCGCCGTCGCGGCCCAACGGGTCGCGTTGTCCACCATGGGCCTGCTGCAATACCTCACACCCGCGCTGCAGATGACCTGGGGCGTCGCCGTCGCGCATGAGCCGATGCCCGCCTCCCGCTGGGCCGGTTTCGCACTGATCTGGGCCGCGCTGGCGATCTTCACCACCGAAGCGCTGCTGCGTTCCCGCCGCCTCCGGCGCAGCCCCCACGACGTCGCCGCGGAACCCTCGGGCACGGCCAACCGCGGTGAGGCATGATCACACCGACACGCCAGACGTTGCAGTGTCGGAAATAGTGGCGAAGATGTCGGATACGACACTGTTGCGCGTGCTGCGGCCCTCGTAGCGTCGACGCATGACAGCGGCCCAGCCTCTTCACACCCGCACTCATATTCTCCGGCCGAGTCCCGCGGCTGCCCCCGAGAATTGCGGCATGACCGGCCGGGAGATTCTGCAAGGAGCGCTCGACGGACGATTTCCGGAGGCTCCGATCATGAGCGCGCTCGGTTTCCGGCTAGTGCAGGTCAGTGACGGGGCGGTGGTGTTCGAGGGCGAGCCGGGTGATCATCTGCTCGACCCGATGGCCGGTGTGCACGGCGGCTTCGTGACCACCTTGCTGGAAGCGGCCCTCGGTGCGGCCGTGCTGACGCGGTTGCCCGGCGGGACGCGGTCCACCTCGGTCCAGATCGGCATCCACGTGCACCGATCGGTGCGCGCCGACACCCGGGCGCTGCGCTGCGAGGGCACCGCGATCCATGTCGGCACCACCACCGCCAGCGCGGAGGCGCGCCTGGTCGGCGTCGAGGACGGCGACCTCTACGCGCACGCCACCGCGACCTGCGCGATCCTGCGGATGATCTGACAGCTCGCGCCGACTCCTACCAGCACCTCGAATCACCCACTGCTGTGGTGTGATTCACGAAGACGGGTCGGCCACCGGATGCACTCCGGTGGCCGACCCGGCCGATCATTTACGCGCAGGCCGCCGACTGCTGGCCCAGGTTGGTGAGCATGGTGCAGGCCCAGGCCTTCTGGATCTTCCACTTGCCGTTGTCGGCGACGAACGGCACGTCGACGATGTTCTCCTGGCCGTTCAGGGTGAACTTGGCCTTCGCGTTCACGCTGTCGCCGAACGAGGTGACGTCGGTGACCTCGATCTTCACGTCGGCGCCGGACGCAGCCTGGGACAGGCGCTCGGGCAGCGTCGGATCGGCTTCGGCGCCTTGGACGTTGTCCAGCTTCTCCGTGGCGGGCACTGTCGGGTCGAGCGCACGCGAGAGCGCGGTGTTCAGCTCCGCGACGGTCGGGACCGGCGGCAGGTTCGCGCTCTGGGTCGCCGTCGCCTTGGCACTGGTCGACGTCTTGGCGGCGGGCTTGCTGTCCTTGTCATCGCTGCCGCACGCGGTCATGCCGAGCGCGGCGACGATGGCCAGGCCGGCGATCGCGATGCGTCCAGTCTTACGAAGCTTCAACTGCTCGTCCTTTGCGTTCGAGAGGTCCGTGTCGTGTTCCACCTTGGCAACCGCCACCCGAATCGGGGGCGCTGCACGAGGCCCCACGCTACCGGCACCGGGTACCGCCGCCCGGATCCACGGGACCGACGGATGTCGTCGGCAGCGAAAGTACGCGTCCGCCCGGGCGATGTCGAGCGGTCGACCGGGCTGTCAGAGCAGACTGCCCAGCGGGTCGGCCCGGGTGAGTGCGGCGTCGTCGGCCGCGAAGGTACGCGCGGGACCGGGCCCGGTGGAACGGGTTTCGAAGCGAACGGTCACCACGCCCGACCCCGCACCCTGCACCCAGCCATGACCGTGCTCCGGATGCGTCACATCCATGCCGGGATGCCAGACCGGGACGGGCAGGCTGGACTGCGCGGCGCCATTGTCCGGCAGCACCGGTTCGGGTTCCGGTTCCCCCGCGGGGATCTCGGCGGCCGGGCCGCGATCGAGCTCGGGAAACAGCGATTCCTGGCGGACGGTGGACAAACCGCCGTAACTCACCCCGACCAGCCGGATCGGGCCGAGGTCGCGTGGGTCGAGCGCCGAGCGCTGTGCGGCGGCGGCCAGCGTGGCCAGGTCCTCGGTCGCATAGGGCAGGGTGAATGAGCGTGTGACGATGCTCATATCGGACTTCTTCAGCTTGAGCACCACGGTGCGGGCGGCACGCCCGTCCCCGATCAGGCGCCGGTGCGCCGCCGCGGCCATGTCCTCGATGGCCGGACGCAGCTGGGCGAGGCTGACGATGTCGGTTTCATAGGTGGTCTCGGCGCTGATCTGCTTGGCCTCGGCGCGCTCGGCAACCGGGCGGTCGTCGATGCCGCGCGCCAGCCGATGCAGCGCGGCGCCCACACTGCTGCCGAGGATCGATACCGCCTCCGATTCCGGCAGGGCCGCAAAGGCGCCGACAGTCTCGATGCCGAGGGTGCGCAGCCTGCTCTCCGCGACCGGACCGATCCCCCACAGTTTGCGCACCGGGAGCCCGGCCAGCAGCCGCGACTGCTCGACCGGCGAGATCACCAGGACGCCATCGGGTTTGGCCAGATTCGAGGCGATCTTGGCCAGCTGCTTTCCGGTGCCGACGCCCACCGACGCGGTCAGCCCGGTGTGTTCGCCCACCAGCGCCCGAAGTTCTTCGCAGAACGCGTGCACCCGCGCCACCGTCGCGCCGGCCAGCTCGGCGGGCTCGCCGAACGCCTCGTCGAACGACAGTGTCTCCAGCACCGGGATCCGGCTGCGCAGCACGTCGAAGACCTGCCCGCTGACCACCCCGTAAACCGCGCCGCGCGGCGGCACCACCACGGCGGTGACGCCGACCAGCCTGCGCGCCTGATGCATCGGCATCGCCGAGCGCGCACCGAACACCCGCGCCTCATAACTGGCTCCGGCCACCACGCCGCGCCCGCCGGTCCCGCCGACCAGCACCGGCCGCCCGCGCAGCGTGGGCCTGGTCAGCTGCTCGACCGAGGCGAAGAACGCGTCCATATCAATGTGCAGAACCCAACGCCGGGCAGTGCTGTCCGCGTCGGCGAGCGCGGACAGCTGCTCCTCTTTCACCGGTTATGCGCCGTCCGCTGTCCGAACCAGAAATCACCGGAGGTAAGCGAGCCGGACGTAGCCGCGGCCTGCACCGCAGCCGCGGCAACGCGCTCGCCAATCCAGGCAACGGTCGTTCCGGTACACACGGCAGCAATGTACGCCCGACCACCGACATGTCCTCGCACGTGGTGACGCTGCACGCCGCGCATGGGCAGACGCGGGCTGCGGCGTACGGCTAGCACGCTGATCCTCGTTTTCGAGCGAAGCTTTCCAGAGGGCGCACGAGAGCTCTGCGGTTGCCACCCAACGCAACCCGTCGGCCAAACTCCCGCTTTCGAGCGCAGCGAGACCGAGCATCGTCTGTTCGCGGCCC
>NZ_BDBA01000140.1 GCF_001612745.1 Nocardia amamiensis NBRC 102102 | reverse complement strand
CGGCCGCTCGGACGCGAGCCATAAGGGGGCCGCGAACACGCCGCGACGAAGTCGCGGCCAGATCAGCACAGCCGCGAACACGCAGCGCCGCAGGCGCTGCAATGAGATGCAGTATGTGATGATCGGACCCATGAATATCCGCAAGGCCGTCATCCCGGCCGCCGGGATCGGCTCCCGGCTGCTCCCGCTGACCAAGGCGATCCCCAAGGAGATGCTGCCGGTCGGCGACAAGCCGGTGATCGAGCACACGGTCCGCGAACTGGTCGCCTCGGGCATCACCGACATCACCATCGTGGTCAGCGGCGGAAAATCATTGATCCAGGATCACTTCCGCCCCAATCCGGCGCTGGTGGCCCAGCTGCGCGCGGACGGAAAGACCGCCTTCGCCGACGCGGTCGAGGAGGTCGGCGAGCTGTCCCGGCTCGGCCACATCACCTACCTCGACCAGCACGGCCCGTACGGCAACGGCACCCCGGTGCTCAACGCCGCGCGCAATCTCGGCGACGAGCCGATGCTGGTGCTGTGGCCCGACGACGTGTTCGTGGCCGAGGTGCCCCGCGCCCAGCAGCTCATCGACGCCTACGAGGCCACCAAAGCGCCCGTCCTCGCGCTGATGCCGATGGATCCGGCCGAATCGCAGCGCTACGGCGTGCCGGTGGTGTCCGACGACCAGGGCAACGGCCTGCTGCGGATCACCGGGTTGCGCGAGAAGCCGAAGCCGAAGGACGCGCCGTCGTCCTTCGCCGCGATCGGCGGCTACGTGGTCACGCCCGGCATCATCGACGAGCTGCGCGCCCAGACCGAAGCGTGGTACGAGCACCGCACCGGCGAGGTGTACCTCACCGACGCGATCAACGTGCACGCCGCGACCAATCCGGTCTTCGGCCAGGTGATCCGCGGCAGCTGGTACGACACCGGCAATCCGGCCGACTACCTGGTCGCGCAATTCGCCTCGGCGCTCGCCCATCCGCAATACGGACCGCTGCTGCGCACCCTCGCCGACGGTCTCGGCAACTGACGAGCGGCCGACCAGCGGTGCTCTGAGCGAGCGAACCGGGGACACAGCGCCGCGGTCGCACGCATGGGGAACCGAGCGCCGGCGATGTGCAGTCGCGAGCGGGCGACCCCGCAACGCGGCGCGCCATGCGCGGGCGACGCCGAGCGCGGTGCGGTCAGAAGCGGCGGATAGCGTAGATGTCGAATTGCTTGAGCGGGGTGAAGCCGACCGGCACACCCGAGCCGTAGGCATTCAGCACCTGGCCCCCACCCGCGTAGATGCCGACGTGCGAACCGTCCCGGTTCAGCACCACCACATCGCCGGGCATGAGAATTGCCCGCGGGACCGGGGTGCCCACCTTGGCTTGCTGCCAGGTCGTGCGCGGAAGGCGCACCCCGGCCTGCCGGAACGCCCACTGCACCAGACCCGAACAGTCCCAGCTGAACGGTCCGGTGCCACCCCACTCGTAGGGTTTGCCGAGCTGTGTCGTCGCCGCCGCCAGTGCCAAGAGTCCGGTCGCGCTCGGCATCGGCAACGGTATCCCGGCCGAGCCGCTGGCAAAGCCGGGACTGATGCCGGACGCCGACCCGACATCGGCCAGATCGGCCAGCTCGACGCCGGAGGCGCTGCCGGTGTCGCACCAGGCGGTGCCGGTGATCGTGAAAGTCGCAGTGATCGATAGCAAGAATCCGAGTGCGATACGGCGTAGCGGTCTCCTCGGCACGTGCTTGTCCCTTCCGTGGGCCCGGTGTGACGAGCCGCCGCAGGCGGCTCTGGCTAATGCACGGCAACGGCAGCGTCACGCGATGAGCCGCTGGTCACCGTGCCTGGCGCATGCGCGCCGGACGCGACACAGTGCAGGTAAAACGAACCATTAGTTGACTGCCGCCCCAGGAGTCACCTCCGCACCAGCAGTAACATGGCCGATTCTCCCGCGCGAACCGGCCAAATGGGAGAAATCAGCAAATTCTCAGCATGTGACCTATCTCACCGAATTGGACGATTCGGACGCGCATAAAGGGGGAACTCGGATGCTCTCGCTCAGAGAGCGGGCAGTGCGGAGCCCGGTGCGTCTTGCGCCCCGGACAGCGGGCGTCGCGGGAGACCGCGGGCGAACAAGCAGCGGGAGCGGCGACGCATCGACAGCCGCAGCCCGGATAGACAGCAGTCGGGGCGGAACCTTTCGGTCCCGCCCCGACTCGGAGTCCAGCGTTCAGGCCTTGGTGACCTTCGCTCGCACGCCACCGACCAGATCGGCGGCCTCCGGGCCCGCGTCCCCGAAGGTCAGTGCGGTCGCGAGGATCTCGCCCGCGATCAAGTCGCGGTGGGTTTCGGCCCACGCGGCCCGGTCGGCGGGAACCTCCAGGACCACGGTGATGCGGTCGGAGACGTCGAGACCGGCGGACTTCCTGGTCTCCTGGAGGTCGCGGATCAGGTCTCGTGCCCAGCCCTCCGCCTCCAGCTCCTCGGTGACCACGGAATTCAGCACCACCAGGCCCGCGTTGCCGGGCAGCGCGGCGGTCGACTCCGGCTCGGCGGCGACCAGGCGCTGGGTGTATTCCTCGGGCAGCAGAGCGATTCCGGCGGCCTCGACCACGCCGTCGGCGCCCTCGGACCACGCACCGGCCTTGACCGCCTTGATCACCGTCTGCACGTCCTTGCCGAGGCGCGGACCCGCGGCGCGGGCGTTGACCACCAGCTCGAAGCGGCCGTGCACGTCCACGTCGGTGGTCAGGTCCACCTTCTTGACGTTGACCTCGTCGGCGATGATGTCGGTGAACGGCGCCAGCCGCTCGGCGTCGGCCGCCGCGATGGTGACCTCGGCCAGCGGCAGCCGCACCCGCAGGTTCTGCGCCTTGCGAAGGCTCAGCACGGTCGAGCACACCACCCGGACCTCGTCCATGGCGGCGACCAGCTCCGGATCATCCGGCAGCTCGCCCTCCTTCGGCCAGTCGGCCACGTGCACCGAATCGCCGCCGGTCAGCCCACGCCAGATCACCTCGGTGATCAGCGGCAGCAGCGGCGCGGCCAGCCTGGTGACCACCTCGAGCACCGTGTGCAGGGTGTCCACCGCGTCGCGGTCCTCGCTCCAGAACCGCGACCGCGACCGGCGCACATACCAGTTGGTCAGCGCGTCGGCGAACGAGCGCAGCTCCTCGCAGGCGCCCGCGATGTCGTAGACCTCCAGCGCCTCGGTGATGACGTCCCTGGTCTGCGCCAGCTTCGCCAAGATGTAGCGGTCCAGCACATGCGACGAGTCCGTGCGCCACATCCCCGGCTTCGGCGCGTAGAGCTGCAGGAAGGTCCAGGCATTCCACAGCGGCCGCAATGCGTGGCCGACGCCCTCGCGGATGCCGCGCTCGGTGACGATGAGGTTGCCGCCGCGCAGGATCGGCGAGCTCATCAGGAACCAGCGCATGGCGTCGGAGCCGTCCCGGTCGAACACCTCGTTCACGTCCGGGTAGTTGCCCTTGGACTTGCTCATCTTCAGCCCGTCGTCGCCGAGCACGATGCCATGCGCGGCAACGGTTTTGAACGCGGGGGCGTCGAACAGAGCGGTCGCGAGCACGTGCAGCGTGTAGAACCAGCCGCGGGTCTGGCCGTTGTACTCGACGATGAAGTCGCCCGGGAAGTGGCTGTCGAACCACTCCTTGTTCTCGAACGGGTAGTGCACCTGGGCGTACGGCATCGAACCGGACTCGAACCAGCAGTCCAGCACCTCCGGTACCCGGCGCATGGTCGAGGTGCCGGTCGGATCATCCGGGTTCGGCCGGGTGAGCTCGTCGATCATCGGACGGTGCAGATCGGTCGGGCGTACGCCGAAGTCGCGTTCCAGCTCGTCCAGCGAGCCGTACACGTCCACGCGCGGGTAGGCCGGATCGTCGGACACCCACACCGGGATCGGGCTGCCCCAGTAGCGGTTTCGGCTGATGTTCCAGTCCCGCGCGCCCTCCAGCCACTTGCCGAACTGGCCGTCCCTGATGTGCTCGGGCACCCAGGTGATCTGCCTGTTCAGCTCGACCATCCGCTCGCGGAACTTGGTGACCGCGACGAACCAGGACGGCACCGCCATGTAGATCAGTGGTTGCCCGGAGCGCCAGCTGTGCGGGTAGGAGTGCTCGATCGTCTCGTGCCGCAAGAGCTTTCCCGCGGCCTTCAGGTCCTTGATGATCACCGGGTTGGCGTCGAACACCATCAGGCCCTCGTACGGCGGAACCATCGAGGTGAACTTGCCGCCCGGATCCAGCGGCTGCACCAGCTCGATGCCGTGCGCGCTCGCGACCTCCATGTCCTCTTCACCGAAGGCCGGTGCGAGATGCACGATCCCGGTACCGGAGTCGGTGGTGACGTAGTCGGCGTTCAGCACGCGGTGCGCGTTCGGGTGCCCGGCGAAGTAGTCGAACGGCGGCTCGTAACGCAGTTCGGCCAGCGCGGCGCCGAGATGCTCCGACAGCACCTCCGGTTCCTCGCCGAATTCGCGGGCAAAGTGCGAGACGCGTTCGGCGGCGAGCAGGTACCGCTTGCCGTCCTTGCCGCGCAGGTGCACGTAGGTGAACTCGGGATGCACCGCAATCGCCAGGTTCGACGGCAGCGTCCACGGCGTGGTGGTCCAGATCAGCGCGTTGGCCCCGTCGAGGTCGTGCAGCGGATGCTCGGCAGGCACCCGCAGCGCCATGTCGACGGTGACCGCCGGGTCCTGACGCATCTTGTACGCGTCGTCGAGCCGGGTCTCCTGATTCGACAGCGGCGTCTGCTCGTACCAGCTGTAGGGCAGCACCCGGAAGCCCTGATAGATCAGGCCTTTGTCGTAGAGCGACTTGAACGCCCACATGACCGACTCCATGAAGTCGGTATCGAGCGTCTTGTAGTCGTTGTCGAAGTCGACCCAGCGCGCCTGACGCGTCACGTAGTCGCGCCATTCCCCGGTGTAGCGCAGTACCGATGATTTGCAGGCCGCGTTGAATTCCGCGAGGCCCATCGCGTCGATCTGTGATTTGTCCGTGATACCGAGCTGCTTTTCGGCTTCGATTTCCGCGGGCAATCCGTGACAGTCCCAGCCGAATCGCCGGTCCACCCGCTTACCGCGCATGGTCTGGAAACGCGGGACGACGTCCTTGACGTAACCGGTGAGCAAATGTCCGTAATGCGGCAGACCGTTGGCAAAGGGCGGACCGTCGTAGAAGACGAACTCCGCTGCGCCGGAACGGTTTTCGATGCTGGTGCGGAAGGTGTCGGCGGCCGCCCATGCGTCGAGCACGCGGCGCTCCATCTCGGGGAACGACGTCCCGTTGCCGACGCCCAGGTCGACGCGCGGGTACGCGCTGCTGCTGGAAGTGTGGTCCGCCATGGCGGATGCGTCTCCTCGTGCCGTGTCCGGTTGGCACGGGGACGATGCCGGCGCCCGGTGCGCCGAAACCGCGGTACCACCCCGCTTGTCCGGCAAGCGCCGGACCTCTCGTTCGCGAGCTGTGACGGGCTCACCCGTTCGGTTCTACTGAGCGGCAGGCTCGAGGGCCGTGCCGCCGTTCTTCCGAAGGCTCCCCGGTGATAGCCGGATCGACGCCGTATTCAGGTTTGATTCTAGCCAGCGCGGTCAACTCAGTGTGCGAGGCAGGTCAGAGCTCGGCCCGCTTCACCGTTTGGCATGACGACCAGGAGGCGGCGGGGCATCACTGTCCGGACTCCGCATGGATAGGGCACTCACCAGCAAGAGCACAGCACCGATGACGCACACCACGATGCACCCCCACGCCCAGATCACCGATCCCGTGGTGAGCGCGGCCACGAGCAGGGCGAAGCCGATCGCGGCAAGGACGAGTGTCAAGACGAGCATGATGACCCCCAAGGCATGCCGGGCGGCTCGACCGATCCCCTAGCGGTCGGTGGACCGCTGCGCTGGGGCGCGTCGCGCTACTTGCCACCCTTGGCGAACGAGGCGGGCGCGAGGTTGTTCGCCGTGTTGTGGTCGGCGAACGCTTCGCCGCCGTCGACCGGGACGGCCGATCCGCGGTTCTCCAGCTCCTCGAGCTGCGACTCCAGGTACGACTTCAGCCGCACCCGGTATTCCCGCTCGAACGTCTTGAGCTGCTCGATCCGGCTCTCCAGCACGGTGCGCTGCTGGGTGATGGTCGCCATGATCTCGGTGTGCTTGCGTTCGGCGTCGGCCTGCAGCGCGTCGGCCTTCTCCTTGGCCTGGCGCAGCTGGCTGTCCGAGCGGTTCTGCGCGTCCGTCAGCATCGCGTCCGACTTCTGGCGGGCGTCGGCGATCATGGCCTCCGACCGCGTCCGCGCGTCGCCGACCAGTCGCTCGGAATTCGCCCTGGCATTCGACAGCAAACTCTCCGCTTCGGACTTTGCGTCGCTGGTCAGCCGATCCGCCATCTCCTGGGCGAGGCTGAGCACCTTGGCGGCCTGCAGATTCGCATCGGCGCTGGCGTCCTTGGCCATCGGCGCGGCAGGCATCGGGGCGGGCGGCGCGGCGGGAACCGGCGGCTTGATCGGCTCCGGCGGCGGCGGCGGAGCCTGCGGCACCGGCGCTTTCACCGTGCTCGCCACGGCGGGGCCACGATTCTTCTTGGCATCGGCCAGTTCTGCGTCGAGTTCGGCGACCCGCTGGCGCAGATCGGCGTTCTCCTCGATCAGACGCGAGAGCTCCTGCTCCACCAGATCCAGGAACGCGTCGACTTCATCCTCGTTGTAGCCGCGCTTCCCGATCGGCGGTTTGCTGAACGCGACGTTGTGCACATCGGCTGGGGTCAGCGGCATGGAAGGATCCCTTCACGCGTCTTTTGGAGATCTAGCAGGTCTAGCAAGCTGTCTACACGGCCCATTCTGTCACACCGGAGCTACCGGCTGCCCGAGCCTGCCTACGATCGACATCAGGATGAACACGATGAAAAGCAGGACCATTATCGACAGGTCCAGGCGAATTCCCCCCAATGACACCGGGGGGATCAACCGCCTCAGGAGTTTCACCGGCGGGTCGGTGATCGTGAAGATCACCTCCAGGACGACGACCACGACACCGGTAGGACGCCAGTCTCGGGCAAAGCTACGGATGAACTCGACGATCACCCGGCTGATCAGCAACAGCCAGAAGATGAACAGTACGAAGTACAGCACCGCGAACAAGGCCACGAGTTCACTCTGCCGTAAAAATCGCGTCGCGCAAAATGACCGCGCTCCAGAACGTGCGACCGGTCTGCTCCACCCCCCAGATCACGAGCTTATTTCTGGTTGTAGAAGCCGGTTTCCGCAATCCGCCTACGTTCTTCGGCTGATACGTCGACATCCGCCGGTGAGAGCAGGAACACTTTCGTCGCCACCTTGTCGAACGATCCGCGCAGGGCGAAGGCCAGACCGGCGGCGAAGTCGACCAGCCGCTTGGCGTCGGCGTTGCTCAGATCCACCAGGTCCATGATCACCGGATTGCCCTCACGGAAGCGCTCGCCGATGATCCGGGCCTCGCTGTAATCGCGCGGGCGCAGCGTCGTGATCTTGGACAAGGGGCCTCCGTCCTCGAAGATCCCGGGCCGCCGCACCGGGGCGGGCTCGGGACGCACGCGCTCCTCCAGTCTGCGCGCCTCGGCGTCGGGATCGACGGCTAGCGCGCCACGGGTGGCGCCGCGCAGCGTCGGCGCGCTCCCGCCCGCCCGGAACCGGCCGGAGGGACCGGAGTCGATCCGGGTCGGTCGCCGCGGCGCCTCGTATCGATCGTCACCGTAGGGCTCGTCGGTGTAGTCGTCGCGCCGCGACACCGGGTACCCCGCCTTGTACGGCGACTTGTAGGCGGGCTCGGGGTAGTCGGCGTCCTCGAAACGGTCTGCGCCGTACCGGTCTTCGCCGTAGCGGTCGGCATAGCCGTCGCGCTCGGAGTAGTCACGGGGACGTGGCCGACGGGCACCGCGCTCATCCACACCCCGGGGGGCGCGATCGTCGACGTAGTCGTCTTCGTAATCCTCGAGCGGGACCATGCCGAAGTACGCCTTGAACTTGTGCAGAGTGCTCATGACCGCGCCTCGCTGTCGCTCGCCGCGCTCATGACCACTTTTGTGGCTGTGTCGATGACTCGCTCGCTACGCTCGCTCATGACCGCGCCTCGCTGTCGCTCGGCTCCGTCATGACCACGATGGTGGCTGCGCCGATTACTCGCTCGCTGCGCTCGCTCATTCTGGTCGACCTTCCTTCGGCCCCGGTGGCGGCCGGGTGTTGAAGTCTTGCTCAGCCCTCGTCAGTTCCCAGCATATGTGTCGAATGTGACTGATGAGGTTTCTTTGCTACGCCGAGGTTATCGGTCGCGCACCCATCAATGCAGTACCGACACGCACAACCGTCGAACCGTGTTCGATCGCGGATTCCAGATCGCCGGACATTCCCGCGGAAAGTTCTGTCGCGTCCGGATGATCGGCGAGCAATCGAGTGTGCAATGTCGCAAGTAGTGCAAATGCCGCATCAGACTCAGCCCCCACGGGCGGAATCGCCATCAGACCCGACAAACACAATCCCGGCGCGTCGGCTACCTGTCCGGCGAGCGCGGCGAGATCGCCCTCCGCCACGCCGCCGCGCGCGGGGTCGTCATCCAGGCTCACCTGCAGCAACACGCGAACCGGTTCGGTGCGCTCGCCCGCCTCCAGCGCGGCCTGCGCACCGGCGTCCAGAGCGATTGCCAAGCGTTCGCTGTCGACCGAGTGGACGGTGTGCGCCCAGCGGGCCACCGCCCGTGCTTTGTTCCGCTGCAGCCGCCCGATCATGTGCCACTGGATCCCGGTGAGGTCTTGCTCACGCAGTGCCGCCACCTTGGCCGACGCCTCCTGCTCGCGCGCCTCCCCGAACTCGCGCCGCCCGAGCCGGTGCAGGATCGCCACGTCGGAGGCGGGGAAGAATTTCGTCACCGGCAGCAGCCGCACCGCCTCCGGTGCGCGCCCCGCCGCATGACAGGCCGCGTCGATCCGCGCCAGCAACCCGGTCAGCTTGCCGGACAGCTCGGCGGTTCTGGCCTCGAGCGCCTGTCCCACCGAAGCGGTCTCGGCCCCGGTGCTCATGCCTTCCCCCGGCTGACGCTCGGCTCGGGCATGACCCCATTGGCGGCTGTGTGCATGGTTCCCTCGCTGCGCTCGCTCACGCCTGC
>NZ_BDBA01000139.1 GCF_001612745.1 Nocardia amamiensis NBRC 102102 | reverse complement strand
TGTCTATTGGTTCCCTCGCTACGCTCGCTCACGCCCGCACCTCGCTGACGCTGGGCTGCGGCGCGGGCGAATCCTCGGCTGTATCCATTGGTTCGCTCGGTTCGCTTCCTCATGCGGTGGCCTCCATCCAGATCACCCCGGCGATCCGGCCGGTCGGCGCGCCGCGACGGTGGCTGAACAGGGTGCGATCCTCGATGGTGCAGCGGGGGTCCACCGCGATCCCGGCGACGCCGGCCTCCCGGAGCTGGCGGGAGATGCCTGCACGCAGATCGAGCCCAGGGGTTCCACGAACGGTCGTGGTCGCGCTGCCCGGCAGGTGTGCTTCGACGTCGTCGCGCATCGCGGCGGGGACCTCGTATCGACGGCCGGAGGCGGCGGGTCCGAGAAAGGCGCCGACGCGCTCCAGGCGCGCGCCGACCGACACCATCGCCTCCAGCACGCGCGGCACGATGCCGATGCGGGCGCCGACGCGCCCGGCGTGCACCGCGGCGATCACGCCCGCCTCGTCGTCGGACAGCAGAATCGGCACGCAGTCGGCGGAGAGCACGACGAGCGCGAGGCCGGGCACGGTGGTCACCAGAGCATCGGTGGCGGGCACGGCCTCGGCGCGCGGGCCGTCCACGATTTCGACAGTGCGGCCGTGGATCTGTTCCATCCAGACCAGGCGCTCGGGCGGCAGGCCGATTCCCTCCGCCAGCCGATCACGGTTTCGCCGCACCGCCACGGGATCGTCGCCGACGTGGTCGCCGAGATTGAACGAGTCGTAGGGTGGCGCCGAGTAGCCACCGGCCCTGGTCGTGGTGACCCGTCGAACGATCGTAGTCGGCACAACTGTCATGGCGACGAGCCTAACGGCGGCCGGGGAACGGTGACGGAATGCCCAGGTAGAGGCCGAAACATCGGCCACACGCGCAGTGGTTGGCGCTCAGCTCCCGATCACGCCGTGCCGATGCCCGGCAACTATGTCGCCGAAATCGCTTGTATGTAGCCGTAGTACGGCACGGCTTCGGCCGGAACGGCGACTCGGCCCCGGCCGGAGCCGGAACCGATCCGGTAAATCAGCCCCTGCGCATGAACGACGGCACGTCCACATCGTCGTCGTCATCGTCATCGCCGCCCGGGGGCGTGACGGACGACCGCGGCGTGGTCGTTGCGGTCGGCTCGGCCAAGGTGCGCGGCCGTTCGGTGTCCCGATAACTCGGCACCGCGCCGCGGCTGGATGCGCTGGTGGCCGACGTGCTGGACGAGCTGTCGGTGCCGCGCGCCGCGATCTCGCCCACGCTTCGATGCCCGATCTCACCCGAGCGTGCCGAACCGATGGTGCCCCGGCTCGCGGCGTCGAAGGTGCGCCGGGCGGGTCCGCCGCCGTCGAAGCCGGCCGCGATCACGGTGACCCGCACCTCGTCGCCGAGCGAGTCGTCGATCACCGTGCCGAAGATGATGTTGGCCTCGATGTGCGCGGCCTCCTGCACCAGCGACGCCGCCTCGTTGATCTCGAACAGACCGAGATCCGAACCGCCCGCGATGGACAGCAGCACCCCGTGCGCGCCGTCCATGGACGCCTCCAGCAGGGGCGAATTGATCGCCGCCTCGGCCGCCTTCACCGAGCGGCCCTCGCCGCGCGCCGAACCGATGCCCATCAGCGCGCTGCCCGCGCCGGACATCACGCTCTTGACGTCGGCGAAGTCGACGTTGATCAGACCCGGGGTGG
Source organism: Nocardia amamiensis NBRC 102102 (assembly GCF_001612745.1). Classification (GTDB taxonomy): domain Bacteria; phylum Actinomycetota; class Actinomycetes; order Mycobacteriales; family Mycobacteriaceae; genus Nocardia; species Nocardia amamiensis. The sequence continues at coordinate 9,643 of NZ_BDBA01000139.1, read as the reverse complement.
TGATCAGGTCGGTGATGCCCTGCACACCGTTGAGCAGCACCTCGTCGGCGGAGCGGAACGCGTCCATCAGACTCACCGCCGCGTCGCCGAGCTGCAGCAGCCGGTCGTTCGGAATGACGATCAGCGTGTCACACGACTCGCGCAGCAGATTGATGCCCACTTCGGCCTGATTGCCGCGCCGCTTACCCTCGAACGAGAACGGACGGGTGACCACGCCGATGGTGAGCGCGCCGAGCTTGCGCGCGATCTGCGCGACGACCGGAGCGCCACCGGTGCCGGTGCCGCCGCCCTCGCCCGCGGTCACGAAGACCATGTCGGCGCCCTTGAGCACCTCTTCGATCTCGTCCTTGTGATCCTCCGCGGCTTTGCGGCCGACCTCTGGGTCCGCGCCGGCACCGAGACCGCGGGTCAGCTCCCGACCGACGTCGAGTTTGACGTCGGCGTCGCTCATCAGCAGCGCCTGGGCGTCGGTGTTGACCGCGATGAACTCGACACCTTTGAGTCCCTGCTCGATCATCCGGTTGACGGCATTCACACCGCCGCCGCCGATACCGACGACCTTGATCACCGCAAGGTAGTTGTGCGGGGGCGTCATGGGCTCTCGCCTTCCTTCGATCTAAAGCCTGTCGTTTCCGGATGCTGGGCACGCCGCCGTTCGACCCGTCCGGGGTCGGGTCGCTGCAGGGAGCGAACCGCGGCGCGGGCAAACCCTAAAGCTCAACCATAGGGTTAGCGTTATGTCAAGTATCCGACTGGTGCGGAACGCTATTCGCAGCCGCCGCGATACGCGCGCAGGCGCGCCGAAACGAGAGCCAGAATCTTGCGTGATCCCGCTCGTCTCGCCGCTCCACACGTCGTATGGTGAACGGTTGCCCCCGGCCCCCTCCTCGACGGGAGCCGCTGCCTGGCCGTCGAAAATTCCCTGGGCGCAATGGGTGTGAATCACTTTACCGTGACCAGATTGGGACTCGAAACATCGAACACCGTTCCTGGGCGTGTCAGCAGCGGCAACACCACCGCCGACTTCCGTTCGCCGTCGCCGGTCCCGCCCCACAGCACCGTGCGACCGTCCTTCAGATTCAGCGAGATGTCCGAAATGGACCGTGCCACAACCTCGTCGACCTGAATGGCCAGCGCGGGCGGGACGATGGCGAGCACCGACACCGCGGCGGCGGTCACCGGATCCGCGCCGCCCGGACGATCGGTGATCAACTTCGGCACACCGATCGGCGTGGGCTCGATGGCGAATTCCACGCCCTCCGCGTCGAGCAGATGCGCGCCATCGGGGCTGTCGTAGAACAACACCGGAACGCGCTCGTCGACCGTAACCCGCACCGTGGACGGGAAAACACGCTGCACCCGCGCCATGCGCACCTTCGGAATGGTCACCACCCGACGCGCGATCGCGGTGGTGTCGATGCGCAGTATGGAGCGGCCGGACGGGATTTCGAGCAGATCGCGCACCTGCTGCTCGGGCACCGTCACCGTGCCTTCGATCCGCACCGTGCGCACCGACAGCACCGGCGTGTACCACGCGCTGACCCCGACCGCCGCGAGGACGCACACGGTCAGCAAGCCCCACAACCGAATCCGGCGCCAGTCCATCGCGGCGAACCGATCACCCGCGCGGCGCCCTGCCCCGCGCGCCGACCCGACCCCGCGCACGCCGGGTCACCGTCCGTGCTGGGGACGCGCCCGAAGTCCGTCCAGAATCTGACCGCCCAGCATCGTCACGTCACCGGCGCCCATGGTGATCACCACGTCGCCCGGCAGCGCCAACACCGCGACCTGACGGCCCACCCGGGACATATCCGGCTGGTAGTGGACCGGTTTCGTGACCGCCTGCGCGACCAGCGCGCCGTTCACCCCGGGCAGCGGCTTCTCCCGCGCTCCGTAGACGTCGAGCACAACGACCTCGTCGGCCAGGCTAAGCGCGGCGCCGAAGTCCTCCGCGAAGGTCGCGGTGCGGCTGTAGAGGTGCGGCTGGAAGACCACGATGACCCGCCCCTGCCTGGACCGGGCACCGTCGCGCGCCTCCTGCTGGACCAGTTCGGCGGCGGCGCCGAGGACGGCGCGCACCTCGGTCGGATGGTGGGCGTAATCGTCGAAGACGCGCACGCCGTTTTCCCGTCCGGCGAACTGGAATCGGCGGTGCACGCCGCCGAAACCCTCCAGACCCTGGATGATCTCGCCCACGTCGGCGCCGGTGGCGCGGGCGGCGAGCAGGGCGCCGAGCGAGTTGAGCGCCATGTGCCTGCCGGGCACCGCGAGTCGCACGGTGCGCGGCGCGGCCTCGTCGGCGAGCTGGAACTGCGCGATGCCGCCGACGTCACGCGGCTCCCAGCTGTGCAGCCGGGCGCCCACCGGGACCGGCGCGTCGGCGAGGTCACCGGATCCGTACCCGAGGACCTGGACGTTCTTCTCCGCCAATCGCGTGCCGACCCGCTGCGCCAGCGCCAGCGAGCCCGGATCGTCCAGGCACACCACCAGCAGGCCGCCCGCGGCGAGCCGGTCGGCGAAATCGTCGAAGACCTGGACGTAGGCCTCGTCGGAGCCGAAGAAATCCAAATGGTCGGACTCGATGTTGGTGACCACCGCGACGTCCGGCTCGTACTGCAGCAGCGACCCGTCGCTCTCGTCCGCCTCGGCCACGAAGATGTCGCCGGTGCCGTGGTGGGCATTGGTGCCCGCCTCGTTCAACTCGCCGCCCACCGCGAAGGACGGGTCGACACCGCAGTGCTGCAACGACACGATGAGCATCGAGGTGGTCGAGGTCTTGCCGTGCGTGCCGGAGACGAGCAGGGTGCGATGCCCCTGCATCAGCGAGGCGAGCACAGTGGGGCGCAGCAGCACGGGGATGTCGCGCCGATTGGCCTCGACCAGTTCCGGATTGGTCTTCGGAATGGCCGCGTAGGTGGTGACCACCGCGGTCGGGCCGCCGGGCAGCAGGTCCAGCGCCGTCGCGTCGTGCCCGATCCGCACCTGCGCGCCGCGCGCCCGCAGCGCGAGCACACCGCGGCTCTCCTTCGCGTCCGAGCCCGACACGGCACCGCCGCGGGCGAGCAGAATCCGGGCGATGCCCGACATCCCGGCCCCGCCGATGCCGACCATGTGCACGCGCGCCAACTCCGCTGGCAGCGGAGTCCGCTCGGTCATGCCTCCACCTGGTCGGCGCTCGGCTCCGGCACGAGCGAGTGCTCGGCTGTGTCGATTGTTCGCTCGGTCACTGGCGCGCCACCTCCTTCGCGATCCGCGCCACCTCGTCGGCGGCGTCGCGGTGCCCGGCGCCTGCGGCGGCCCGGCCCATCTCGATCAGCCGTGCGGGGTCCATGAGCAGCGGAATCACCTCATCGATCACATACTTCGGCGTCAACTCGGAATCGGCGACAATTCTGCCACCGCCCTGGCCCACCACCGGGCGGGCGTTGAGCTCCTGCTCCCCGTTGCCGTGCGGCAGCGGCACGTAGAACGCGGGCAGACCCACCGCGGAGACCTCCGCGACGGTCATCGCGCCCGAGCGGCAGACCACCGCGTCGGCGGCGGCGTAGGCCAGATCCATCCGGGACAGGTAGGGCACCGCCACATACCGGGCGTCGTCCGGACCCGAAGCGCCAGCCGCGCCCAGCTCGAGCGTGTTCTTCGGACCGTGCGCGTGTAGCACCGAGATCCCCGCGGCGGCCAGCTGCGGCGCGGCCGCGGACACGGCCTCGTTCAGGGTCCGAGCGCCCTGGGAACCGCCGAAGACCAGCAGCACCGGCCCCTCGGCGGGCAGGCCGAAATGGGCGCGTGCCTCGGCGCGCAGCGCGGCGCGGTCCAGCCCCGTGATCGATTCGCGCACCGGAATGCCGACGACCTGGGCGTTCGGCAAGCCCGAGTCCGGAACGGCGGCCAGCACGCGTGCGGCACGGCGCGCGCCGACCTTGTTCGCGATGCCCGCCTTGGCGTTCGCCTCGTGCACCACCACCGGAACCGCGCGCCGCCTACGCAGCACGCCCGCACCCGCAGCCAAGTACGCGGGGAGCGCAACGTATCCGCCGAAACCGATGATCACGTCGGCGTCGACGGCATCGATCACCGCCCTGGTGGCGGCCACCGAGGCGCGCACCCGTCCGGGCAACCGCAGCAGGTCGGTCGTCGGTTTGCGCGGCAGCGGAACCGGCGGGATCAGCTCGAGCGGATAGCCGCGGCCGGGAATCAGGCGGGTCTCCAACCCGCGCTCGGTGCCCAGCGCCGTCACCCGGATCGAATCGTCGAGCCGTCGCAACGCGTCGGCCACCGCCAGTGCCGGTTCGATGTGGCCGGCTGTGCCGCCGCCCGCGACGATTACCGAGATCACCTGGATCTTCCTCGTTCCCTTGCGTGATTGACCGGATAGCTTGGTTCCCATGCCCTGGTGGCGCGGGCCGAACTGGTGCCGCGGCTCTCCGGCGACCGGCGCCGCGGCGGTTCGGTACCGTACCGGCCGCGCCTGCCCGGCGACAGCGTCGACGGCCCGCGGTCGGCCGATCTCGGCGTTCGGCCGCGCCGCGCCGGTGCGTACACCTCGGGTTTGGGCAACCGCAACAGCCTACTGAAACGACCGTCCTGTCCGGCGTGCAGCGCCGCCACCGCCTCCGGCTCGTGCCTGGCCGCGTTCGCGATGATGCCGAACATGAACAGCGTGATGGCCAGCGACGATCCACCCGCGGAGACCAAGGGCAGCTGCAGGCCGGTCACCGGGAGCAGGCCGACCACGTAACCGATGTTGATCAGCGCCTGCGCTGTGATCCAGGTCGTCGCGGTGGCGGTGAGCAACCGCAGGAAGGGGTCCACCGAGCGGGCCGCGATGCGCAAGCCGGTATAGACGAACAGCGCGAACAGGCCGAGCACCAGCGCGCAGCCGAGATAGCCGAGTTCTTCGCCGATGATCGCGAAGATGAAGTCGTTGTGCGAGTTGGGCAGGTAGCTCCATTTGGCCCGGCTCTGGCCAAGCCCGCGCCCCCAGATGCCGCCGTCGGCCAGCGAGTACAGCGCCTGGCGCGCCTGGTAGTTGATGCCCTGCGGGTCATCGCCGGGGTTGAAGAACGCACGCATGCGATCGGAGCGATAGCCCGCCGACAGCGCGAGCACCCCGGCGGCGATCACCCCGGACAGCGCGATCGTCACGAACAGGCGCACCGGCAGCCCGCCGAACCACAGCAGCGCCGCGAGCACGACGCCCAGCGCGATCGTGGTGGACAGGTTCGGTTGCAGCACGACGAGCAGGCACACCAGCAGACCGGCGGGCACCAGCGGGACCAGGACGTCCTTGAGGCTTGCGTGCTCGGCGCGGCGTGAGGCCAGCAGGTGCGCCCCCCACACCACCAGCGTCACCTTCACGACCTCCGACGGCTGCACCGAGACCGGCCCGAGCACCAGCCAGCGGCGCGCGCCCTGCACCTGCGCGCCGATGCCGGGAATGAGGACCAGCAGCAGCGCGAGCACCGAGAGTGCGAACAGGGGGAACGACCACTGCCGCAACCTGCGCAGCGGGATGCGCAGCGCCAGATAGAACAGCACTGTGCCGATCACGGCGAACATGGCCTGCTGGATGAACAGCGAGTAGGCCGATCCGCCGTCGGCGTACGCCTCGACGCTGGAGGCCGACAGCACCATCACCAGCCCGAGCACGGTGAGCAGGGTGGCGATGGTGACCACCAGATGGAACGACGCGAGCGGCCGCGCCAGCCAGGCCCAGAATCGAGGCACCGACTCGCGCTTGCGCCGCGCCGCTTCCGTCATAGCCGCCGTCCGATGTCACCGTCTTCCAGGGCGTGCACCGCCGCGGCGAAGCTGCGGCCGCGGTGCGTGTAATCGGCGAACATGTCCAGCGACGCGGCGGCGGGAGCCAGCAGCACGGTGTCGCCGGGACGGGCGAACCCGGCCGCAGCACGCACGGCGCGCGCCATCACCGCGTCCGCCGCGGCGTTCCGCGACGCTTCGTCACCCATCCCTGCATCGTCTCCCGTGACCAGCTCGACGACCGGGACCTCGGGCGCGTGTCGCGCCAGCGCGGCCGCGATCACCGGCGCGTCGGCGCCGATCAGCACGGCCGCGACCAAGCGGTCGGCGACCTCCTCGATCAGGTCCTCGACGTGCGCGCCCTTGAGCTGGCCGCCGGCCACCCAGATCACCTGCGGATGCGCGAGGATCGACGAGCGCGCGGCATGCGGGTTGGTGGCCTTGGAGTCGTCGACGAACGCCACCCCGGCCAGCTCACGCACGAACGCGGCGCGGTGCGGGCCGACCTTGTGCTCGATCAACCCCTCCCGGATGAACTGCGGCGCGACGTCGATCGCCCTGGTCAGCGCCGAGGCGGCGAGCGCGTCGGCCACACCGGCGGGGCCGGGCGGGCTGATGTCGGCGACCTCGGCCAGGATCGCGGCCTTGGTGAACGCGCGGTCGAGCAGTTTGCCGTCGACCACGCCGAGTTCGCCGTCGGCGGGCACCCCGACCCGGAACCCCACGGTCCGGCGGGCTTTGGACTTGCGGGCAAGCGAAGCAGCAACTGGATCGTCCAATCCGACCACGCCGACCCGGCCGACCAGCGCTCGCGCCTTCGCCGCGGCGTAGGCGTCCAGGCCGCCGTGCCAATCCAGGTGATCCTCGGCCACGTTGAGCACCACGCCCGCCTCCGGGCGCACCGACGGCGCCCAGTGCAGCTGGAACGACGAGAGCTCGACCGCGAGCACCTGCGGACCGGGATTGCGCCGCAACGCGTCCAGGATCGGAAGGCCGATGTTGCCGCAGGCCACGCTGGCCACACCCGCGGCGCGCAGGATCGAGTGGGTCATCTGCGTGGTCGTGGTCTTGCCGTTGGTGCCGGTGATGACCAGCCACTTGCGGACCGGGCCGTAGATCCTGGCCTGGTCGACCCACCAGGCGAACTCGACGTCACCCCACACCGGCGTGCCCTCGGCCACCGCGGAGGCCAGCACCGGCGAGTCCGGCCGCCAGCCGGGGCTGGTGATCACCAGCGCGAACCGGCTCCAGTCCGCGGATTCCAACTCCGTGCAGGTGGCCACGTCCAAGCCGAGCCCGGCGGCCTCGGCCAGCGCGGCCGCTCCGCCGTCGGTGACCACCGGACGCGCGCCGATGTCGCGCAGCGGCTCGACCAGCGAGCGCCCGGATACGCCCCAGCCCGCGACCAGGACATCCCGGCCGCGCAGGAATTCCAGCATGGGCCCTGGTGTGCGCAGGGCCCGCGGAGAATGTTCGACCATCTCGCTCACCCGACCGCGGAGAGGTATTCGCTGTAGAACAGCCCGAGCCCGACGGCGGAGGCCATCGCGGCCAGCAGCCAGAATCTGATGATCACCGTGGTCTCGGCCCATTTGCTGAGCTCGAAGTGATGGTGGAACGGCGCCATCTTGAACAGCCGGTTGCGCGTCGTCCGGAAGACCGCGACCTGTAGCACCACCGACGCCGTCTCGGCGACGAACAGCGCGCCGATCACGATCATCAGCAGCTCGGTCCGGGTGGTGATGGACAGACCGGCCAGCAAGCCGCCGAGCGCGAGCGAACCGGTGTCACCCATGAAGATCTTGGCCGGGGCGGCGTTCCACCACAGGAACCCGACGCACGCCGCGGCGCCCGCGGCGCAGACCAGGGCGAGATCCAGCGGATCGCGCACGTTGTAGCAACCGGCCTCCGGCTTGGTCTCGCAGGCGTGGTAGTACTGCCAGAAGGTGATGACCACGTATCCGCCGAGCACCAGGCTCATCGATCCGGCGGCCAGCCCGTCCAAACCGTCGGTGAGGTTCACCGCGTTGGACCAGGCGACCACCACAAAGCACACGAACACCAGGAAGACGACCACGCCCATGGTCACCGTGCTGATGTCGCGCACGTAGGACAGGTGCCTGCTGGCCGGTGTGAGCCCGCTGCCGCCCTTGAACTGCAAGGCGAGCACGCCGAAGACCACGGCCGCGGACAGCTGCCCGAGGTATTTGCCCGCCGCGGTCAAGCCGAGGTTGCGTTGCTTGCGGATCTTGATGAAGTCGTCGATGAAGCCCACCGCGCCGAGCGCCGTGGCCAGGCCGAGCACCAGCATCGCCGACGCCGACGGCCCGTCGGCGTTGTAGCCGATGCCGATCAGGTGGGAGCCCAGATACCCGGCCCACATGCCCACCAGGATCGCCACGCCGCCCATGGTCGGGGTGCCGCGCTTGGCCTGGTGGCTGGCGGGGCCGTCGACCCGGATCTCCTGTCCGAAACCCTGCTTGGCGAACAAACGGATCAACAGCGGCGTGAGCAGGATCGAGACCGTCAGCGCGATCGCCGCGGCGAAGAGAATCTGTCTCATCCTGCTGCCTCCGTGTCCTGTCCCGCCCCGCTGTTCGCCGGGGTGCCGCGGCGTGCGGCGACGGCGCCCGGGTCGGTCAGATGCTCGGCGACCTCCCAGAGGCCGACCGATTTCGATGCCTTGACCAGCACGACGTCGCCCGCCGCGAGTTCCTCGTCGAGCAGGGCGATCGCCGCATCGATGTCCGGTACGAGGACCGATTCCTCGCCCCACGACCCTTCCATCACGGCACCCTGGTGCAGCGCGCGGGAGGGCCTTCCGGTGCCGACGACGACGACGCGGCTGACGTCCAATCGCACGGCGAGCCGCCCGATGGCGTCGTGTTCGATGACCGACTCCTCCCCGAGCTCGGCCATCTCGCCCAGCACCGCCCAGCTGCGCCGGGGCGTATCGCCGGCGCGCGCCATGCTCACCAATGCCTTGAGCGCGGCGCGGACCGAATCCGGGTTGGCGTTGTAGGAGTCGTTGACGACGGTGATCCCGTCGGCGGTGGTTCGCACGTCCATCCGGCGGGCCGAGGCCGCGCGTGCGCCGGACAGCGCCGCCACCGCGGTATCCAGATCCGCGCCGCATTCCAGCGCGACCGCGATCGCCGACAGCGCGTTGCCGACCTGGTGCTCGCCATGGACGGCCAGACGCACCGGGGCACTGCCCGCGGGCGTGTGCACGGTGAACTCGGCGCGGGCCTGGTCGTCGAGGCGGATGCCGGTGGCACGGATGTCGGCGGTAGTGGCCTGCCCGACCGTGACCACCCGCGCGGATGTGCGCGCGGCCATGGCCGCGACCTGCGGATCGTCGGCATTGAGCACAGCCAGGCCGGTCGGCGGCAGCGCCTCGACCAGCTCGCCCTTGGTCTTCGCGATGGCCTCGCGGCTGCCGAACTCGCCGAGATGCGCGGTGCCGACATTGAGCACCACGCCGATGCTCGGCGGCGCGACCTCGGCCAGCGCGGCGATATGCCCTGGCCCGCGCGCGCCCAGCTCGAGCACGAGGAAGCGGGTGTCCGCGGCGGCCCGCAGGGCGGTCCACGGGTGGCCGAGTTCGCTGTTGAACGAGCCCGGCGGGGCGACCACCGGGCCCAGCGGAGCGAGCACGGCGGCCAGCAGATCCTTGGTCGAGGTCTTACCGGACGAGCCGGTGACGCCGACGACGGTGAGGCCGCTCTCGGCGACCAGGCGCGACACGCTTGCGCGCGCCAGCGCGGCGAGCGCGATGAGCACGGCTGCGCCGGAACCGTCCGGATCATGGGTCAGGGCAACCGAATTCGACGGCGTGGCAGCGCGGTCCGGCGTGACCACGATGGCGGGCACGCCCACCGGC
>NZ_BDBA01000138.1 GCF_001612745.1 Nocardia amamiensis NBRC 102102 | reverse complement strand
CGGCGCGGTCGGAGGTGGTCCACCGAGCGGCCGCGATCGCGCTGCGTGGCCATCTGTCGGCAGACCACGGCCAGGCGGCATCCGGCAACGCATAGCGACTCCCGACGCGGTTGTCCGGGCCGCACGAAGTATCCGGCCGGGAAGCCGCGCTCCGGCCGGATGTCGGGATGATGTCAGGCCATCTCGGGGACGCGCAGGTGCGCGAACGCCAGATCGAACTCCGCTACCTCGAGCACGTTGGCGCTGACCCGCTGGGTCGCCGTCGCCCTGATCCGGTTGGCCTGTTCCCGGTTGGCGTCCATCGCGTCGCGGCTGGACCACACGGTCGCGCCAACCCCGCGACCGGTGGACCGGTCGACGAACAGGCTGGCGCTGCAGAATCCATCGATCATCTCGGTCTGCGGCAGCACTTCCATCTTGAAGGTGTCGATCATCCGGTCGAGCCGCTCCGGGTCGAGCTGAACCCACGTGCACCGAGCGCAGGCGCTGTCACCGGCCGGATGGTCGCGGTGCAAGGCCGCGATTTCCCATTCTTCGACCAGATCGACCCGGCCGTCGAGCGCTCGGGCCATACCGTCGCGCAACGGTTGGACCCGCCCGCGGCTGCCGTGCATCGCGGCATCGGATTCCCACGCGGTCGTGGCGATGCAGCGTCCCGTCGACCGATCGGCCAGCAGCGACAGGCCGACCCATCCGTCGATCTCGGGCAGCTTCGGCATCACTTCATCGCGGAGGTAGGTGATCCCGTCGTCGATCGACGACGGCTGGGCCGTAATTGTGCTGGAGCGTGCGTACACGGGCCACCTCCTGCTCAGGTCAGGGCGGCGCCCCGGTGGCGCCACCGGACATATTCACCTTCCTCCACCCCGGGCGTGCGCGCAATGCCCGGCTCGTGCGCGAATTCTCCGGCCGACCGGCGTGCATGCGGAATTTTCTTTCGAGAATGCGTCGATTACAGAAAGCAGTCCGGATAGCCGGCCTCGAACCCGGCGGCTGTCACCGGACATATTGCCCCGTGGGATTATTCGACTCGGGAACGATCGCGAGGCACTATGTCCGACGCGGTTCGATGCCCCCTGCCGCGTCGGTGTTGTAGTGGTGGAGCGGGATTCGTGGTTCGGGTCGGCCAGGCGCACCAAGGCGTCGCGCAGGTCGTCGCGGGCACCGGACGCGGTGAGTTCGGCCAACGCCATATCGGCGCGCCCAACCGGAGAACGGGTCGCGGGCCGGACCGCCGACACTTTCGGTTATCACGTGCCAGCTGAGGAGATCCACTTCGTTCGTCACGAGAGAATGGGGCATGAACACAGCTGTGACACCCGGCGTGGGTTTGGTGGTGTTGTGCACGGTCATGGTTGTGGGGGCTGCGGTGGTGTATGGGATCGCCGGGCTCGGGCCGGTTTCGGTGGCTCCGCGCGCGGCGGTGCGTGGCGCGGCCCAGCTCGCCGCGGTCGCACTGATCTTGGCCGCGGCGCTGGCGCAGCTGTGGTCGTCGTTGCTGGTGCTGGCGGTCATGTTCGCCGCGGCCGCAGCGACCTCGGCGCGACGTGCTGGGGCGGGCCGCTCGGCGCTGTGGCTGGCCGTCGCTCTCGGCGCCGGACTGGGCGTGGTCCTGCCGATCCTGCTGCTCAGCGGCGTCGTCCCGCTTACCGGCGTCGCGCTGGTGCCGATCGGCGGGATCATCCTCGGCGGCACGATGACCGCGACATCCCTCTCGGCGCGCCGCGCCTTGGACGCGCTCAACGAACGCTGGGGTGAAGTCGAAGCCGCACTCGGTCTCGGCTTCAGCGACCGTGCCGCGCGTCTGGAGATCATCCGGCCCACAGCGACCGACGCCTTGCTACCCGGCGTCGATCAGACGCGCACCGTCGGGCTGGTAACCCTGCCTGGGGCATTCGTGGGCGTCCTGCTCGCCACCGGCTCCGCCGCGCAGGCCGCCGCCGTCCAGATCATGGTGCTGACCGGATTGCTCCTGGCCCAATCCTGCGCCGTCGCGGTCACCATCGAACTCGTCGCGCGAGGCAGTGTGCATCGAGCTGGCTATCCCGCTCGAGCTCCACAGGGACTGGCGCTGAGATCGGGATCCCCAACGACGTCGGGTGACCGGAGAATGTCGCGCATGTCGATTGGGTGTCCAAGGACCGGGTAGGTCCCAGACATGGAACTGTTGGTGATCATAGGTCTCGCGGTGCTGGTCGGCGCGGTGATTCTGGCTCGCAAGAGGTCCGGCAGGCGACCTGATGCACCTGAAGTGCCCGGAAACGATGGCGAATAGGGAGCAACGCATGAGTGCGATGGATCCCGATCCCGAAAGGACGCCGGACCTGGAACCTGGCGGCGGTGTACCGCCCGGCTCGACACCACCGGATACGCCGCAGACGTCCGGTCTGTCCGCGCCGGAGCCCACGACCAGGCACCACTTCCCCCTCACCGGGGTCATGGCGATGGTCGTCACGGTGGTGGTCGTCTTGGTTTTCCTGGCGGCGGCAGTCGCGATCGTCGTGTCGATGCTGTGATTCGCGGCGAGACGGCCGGACGCTCGCTGGAACGACCGGCCGCGTTCGTTGTCACGCTCAGAGGATGGGCCTGCCGCCGGTGACGGCGATGCGGGCGCCGGAAATGTAGCTGCCGTCCTCGGAAGCCAGCAGTACGTATGTCCCGGCGAGTTCGGCCGGTTGACCGGCGCGTCCCAGCGGTGTGTCGTCGCCGAAGTGGGTGACCTTCTCGACCGGCATGGTCGAGGGGATCAGCGGTGTCCAGATCGGTCCCGGAGCGACACTGTTGACCCGGATGCCACGCTCCCCCAGCAACTGGGCGAGGCTGGCGGAGAAGTTCGCGATGGCCGCCTTGGTGGCCGCGTAAGGCGCCAAAGTCGGCGAGGGCATATCGGAGTTGACCGACGAGCTTCCGATGATCGAAGACCCCGGCGGCATGTGCGGCAGGGCCGCTTTCACGAGATAGAAATAGGCGTTGATGTTCAGTTCGACGGTGTGCTCGAATTCTTCGTCGCTGATCTCTTCCAGAGTTTCGTGTGTCATCTGGAAAGCAGCGTTGCTCACCAAAACGTCGATCTTGCCGAATTCGCGGACCGCCCGCTCGATGACGGCGCGGCAGTGGTCGGCGTCGGCGAGGTCGCCGGGCATGAGCACGGCCTTCCGCCCGGCCTGTGTGACGAGGTCGGCGACCTCTTTCGCGTCCTCGTCCTCGTTCAGATAGGAGATCAGCACGTCGGCGCCTTCGCGGGCATAGGCGATCGCCACCGCCCGGCCGATCCCGCTATCGGCGCCGGTGATGACGGCGGCTTTGCCGGTCAATTTGCCGGATCCGCGGTAGCTGTCCTCACCGCAGTCCGGAACCGGGTTCATGCGGGCCTGCGTGCCTGGTACTTCTTGCTGCTGCTCGGGAAACCCCATGGTCGAGCTCCTCTTCTGCGATTCTCGGCGTGCGGCGGCGGGTCGTCGTCTCTGTCGTTACGGAATGAACTCCTGGGCTTTGGTTTTGGCACCTTGGACCAGCAGGTGCCAGGCGTCGGGATCGCCGCGCAGCACCGCTTCGGCGGTGTCCTTCATCTCGTCCCAGGTGGCATGCGGCGGGATGGGCGGCACCTCGGGGTCGCAGTGGACATCGAGCAGCACCGGGCTGTCGGCGTGCAGGGCGCAGTCCCACGCCGAGGCCAGGTCGTCGGGTGAGCGCACGGTGATCGCGCTCAGGCCAGCGCTGCGGGCGATGTCGGCGTAGGAGACGTCGGGCAGTGTTTGCGATGCCTCGAATTTCGGTGCGCCGCCCATGGCGCGCAACTCCCAGGTGACCTGGTTGAGGTCGTTGTTGTGGAAGACGCACACGACGAGGCGCTGATCCGCCCAGCGCCTGCGGTAGCGGGTGATGGTGAGCAGTTCGGCCAAGCCGTTCATCTGCATCGCGCCGTCGCCGACCAACGCGATCACCGGGCGGTCGGGGTGGGCGAATTTCGCGCCGATGGCGTAGGGGACGCCGGGGCCCATGGTGGCCAGCGTGCCCGACAGCGAGCCGCGCATCTGTCCGCGGAAGCGCAGGCAGCGGGCATACCAGTTGGTGGAGGACCCGGAGTCCGCCGTCACGATGGCATTGTCGGGGATGCATCTGGACAGCTCCCAAACCACCCGCATCGGGTTGACCGGTTTCGCCGCCAGCATGGATTGCCGTTCGACGGTCTGCCACCAGCGGGCCACGTTTTTCTCGATCGTCTCCCGCCATGCCCGGTCGTCCTTGCGTTTGACCAGCGGAAGTAATTCGGCCAGAGTCGATTTGGCGTCGCCGACGAGATTCACCTCGGTCGGATAGCGCATCCCGATCATGGTGCCGTCGATATCGATCTGCACCGCGCGCGCCTGCCCCGGTTCGGGCAGGAACTGGGAGTAGGGGAAGTTCGACCCGACGATCAGCAGCGTGTCGCAGTCGCGCATCAACTCGTAACTGGGCCTGCTGCCGAGCAATCCGATCGGCCCGGTGACGAAGGGCAGGTCGTCGGACAGGACGTCCTTGCCCAGCAGCGCTTTCGCTACGCCCGCGCCGGTGCGCTCGGCGAGCTCGACGACTTCCGCGGCGGCCGAGCGAGCGCCCTGGCCGATCAGGATCGCCACCCGCGATCCGGCGTCGAGCAGGTCAGCGGCGCGCTGGATGTCTTCGTGCGCGGGGACGACGGCCGTCGAGGGCAGTCCGGGCGGGCTGGAGGGCACCTGTTTGAACGCGTGCTGCGGCGGCCGGTACTGCTCCTCCTGCAGATCCGATGGCAGGATCACCGCGGTCGGGGCCCGGCGCGCGGCCGCGATGCGGAACGCGCGGTCCAGCGCGTTGGGTAGCTGGCGCGCCACGTTGACCTCGACCAGGTAGTCGGAGGCGACGTCTTTGAACAGGTTCTGCAGGTCGACTTCCTGCTGGTAGCTGCCGCCCATCGCGCTGCGCGCGGTCTGCCCGACGATCGCGACCACCGGCACGTGGTCGAGTTTCGCGTCGTACAAACCGTTGAGCAGATGGATCGCCCCCGGCCCGGATGTCGCGGTGCACACGCCCACCTTGCCGCTGAACTTGGCGTACCCGGTGGCTTGGAAGGCCGCCATCTCCTCATGGCGGGCCTGGATGAACGCCGGGTCGTCGTCGGCGCGGCCGAATGCGGCGATCAGGCCGTTGATCCCGTCGCCGGGATAGCCGAAGACCTGCTCGACGCCCCACTCCCGCAGACGCCGCACGACGTAGTCACCGACCTGTTCAGCCATGGGATCCTCCTCCGGGTGCCGGACCATCGCCAGCCGGATACCCGGGCGGTCACCGGCCAATCAGCCGGCGCACTGGCGCCGGCCACGACCCAGCTACTCGGTCAACGGTTCGGGGAGCAGCCGGGGCAGGATCGCGGCAGCGGCGGTGGCTGTCGCAGCGCAGGTTGTCGCGAGACCCCACCCGACCGGGCCCAGCGGACGGCATCCGAAGTAGGTGCACAATCCCGGGGTCATCACGACGGCGCCGAGCACCGCCCCGCTCGCCGCCGTGGTCACCCAGACCAGCGGGCTGCGGTAGCCGGATACCAGCGTCTGCCCGAGCTGGGTGCCGATGAGTGCGACCAGGCCGATGGTGGCGGCGCGGCGTTGCGTGCCGGTCATCCGGCCCAGGGTCCAGGCGACGGATGCGCTGGTGGCCGTCGTGACACCGCGGACGGTGAGGGTGTGCAGCAGATCCGGGCCCAGATGCGCGACCGGCATCTCGGCGAGCTGGTCGGATGCCTGCTGCGCCTGGGCCTCCGGATCGTCCGCGTCCTCCGGGTCGGCGGTGTCCCGATCGCGCGACAGCGCCAGCGCCATGGCCGGGAACATATCGGTCAGCATGTTCACCAGCAGGAATTGCCGGGTGCGCAGCGGGGCATGGCCACTGACGGCGGTGCCGTACAGCGTGAACGCCACCTCGCCCGCGTTGCCGCCGACCAGTACGCCCACCGCGTCGGTGACGCGCTGCCACATACCGCGACCTTCGATGAGGGCGTGCAGCAGCGCCAGCGGGTCGGGGTGGGTGAGCACCATGTCGGCGGCGTTCCGGGCGGCCGCGGAACCCTGTGCGGCCAAACCGATTCCGACGTCGGCGGTGCGGATGGCGGCGGCGTCGTTGCTGCCGTCGCCGGTCATGCCGACGACGTGGCCCGCCCGGCGCAGTGCGGCGATGATGCGCACCTTCTGTTCCGGGGCTACCCGGGCGAAGACGGTCCCGCGTTCGATCAGCTCGGCCTGCGCGGTGTCGGCCAGGCCGTCCAGGTCGGCGCCGGTGACCACGTCACCCGGATCGATGCCCAGCTGCCGGGCCACCGCCGCCGCGGTCACCGGGTGGTCGCCGGTGATCATGCGGACACTGATGTCGTTGCGCCGCAGCGCGGTGACGAGCGGAAGGGTCTGCGGGCGTGGGGTGTCGGCCAAGCCCAGGAAGCCGAGCAGAGTGAGCCGTTCGACCGCGGCCTCGACGTCATCGGGTTCGGTGCGCAGGTCGCGGCGTGCCACCACCAGCACCCGCAGGCCCTGCTCGGCGAGATCCCGCACCGCCTGTTCGGCGCGCTCACGCAAGCGGTCGCCGAGGGGGCGGTCGGCGCCGTCCAGCCGCGCCGTAGTGCACCGTGGCAGCACCACCTCGGGCGCGCCCTTCACGATCAGTCGCAGCTTGCGGGTGGTGTGGCCGAGCGCGGCGGCGTAGCCGCGGTTGGATTCGAACGGGATCTCCTCGATCGGATCCCAGCGGCGGGCCTCGTCGCCGAGTACCTCGTCGGCGGCTTCGACCACCGCGCGGTCGGTGGCGTGCACGATCGGGCCTTCGGCGGGATCGGGGCAGGCGCGGGCCGCCGCGCGCAGCAACCGGTGGGCGTCCTCGGAGTCCGCGTCCGGTGGCCACTGGTCGTCGAGACCGGCGAGGGTGGTCAGACGCAGGCGGCCCTCGGTGAGGGTGCCGGTCTTGTCGAAGCACAGCGTGTCCACCCGGCCCAGTGCCTCCACGGTCCGGCTGGCGCGGACCAGCACGCCATGCCGGGAGAGCCTACGGGCGGCCGCGAGCTGGGCCACCGTGGCCACCAGCGGCAGTCCTTCGGGCACCGCGGCGACCGCGACGGCCACGCCGTCGGCGATCGCTGTCCGCAGCGACCTGCCGCGCAGCATGCCCAACCCGGTCACGATGCCGCCGCCGGTCAGGGTCAGCGGTAGCGCGCGGTCGGTCAACCGGCGCAATTGGGCTTGCACGCCGCCCTTTTCGGGTGGGATGGCACCGGCGGCCGCGCGGCCCGCCTGGGTGTCGGCGCCGACCGCGACGACGACCGCGCGCCCCGTCCCGTTGACCACGGTGCTTCCTTCGAAGACCATGCAGGCGCGATCGCCCACCGCCGCGCCGGGCGTCGCGGCGACCTGCTTCTCGACGGTCACCGACTCGCCGGTGAGGCCGGATTCGTCCATCTCCAAGTCCTCGGCGTGCAGCAGCCGCGCGTCGGCGGGGACCACGTCGCCTGCCCGCAGCACGATCACGTCGCCGAGGGTGAGCAGGTTCGCAGGCAGGCTGCGTTCCTGCGGCTCGTCGGCCTCCAGGTCGTCGCGATCGATCACGCGGCCGGTGAGCTGCTCGCTCTCGAACAGCTGGTGCAGCGCACCCTCCGCGCGCTGGCGCTGCCACGCCGAGACGAGAGCGTTGACCGCGAGCACCGACGACAGCAGCACCGCGTCCGACGGCGCGCCGAGTACGGCGGTGGCGACCGCGCCGACCCCGAGAATCGGGGTGAGTGGATCGGCCAGCTCGCGGCGCAACTGCCGCGTGAACGACGCCGCCGAGGTGACGACGGCCATGCCGGGGATGCGGGCCGCCCGGCTCGGCTCGGTCCGCTCCTGCACCGCAACGGGCTCCGGCAACCGGCTGAGCACCTCGTCGGCTTCGAGCGCGTGCCACGGCAACAATGGGGCGAGCGCGGCGGGTGGCTCGGCCCGCGCCGCGCGCCACCCGCTGTAGGCGCCGGTGAAGAATCCTGTGTAGTGCGCGGCGGCCATCGGCGAAGCGGTCCCGCGGGCGTCGGGGGCGACGGCGAGCAGCAAGCCGCCCAGGGCCGCCGCCGACAGAGCAAGCGAGCGGCCGCGTTCGCTGACCTGACGAGCCGGAGCGACGGCGGCCAGTATCCGGTCCACCTGCGTGAGGTCGCGGCAGACCACGTCCGCGGTCCACGGCAACTGGAGCACACCGTCTTCCCGCCCGGCCAGCCCGATCGCCACGTCGGCGGTCGCCAGCGCCTTGTGCGCGCGCGAACTCAGCACCGCCACCACGTGCCCGTCCTGCTGCAGGTCACGCACCAGCTTGCTCATCGAGCGGGACGGGGCCAGGAAGTCATCGGACATCGAGCGCAACTCGGCGGTATCGGCGCCGGCGACCAGGATCACGCGCAGCCCGGCGCTGCGCGCTCGGCCGAGTACCGCGTGCGCGCGGCGATCGAGTTCGCGTCCGATCAGGACCCGGCCCACCGTGGCGCCGTTGTCCTGGAGTTCCCGCCATACCGGGCGGCGCGCGACACCGCGATCGGGCTTCCCTGTTCCGGCGTGCACCAACCGTTGCCGCTCGCCCGGCGGTTGTTGCCCCGTGTCCGCCGGTCGCAGATCGCCGGCCGGGCCTTCCTCGGTGTCCTCGGCCCAGAGCAGGCGCTGACTCGCGCTCCAGATCTCGGCGACCGACCATCGTTCGTCGGCGGTCTCGGCGTCGAGGACCATGCGGCGCGAGGTCAGCAACGCCTGCCCGTCCACGATCACCGCGGACAGCCGGTCCAGCCGCCGCCAGGCCCCGGGGTGCAGGGTCAGCGCACCCGCCCGGCCGAGAAGTGTCGAAACCACGGCGCCGTATGCCTCGCGGCTGGCGCGCGCCGCCTTCGGCGCACCCAGTTCCAACGCGTCGGCCGCGCCGAGCAGGCCGCGCCCGCCCAGGACGGCGCTGACCGCACCCGCAAGCGCGCCCGTGGCGGTTTCGTCGGCGACCCGTTCGACCGGTCCCCGCGGCATCTCGACTACCCGGGAAGGCGGCGGCAGCGGATCGCGCACCTCGGTGGGGCGGCGGTCGACCTCGGGCTCCCAGCGCTGCCATTGTGCGTACCGGGTCAGCGCCTCGGTCAGGGTGAAGCCGCGATATACGGCGTCCACCACGAGATTCGCGATGCCGTCGGCCGCGCGGTTGCCCAGCGCATTGCCGACGGCGTTGGCCGCGACGATCACCATATCCGTGCGTGGGCGGCCGAGACGATCCTCCAGCAGCCCGCGCACCCGGGGCTGGGTGTCGACGAGCGCGGCCGCCGCGCGCAACAGCCGAGCCGGTCCGCGCAGCGGCAACACTGTACCCGCGGCCGACAGTCCGATCGCGCACATGTCGCCCGCGAGCTGGATTCCCGCCGCCAGCAATGGTTCTCGATCGTCGGGGTATTCACAGGCGCGACCCCAGTCGAGGTCATCGACCGCGGTGGCGGCCTCGACCGACTCGATGGCCGCGACAAGAGCGGGCAGGTCGGCCGCACCGTGCGCGAGAGCAGCGACCACGCGCCCGGTCACCGCGTTCACCCGCCACCAGCGCACGTCGCGGCTGCGATCGAGAGTGCGCCGCAGTGCCTGCGTGATGGCCTCGCTCTGGCCGGAGTCCAGGCCGCGGACCTCCACCGTGGCGCGGTCGTCGTGCACCGCCACCCGGCGCCGGGACCGCAGCGCGTGCGGGTCGACCAAGGCCGCGAACTCGTCGCGCAGTTCCTCCTCGCGTCCCAGGTTCAGCAGCGACGCGCCCGCCCTCGCGCCTGCGGCGACCGCCTGCGCGGGCGCCTGCGCCACCTTGACGCCCAGATCGACAGCCATCTCCACGCCGGCGCGTGCCGCCTCCGCCGCCACGGCGGTCGGCGCCTCGAGCCACCACGACGACACGACTCCGCGTAGTGAAACAGTCATACACGGCAGCTACCCAAGGCCGGAACCGACAAACCGGCCTCGACCGCGGTGGGAACCACCGCGCTCGAGACCGGTGCGGGTTGTGCCGTCAGGTGGTGGCGGTCGGATCGAGGACGATCTTCACCGCTCCGTCCGACTTGTGCTGGAAGATGTCATACGCCTGTGCGGCATCCGACAGCGGAAGCCGATGGGTGGCAAAGGTTTCCACGCCCAGTGGATCGCCGTCCTGCAGCAGCGGCATGATGTCGTCGACCCAGCGCCGGACGTTGGCCTGTCCCATGCGCACCTGGATCTGCTTGTCGAACAGCACCCGCATCGGCAGCGGGTCGAGCATGCCGCCGTAGACGCCGCTCACCGAGATCGTGCCGCCGCGGCGGACGATGTCGATCGCGGAGTTGAGCGCTGCGAGCCGGTCGACGCCTGCGGTGTCCATCACCCTCTGCGCGACGATATCCGGCAGGAACGACGCCGACCGCTGGGCCGCCGACGCGAACGGCGACCCGTGGGCCTCCATTCCGACCGCATCGATCACCGAGTCGGTGCCGCGACCATCGGTCCAGCCCCGGATGATGTCGCCTATCGGTTCGTCGACGGCGTCCAGATCGATGACCTCGACGCCACGCTCGGCCACCCTGGCGAGGCGTTCGGGCACCCGGTCGACCCCGATCACGCGCAATCCGCGCTGCGCGGCGATGCGGCAGGCCATGTCGCCGATCGGGCCGAGGCCCAGTACCGTCACCGAGCCTCCGTCGGGGACCGCGGCGTATTCCACCGCCTGCCAGGCGGTCGGCAGCACGTCGGACAAGTAGAGGAATCGAGCGTCGTCCGGGCCGTCCGGCACCGTGATGTGGGTGGCGTCGGCGTAGGGCACACGCAGGTACTCGGCCTGACCGCCGGGTACCTGCCCGTAAAGCTTGGAATAGCCGAAAAGGGCTGCGCCGCAGCCGTATTTGCGGACCTGCGTGGTCTCGCACTGACTGCTCAGGCCGGTCCGGCACATGTAGCAGTCACCGCAGGTGATCTGGAACGGGATCACGACGCGGTCGCCGCGCTTCAGGTCGGTGACGTCGGAACCGGTCTCCACGACCCGGCCCATCGCTTCGTGCCCCAGCACGTCGCCGCTGCTCATGTAGGCGCCCATCACCTCGTACAGATGCAGATCGGATCCGCAGATGCCGCTGGAGGTGACTTCGATGATCGCGTCCGTCGGCGCCTCGATCCGCGGATCGGGCACCGTTTCCACGGCGACTCTACGTCGTCCTTGCCACGTCACTGCCTTCATCCGCGCTCCTCCAGTCGGGGGTCGGTACCTTCCCGGAGCTACCCGCGCGCCCGCGCGCGAAACGACCCGCCAGGTGTGCCTGGACAGCGCCGGGTCGCTCGGCGACGACAAGGCGCCATCGACACCTTGGTCGACGGAGTGAGCGCTTGGCGAGAACAGTTGACCGAGCCCACACCTGCGCGCATCGCACTGCCTTCCCCCACAGATCTGCAGTTGGACAGTGTGATGCTGCCCCGCAACGCGTTCTTCGGGCCCGTCGAGACGGTGCCCGCCGACAACGCGGTGGGCCGGATCCGCAGTGCGGTCACGACGGACGGCAATGCTTGCGATGGCTGGTGTCGCAGAACGGGTAATTCTTCGAACGCCGGCACAGACACAGGGCGACCGCGAACCGGTCGGAGCGAATCGTCCGACCGTCCGCGGTGACCACTTCGACCGGGCCCTCGATCAAGGCGGGGCCGTCGGCGGTGAGCGTCACCCGCCGCCGCTCATGGTCGGATTCGATCGGCACGGATCACCACCAGATCTTCCATTCTCTGGCCGGGCTCGATCAGCCCGGTCGAGGCCAGCCAGTCCGCGCGGCGGCGCAGGACGGGACCGAAGGGCACGGTGGCCCTGGCCACGATGGCGGCCTTCAACTCGTTCTCGCGTAACCGGGCGAGCGTCGCATCCGGGTCACACAGCACCGAATGCACGATCAACGCCATGCCGCGCGGTTTCAGCAGCGCAGGCAACGCCGCGCACAGCTGGTCGAGCACGGCTCGGCCCCGAGCCCCGGCGTTCCACGCCCGCGCCGAACCGCGGTAGGCGGCGTCCTCGGGAGCGGGCACATAGGGCGGGTTGGCCACCACCAGATCGAAGCTGCGCCGACCGAGTACCGCAGCGAAATCACCGCGCAGCACCTCGACGTCGATCCCGCGGACGCGGCAGTTCAACCACGCCGACACCACCGCGGCACGGGAGACGTCCACCGCCGTCACCGTCGCCGCTCCAGCCCGCGCCGCCGCGACGGCCAAAGCCCCGGTCCCGGTGCAGACGTCCACCGCCTCCACACCGCGCGGGACACCCGCTTCGGAGAGGGCACGGACCAGCAGCCACGTGTCCAGCTGCGGCCGATAGACCCCAGGGGGCCGGAACAACATCACAGTCGACGGATAGCCCGGGGCAGGCGGGTTAATCCCGGAAGCCGCGCGGCCCACCCTCGGTGGTCCGCAATGAGCTGCGGCCCGCGTGCCAGGAGTCCAGAACGTGGCCGGCGAAGCGGTCCTCGAGCAGATTCGTCGCCTGGATACCGAACACCACCGACTCGGTCAGATCGGGTTCGTCGGCGAGCAGGCTGCCGATCACGCCGGTGCGCATGACCTGCTCGTGCACGGCGTCGGCTTCCACATGCTCGCGATAGAACAGCACGCACGCAGGATCGGCATCCATGCGCCGCAACGCCTCCACCATGCGCTGCGCCCCCGGCGGCGAGGTGATCTCCACGGTGGCGAAGTGACCGACCAGCGCACCACGCAGCGATCGATGCAGGCCGAACAGCGACATCATGTTCACCAGAGCGAGCATCGGGACCGGCACCACGTCCAGGTAGTGCAGATATCCGGGGTTCAGGCCTGCGCCGGCCAGCAGATCGGCGTACAGCCGCGCGTGCACGCGTTCGCCGCGCCCGCCACCGAACTCGTCGAATTCGACCGCCACCAGCGATGCCTTGGCTTGGCCGCGCAAGCGCGGAATCACCCACGCGTAGGGATCGGCTTCCTTGTGGTGATAGATCGAGCGGTGCACGAAGTACTCGCGCAGCTGCCACCATTCGCCTTCGTCGCGCAGGAAGCGGCTGGGTCCGGCGGGATCGGCCGGTGTCACGAGCAGGTGATCGAGTTCCGCATCGAGATCCGCTCCGCCGGGCACGTCGTCCTGCAGTGCGCGCTGGAACCGCTGTTCCAGCGCGGCACGCAGACCCAGCAGGCCCGGGTCCCACTCCCATCCTGGATCCACCGCCGCGAAACCGTGGTAGTGCAGCTCGTAGCAGGTGTGCAGGGCCAGGTGCAGGTCCTCGCCGTACGGGTCGGCCGAACCGAGCCGGGGCACCGACCGGCCGGGTGTCCCGTGCAGCAGCTCCACTACCGCGTGCGACAACTCACCGCGCGGCCGGGGCAGCTGCTGCGACGGGGCATCCGTGGTGACCGTCATGGTGGTCACGTACCCCGGTTCGGCGCAGCTACGCGTTGGCCTTCTTGTACGCCTCGACCACTTCGGCGGCTATCCGGCCGCGGGCCGACACATCAATGCCGTTTTTGCGCGCCCATTCCCGGATGACCGTGGCCTGTTCCCGGTCGGTTGCCGACCGTGGCGCACCGCCGCGACCGCGGCGAGTACGACCCACTTTGCGCGCGTATGGGACCCACTGTTCGAAGAATTCGCGCAACTGACCGGCATTGTCGCCCGACAAGTCCATTTCGTAGGCCACGCCATCCAAGGCGAAAGACACCGTTTCCTCGGCCTGAGACTTGCCGTCGTAGTCATCGACCAGTGTCACGACGACCTTGCGTGCCATAGAGATAATCCCTTCACGGTTACCGAGCGCGTGTAGTCGAAAACAATCGTAGCCAGTAGATAACAGATCAGTTCCGGCCCCGGAACAGCGGGGGTCCCCCGCCACGGCCATCGAGCCTCCTCATATTGCACGCCTACCCCGCACGGCCGCAAAACAGCCCCCGTTCGCAGTCCGGCTCCGGTTACCGGCTCAGCGTCATTGGCCTGCAATGGCTCTGCGGTTCGGACGCCCCGAGGTGAAAACGGCCATGCCGCATTCGCGCACGATCAAGCCGACAGGTCGGCCGACTCGGCTCGGGCCATTTTCACCAGTGCCCCGTGCAGCACCTTCGCCAGCTCGCCCGCGCGCTCCCCGCGCAACACCACCTCGGTGAAACCCTCGACCAGCGCCCGGCCCGGGTCCAGCAGACCCTGGCCACCGCCACCACCGCGTAGCGACTCGGCGACCAGTGCTCGCATAGCCTCTTGACGAGCCCGGAAGCCGCCCGCGATATCGAGCGCAGCGGCGAATTCACGTACGACCGCCAGATATACCGGCCGCTCGGCGGACCGGCGTCTGAGTCCTCGGCGCCGCCCTTCCCGCGGGACCGATCCTGCCGGCGGGACCAACGAGGACCTGTCGAGCACGATCCACAATGCCGGTTCGCCCGGTGGCTCGGATTGCGACAGGCGATTCCGCACCGAGCGAGAGTTCGCCTCATCGCGTCCTTCGGTGATCTCGATGCCGCGTAAAGGAATCGGGTACTTCACGAGCAAGTCGTCCAGCGCGGAGGCGACCTCGTGAACAGCCTGCGCATCGATACTCGCCGTCTCGAACCCGATGACCTCCAGGCTGTGGCGGGTCGCCATTTCCCAGGCAACCCGCACAGCCTCGGACTCGGGATCGGTGCTGGGCGGTGCAACGGACGCCGACTCGACAACCGTGCTGGGCGGTGGAACCTCCACAGCTGTACCCGGCCGCGAGACAGACCCCGACCCCACCACAGAGCTAGGCCCAGAAACAGAACCCGAATCGACAACACTGCCCGGCGCCAAATGCGACCCCGACTCGACAGCGGCGCTGCGCCGTGGAACAGATCCCGCCTCCACAACCGTGCTGGGCTGCGGGACGGACGCCGACTCGACAACCGTGCCAGGCGGTGGGACAGGCCCTGACTCCACAGCAGGGCTCGGCCGCGAAACAGACGCAGACTCCGCAACCGTGGCAGGCGGCGATACAGACCCCGACCCCACCACATAGCTAGGCCCGGAGACAGAACCCGGATCAAGAACACTGCCCGGCGGCAGATCCGACCCCGACTCGACAACGGCGCTGCGCTGTGGAACAGATCCCGCCTCCACAACCGTGCTGGGCTGCGGGACGGACGCCGACTCGACAACCGTGCCAGGCGGTGGAACAGGCCCTGACTCCACAGCAGGGCTCGGCGGCGAAACAGGTTCCGACGCCACCATGGCGCTAGGCCGGGAAACAGGCCCTGCATCGACAGCGCTGCTGGGCGGCAGAACCGACCTCGACTCGACAACGGACCTGGGCTGTGGGACAGACCCCGTCCCCAGAACCGTGCTGGGCCGCGAAACAGGCCCGGAGGCCGCGCGCTGCGGTTCGGGCTGTGGACCGGCGATCGGCGGAACCTCGGTGGACGGACTGATATCGCGTACGCGGGGCGCGGATACTCGCACCGGTGTGCTGGATTCCGATGGGCGCGCCCTGATGGTGCGCTGTGACCAGGGTGTGTCCGCCGGTCTTCGCGACCATGGGGTGGACGTCGCCCTATGGACGGAGAGCGAGTGCTGTCCTGGCACGGTGTGCGGGTCGTGATCCGTCCTATCGGTCGAAATAGGCGGCTGCCTCGCCTCCGCTCGG
>NZ_BDBA01000137.1 GCF_001612745.1 Nocardia amamiensis NBRC 102102 | reverse complement strand
GTCAGCGGCCGCCTCCGCCACCACCCGACCCGGCGCAGACTGAGAGCGGACGTTGTCCGGCCGCGCCCTATCTACGATCGCTTCCGCCACTGCACCACCCGGCGCGGGGCTCAGCGGCTGACTCGCCTCGACTCGGCCCGATGCAGGATCGAGGACGGACTCCGTCACGCTGCGCCCACTCAGCGGCTGCCTGGCGTCCATTCGGCCCCGCGTGACGACGGGCGTGGGCTCTGCGCCACTGAGTCCATGAGGGGTCCCGGCGTACCGCTCGCTCGAGTACGCTTCCGCGGATGCGATGGCGGCCTTCAACTGGCTGACTACTCGGGAAGCATCGGCGATGAGTCTCTCCAGCGACGACACCATCGCGCGGAGTTCGCCCGTATCGATCCGCGACGGCTGACTCACCGATGTCTCCTGCTTGTCATTACACCGGTCAGGTCCTGGCGCGGTGCGCTGGCCTGCGCCGACACTCCGATCTCGGATTGCCGTGAGGCGAAGTGTGGTGCGTTCTATTTTCGCTCGGATCCGCCGAGCCTCCCCGGATTGGGAAGATCCGATTCGAGCGGGACGAGCGCGCCTGAGGGCTGCGATCGCCGCGTGAGCGCGGCCGACCGTACCGCAGCAGCGGGCGCATCTCGGATTGGATATGAAAAGCGTTGTGCCACAAGGGAGCACACTTCGCCGCAGGTTGGCTACGATGGAAGGGTGCGGATCGGAGTCGGGCTCTCCACCGCGCCCGAGGCGCGGCAGGCGGGCGTGGAAGCCGCCGCGGACGCGCGCGATCAGCTCGCGGGCGAGGCCCCGGCGCTCGCCGTGCTGCTCGCGTCACGGGCGCATGCCGACGACGCCTCGGCCGTGCTGGCGGG
>NZ_BDBA01000136.1 GCF_001612745.1 Nocardia amamiensis NBRC 102102 | reverse complement strand
CTGGCCTCCGGTCTGCCCGCCGAGACATTCCGGCTGGACTTCGTCCGCACCGCGACCGGCGGACTGCTGGCCGGCTACCGCTTCGACAAGGACGCTCGTGACTTCCACCTGCTGCTGCCGGACCCGTACTCGTTCCCGGCCGACGCGCTGCTCGAGCACTTGAACGCCGACCTGCCCGGCACCGTCGTGATGGGCGGGCTGGTCAGCGGCGGGCAGCTTCCGGCAGGCAGCAGGCTGTTCCTGGACCGTGACGTGGTGACCTCCGGCGCGGTCGGTGTGCGGCTGCCCGGCCTGCGCGGAGTGCCGATCGTGTCGCAGGGCTGCCGGCCGATCGGGTACCCCTACATCGTCACCGCAGCGCGGGGCGATCTGATCACCGAGCTCGGCGGCCGGCCGCCGATCGTGCGATTGCGGGAGATCGTCGACGTGCTGCCTCCGGATCAGCAGGAGCTGCTGGCCAACGGCTTGCAGATCGGCATCGTGGTGGACGAGCATCTGGCCGCGCCGGGGCAGGGCGATTTCCTGATCCGTGGCATCCTCGGCGCCGACCCGTCCAGCGGCGCGATCGAGATCGGCGAGGCCGTCGAGATCGGCACGACCGTCCAGTTCCAGGTCCGGGACGCGATCGGAGCGGACAAAGATCTGCGGGCCGCCCTGGCGCGGGCCAGCGCGGACATGCACGGGCGTGCGGCCGGTGCGTTGCTGTTCACCTGCAATGGGCGCGGCAGGCGGATGTTCGGGGTCGCGGATCATGATGCCGCGACGATCGAGGATTTGCTGGGCGGTATTCCGCTCGCGGGTTTCTTCGCCGCGGGCGAGATCGGACCCATCGCCGGCCGCAACGCGCTGCACGGCTTCACGGCCTCGCTGGCGCTGTTCGTCGAATGAGCGTCGAGATCCGTGTCTACGCCGAGCTGAACAACTTCCTCCGGCCCGACGAGCGGTACACGGTGCTGCGGCGGCCGTTCCGGCCCCACCAGACCGTGAAGGACCTCATCGAGGCCGTGGGCATCCCGCACACCGAGGTCGACCTGATCCTGGTCGACGGGCAGCCGGTGGACTTCGGCCATCACCCGCGGATCGGTGACCGGATCAGCGCGTACCCGGTGTTCGAGACCCTCGACATCGGCGGGGTGACGCGGGTCCGCCCGCACCCGCTGCGCGAGCCGCGATTCGTCGCCGACGTCAATCTCGGCGGACTGGCCAAGCTGATGCGGCTGATGGGCCTCGACGTGCACTGCCGGTGGAACGCCGAGGACGCCGAGCTCGCCGAGGTGTCCGCCGCCGAGCACCGGATCCTGCTCACCCGCGACCGCGGACTGCTCAAGCGGCGCAACGTCACTCATGGCGTGTACATCCGGTCCGACCAGCCGATCGATCAAATCGTCGAGGTGATCCGGCGGCTGGATCTGCGCACGTGCCTGGCGCCCTTCTCTCGGTGCCTGCGCTGCGGCGGGCCGGTCGCCGAGGTGGCCAAAACCGATGTCGAAGATCGGCTGCAACCGCTCACCCGCCGCTATTACGACACCTTCCGCCAGTGCCGCGACTGCGGGCGGATCTACTGGCAGGGTTCACACCAGGCCCGCCTCAGCGCGACCGTGGAGCGGATCCGCACCGCGCTGGACCACGTCTGACGGCTGCGGGCGGGCGCTGTCACGGAAGCCCTCAGTTTCGGTGGCGCACCTTCCCAGGTCTGTTCGCGCCATCCTCCAGACCAATAGCGTCTCTGGCGGCGGCTCCCCTTACCGCCGGAAAGGAAACCCGATGCATACCCACCTTCGTGCCGGACTGCTGGCCGGCGCAATCCTGCTGGCTCCCTTGGCCACAGCGGCACCGGCGTCGGCCGTCGGCATCCCGCTGCAACCGGCCGAACCCGTCGGGCAGTCGGAACAGGTCGCCAGCCCAGGCTGCCCCGGCGGCGCCCCGCATTGGAGCTGCCTGCTGGAATCGCTGTCGGCGAGCGGCTCCGGCCGCTAGGGATCCCGCGGCCGGACTCGGTGGGCCTGACCATCCGCCGCCGGCCGCGTCTTCCGTCGTCGTGAGTACTGCCGCGCCGGAATATTCCGCTGCGGCGACGCACTCGGCCGAAGATGAGCTACGACGCCTCGGCCGCTGTGGCCTGGGTGGCGGCGAGGATGGTCCGAGCGATCAGCTCAGGGTCATCGATCATCGGGACGTGACCAACCCCGGGCAGGAGCGAGTAGACGGCCTCGGGCAACCGAGTTCGGGCAATCGCCGCGTGGATCTGCGCGGGAAGGACTCGATCGTTCTCCGACCAGGCCACCGTGATCGGGCACGGCAGCGGGTCGAGCGAGGCGACATATTCGTCGGTGCCCAGCAGATCGGCGGTGACGGTGCAGCCCAGCAGATCGCGTAAGACGATCATGGCTTGCGCCGGGGTGATGCGATCGCCGTGCACCGCGATGTTGCGCAACGCCACTCGCCGGATCATGGCACTGCGCAGGCCGAGCGGTGCGAGGAATCCCAGCAGCCGGCCGGTAGCCGCTTCTCGGGCGATCCGGCGGGTCGCGACCGACCGGCTCCTGGCGCCGGGATCCCAGAATCCCGCCGGCGACAGTGCGCAGACGGTCTCCGCGCGGCCGCGGCGAGCCAGTTCGATCGCCATCCAGCCGCCCAGCGAATTGCCCGCGATGTGCGCGCGACGCAGGCCCAGCGCGTCCAGACGCCGCTCGATGTCGTCCACCAAGTGCTCGACCCGCGCCGGACGCCGCAATGCAGCCGGTCCACCCCGATGGCCGACGGCGGTCGGGGTGATCACCTCGTGCCGCGCCGCCAGCAGCGGTGTGACGTCATCCCACACCCGCTCCGACATGGTGACACCGTGCAGAAGTACGAGCGGGGGTTTGCCGGCCATTGGCGTCCTTCGATTCGTAGGGATGACGAAGGGTGAATACCACAACCGAGTCAGCGGCGACAGCCGAAAGCCCGACTCGGCCGAGGGATCACGCGGGTCTGTCGCTGTGCGCGAATCCGTGCACCCCACAGCGCTGCTCACCGCGACAGCTCACGGCGGCCTCGGCGCTCAGTTCGACCTTGACATCCGACAGCGCCTGGGCGAGAGCGTTGAGTTTGACCTGCATCGCGTAGGTGGCCCGGCTGTGCATGTTGTGCAGCAGCGCGACCAGTACGAACGTGACGATCGTCGTCGCGGTGGTGAGCAGCCGCGGCCAGCCGTCGACGTCGCGGCCGAACAGCAGACTCACACCCGCCGTCAGCACCAACCCGACGATCAGCACGAAGAACAACCCCTTCGACACCACCGTGCCCGCTGCCGCGGCGACATCATCGAATACCGAGGCCGGTCGCACCACCTCCGTCGGGATCATCACCACTCGCATCACGGACTGCTTGGTATGGTTGCCCACCGCAGAACCCCTTCCCATCGCCACGCCGCGGTATCTCCGCACTGTCTCGCACCCCGCACCCGCACCGATCACCGACCGAGCCGCGGGCGATCGCCGCGCACGCGCACCCGATCGCGCCTGCCGGGTTCCGGCAAGCGCCACAAGACATTCGGTGCCGCGCCGCGGCAGGCTGGGTCCCCGTCGCAGGCGAATCGCGCGGCCGTCCCGGCGAACCGCTCGCCGAACTGCACTGAGCCGTGGGCGCTTCAAATTCGATTTCACGCGTTCGCCGGTGTCCGGCAGGTCTTCCTCGATGCGGCGGTGCTGCGGATTTGCTCGCGGTCATGCCGAATTCGGCGATCTCCGTGGCGCCGGCCGCCCTGAGCCGGGCACGAACCCTCGGCAGCCCGAACGGCGCACCGTCGGCAGACCACGACGCGGTCGAGGGCGGACTCGACTTGCGCCGAGCCGGCCTCGACCGCGCCCTGCGTGCCCAGCTACTGGGGCGGCGCCGTGGGGGCTCGCCCGGTCACGCCTTCTTGTCCCGTCGGGCTTTCCGGCCGCCAGGTGGCGATCGCCCAGATCACCACGACGTTGATGGCGATGACGAGGATGGACCAGGCCGGGTAGTACGGCAGCCACATGAAGTTTGCGATGATCGACAAGGCGGCCAAGCAGATAGCCGTAACCCTGGCCCAGGTAGCGCCGGTCATCAAACCCAGTGCGGCGATGATCAGCAGGATCCCGAGCACGATATGGATCCAACCCCATGCCGTGGTGTCGAACTTGTAGACGTATTCCGTGCCCACGACGTACAGCTCGTCCTCGGCAACGGCGGAAATACCTTCGAAGACCGACAGCACACCGACGGTCAGCAGCAGAATCGCGGCCGCTATCGACGTGCCCGCCGCGATGCCACGGCGCACGGGGTGTTGTTCCGGTGCGGTCATATGCGTCATCGGTCGCCCCTTTCGGGAAGCAATGGACTTTCTGGGATTAATGGACGCATGTCGAATCTCCACCACGGGCACCGTTCGGCACTTCACCCGTTCCGGGTGGCTCCGATACGGCATACCCGTCCGGGATGAAATTTCCATAACGACCGCACACGATCGGATCGAGCGGACTTTCCGCCGGGTAAGTTCCGGGAGCTAGGCGCGGTAGTGATTTGTCAGCACACGGCCTTGGAGGCACGGTGACCACATCGCACGTCCCCGCTCTACGCCGCATCCCTTCCGCAGCGGAAACAGCGGCCGAGATACCGGCGTTGCCCTTCACGCCGATTCCGCGAACGGATCTGCTCGCCGCCGTGGACGCGGTCTCGAACGCCGACAACGGGGGCGTGCTCCTGGTTTGCGCACCCGCGGGGACCGGAAAGACCGTCCTGCTGGCCGACTGGGCCACTCGCCACACGGCGGGCGAACCGGACGTGGCGTGGCTGACCATCACCGATGAACTCGACGATCCGGCGTCGCTGTGGCCCGCGCTGCACACCCGATTCGGTGTCGCTACCGCGCAGCACGGTGGCCCGCCGACCGCGGGCGCGGCGGCGCTGGTCCACGCGCTGGCGACGCGGGCGACGCCGACGGTAGTCGTACTCGACGACGCTCATCTGATCGCCGATCCGC
Organism: Nocardia amamiensis NBRC 102102; assembly: GCF_001612745.1. GTDB lineage: Bacteria > Actinomycetota > Actinomycetes > Mycobacteriales > Mycobacteriaceae > Nocardia > Nocardia amamiensis. The sequence goes on along the minus strand of NZ_BDBA01000136.1, from coordinate 12,209 downwards.
TCGCGCTCGCCGGAGTCGAATACTTCCTGCACCATGCGCCGCCAAGCGTCACGACGGTGCTGTGCGGCCGCTTCGCTCCACCGATCCGGTGGCATGTCCTCGATCTCCAGTCCCGCCTGACCCGCTGGAGCACGGACGACCTGGCCTTCACGCCGGGCCAGATCGACGCGTTGTGCCGCGACCACGGCTGCGAGCTCACCGAGACCGAGCTGGACACTCTCGGCACGCTGACCCGCGGCTGGGCGGCGCTGGTGCGCATCGCCGCGGCCCATCTGGCCGCCAGGGCCGACGACCGGGCCGCGGCACTGACCATCCTCGCGCGACCACCCCGCGCCGTCGCGGAGTTCCTGGTCGGCGAGCTCGTCGGAGACCTGCCACCCGCGCTGCGCCAATTCCTCACTTACACAAGCATTCCGGTGTCGTTCACCGAGCAACTCGCCGACGAACTCGTCGGCGGCGGCGCGGGACACTACCTGCACGAACTCGACCGGATCAATTTCCCGATCAGCGCCGATGCGTGTGGTGACCAGGTGTGGTACTCCTGTCACCCCATGGTGCGCGCCTACTTCCGCGCCGAGGCCCATCGGCTCGGGTCACAGCTGTGCGCGGACCTGCACGGCCAGTCGGCCCGTTGGCTGTGTTCCGCGGGCCTGCCCGCGACCGCGCTCCCCCATTTTCTCGCCGACCCCGATCGGGAAAGCCTGCAGGAGTTCCTGTCCGAGTACGCGCTGCGGATCGTCCTCGACGGAGCGGGCGACACGTTGTTCGACGGGCTCGCCCAGTCGGCGCCCACCGTGCTCGACGACCCGTTCCTGTGGCTGGCGCGGGTGGTCGACGCGCTCGTACACGGCGGCACCGCCGCCGCGGTCGCGTGCCTGGACACGGCGATGGCGCGCCGTGCAGGCAAGGCCTCCTTCGCCTCCGCCGAACGAGTGGACACCCTCGCCCTCGCCGCGACGATCGATGTCGCGGCGACCACCGAGATCGCACTCGGCGAATTCCAGGACGAGATTGCGCCGACCGGCGACCCCGATCTCGACGCGTACACCGCGATTCAGGTCGCCAGCGGCCTGGTCGCCCGCGGCGCGGTCGCCCGCGGCGAACAGTTGCTGCACGCGGGTCTGGCTTTGGCCGAGCACGCCGGGCGGCCGCGGTTGGTGCTGCGGGCGCTCACCCGGCTCGCGTTCGCCGCGAACGCCGTCGATGCCGCCACCGCGATGCGTGACCGCGCGGCCCACGCCTTGACCATCGCAGGCACGCACGGACTGCTGGAGGCAACCGACGCCGTCCAGGCGACCGCCATCGCCGCCTACGGCGCCTACCTGCAAGGCGAGACGCCCGATCCGGCCCAGGTGAGCGCCGTCCTCGCCGAGCAGGTCGAGCCCGACGGGTCGTCCGGTCCGGTCGCCGGGTGGCACGGCCACGTGATCGGACGGCTGCTCGACCTCGACCGGACCGAGGAGCCGTCGACCGCGGTCGAGGCGCTGCGCCGGAGCCTGCTCATGCTGGTGGAGCACCGGACCCTGCCATCGGCGACCGGCAGTCTGATCCTTCCGGTGGTCTGGGCGCTGCTGCGCGTACACGATCCCAGGACCGCGCAGCTGCTGGTCGAGCGAGCCCGCGGCATTGTCGGCGACCTGGCCGAGGTCCGCATGGCCGATGCCGCCTTGAGCGCGGCGGCCGATCGTCCCAAGACGACCTGCGCCATCCTCGAACCCTTGCTCGACAATGCGATCGATCTGCGTCCGGTCAGCACGATCACCGGATGGCTGCTGTACTCCTCGGCCCAGCACGAGGCAGGCGCGCCGGCCAAGGCCTTGGCCGCACTGGAGAACGCGCTGAACGCCGCAGCGCCGCAGCGCCTGATCAGGCCGTTCCTCGACATACCTGCCGCCATGCCCCTGCTGGACAGCTACGCGGGCCGTTTCGGCCGGTCGGAGAGCTTCGCCGCCGGAATCCGGCGCCACCCCGCGGTACACCGCAGGTCGGCCTACCCCGCGCTGACACGCACCGAGATGACCGTGCTCAAGCAGTTGCCGTCCGGCCGCACCGCCCAGCTGATCGCCACCGACCTGGGAGTCTCGGTCAACACGGTGAAAACCCACTTGCGCGGTATCTACGGCAAGTTGGGAGCGAATTCCCGGGTCGACGCGCTCGAGCACGCCCGGCGCGGCGGGCTGCTCTGACCCGCGGCGGGTTGGGGTCCGTCTCGATTCCCGGAGCAGCCGTACGCTGATGTATGGCCCTCTCTCGTCGGGAAGTGTTACGAGCAGGCGCAGCGGGATCGGTCGCGGTGCTGGTGGGAACGGCGGCTGCAGGCAGTGCCCGGTTCCCGGCGCCGCGCTGGCTGGGTGATCCCTTCGCGTTAGGTATCGCGTCCGGGGATCCCGCTCCCGACAGTGTGGTGCTGTGGACGCGGTTGGCGCCGGATCCGATGGCGCCGGACGGGCTCGGCGGTATGCCGCTGGACCCGGTGACCGTCGAGTACGAGGTTGCCGACGACGAGCACTTTCGGCAGGTGGTGGCCCGCGGAACAGCGCTCGCCACCCGCGCTCTGGCCCACAGCGTGCATCCGGAGGTCCACGGGTTGGCACCGGATCGCTGGTATTTCTACCGTTTTCGGGCCGGCTCGGCCATATCCCCGGTCGGTCGGACCCGTACCGCCCCGCCGCCGGGGCAGCCGTTCGCTCGGCTGCGCTTCGCGTTCGCCTCGTGCCAGTCGTGGAGTTCGGGCTACTACAACGCCTACGAACACCTGAGCCAGGAAGACCTGGACCTGGTCGTGCATCTGGGCGATTACATCTACGAGCGCGCCTGGGTGAACGGACGCGCCGGCCTCGCGATCGGACCGGACTTCCGCGACGAAGCCGTCGATCTACCGGGCTACCGGCTGCGGTACGCGCTGTACAAGGCCGAGCGACCGTTACGTGCCGCGCATGCCGCGTTCCCGTGGCTGGTCACGATGGACGATCACGAGGTCGACAACAACTGGGCGGCCGGCACGCCCGGTATCGGGCTCGACATCTGGCGCGTCCCCGCCCTGTTCCGCCGCCGCCGCGCCGCCGCCTTCCAGGCCATGTACGAGCATCAGCCGCTGCGCAGCGCCGCATTGCCGTCCGGGCAGGGCATGCGCCTGCACCGCCGATTCCGGTTCGGCGATCTCGCGGATATCACGATGCTCGACACCCGGCAGTACCGTACTGCGCAGGCGTGCGACGGCGGCGTGGTCGCCGACTGCGCCGACCGGCTCTCCCCTGACCGCACCATTCTGGGCGCGCGGCAACGGGATTGGTTGATCGAGGGCTTCACCCACTCGCAGGCCCGCTGGCAGATCATCGGCAACCAGGTCGGCATGAGCCAGAACGACACCGACCCGGGCCCTGACGTCAGGGTCTCCACCGATTCATGGGACGGCTACGTCGCCGATCGCAACGCTGTGCTCGGCGCCGCCGCGGACCGCGGTGCCGGCAATCTGGTGGTGGTCACCGGCGACCGGCACGAGAACCATGCCGCCGACCTGCGGCGTGACTACACCGATCCCGAATCACCGGTGGTGGCGGCGGAATTCACCGGAACCTCGATCACGAGCAACGGCGACGGCGCCGACCTCACCGCCAAAGGCCGTCTACTGCTCGCGGCGAACCCCGACCTCAAGTTCTTCAACGCGCAGCGCGGGTATGTCCGCGTGGAACTCGATCATCGCCTCTGGCGCAACGACTTCCGCGTGGTTCCCTATGTCCGCCGTCCCGGCGCGCCGGTCCACACCCGAGCCAGTTACGTCGTCCAGGATGGGATTCCGGGCGTCACCGAAGCATGGAGCCCCGGCGGTCCGGTCTCGCCCGCACCCGATGCCGATGCCACCAGCCAGGCGGAAGACACCCGCGGCGGCCGCTGACCAGGCGCTCGCTGCCGTACGTCGCGGCGAGCCCGGCGCGCGGCTATTGCGGACGCAGGATCAGCACGGTGATTTCGCTCGGCGCGAAGACCCGCAGTTGCGGCCCCCAGAAGCCGGTTCCCCGGCTGGTGTAGAGCTGGGTGCCGCCGTGGCGGCTCAGTCCCGCGACGACAGGCTGATCGAGCCGTACGAGATAGTGGAACGGCCAGATCTGGCCGCCATGGGTGTGGCCGGAGATCTGTAGTGCGACACCGGCGGCCGCGGCATCGGTGATCTGCTTGGGTTGGTGGGCGAGCAGGACGACCGGCGCGCCAGGGTCCGCACCCGCGAGCGCGGCGGGAAGGTCAGGGCCATGACCGTCTAGTCCGACGCCCGTCGGGTCGTCGATGCCCGCGATCACCAGTTGATCCTCGTCGCGGCGCACCGTCACGTGCGCATTGCGCAGCGGTTGCCAGCCAAGGGACCTCATGTGCTCGATCCAGCCCGGCGCGTCGCCGAAGTACTCGTGGTTGCCGGTGATGTAGAACCGGCCGAGCTCGGCCTCGACCTTGCCGAGCGGATCGACCTGCGCGTGCCGCTTCGCCACCGAGCCGTCCGCCAGATCACCGGCGTGGCAGGCGATATCGGGACGTTGCGCGTTGACCACCTCGACCACGCGCTCCGACCAGCGCAATCGGTCGAGCGCGGCGAAATGGGTGTCGGTGACGACCACCACGCGCAGGCCGTCCAGCGCAGGCCCGAGTCCGGGGATGGATACCTCCACGGTGCGGACCAACGGCACCCGCCGCGCTTCCACCACGCCCCACGCCACGAGCACGGCCGCGGCGGCGAGCACACCCGCCGCGACGATCCGGGAGCGGGCCGGATCGCCGACCCCGGCGACGGCGAGCCCGAGGCGCGCGAGGTTGCCGAGCACCGACCAGCTGAACACCACCCACATCACGCCGAGCAGCGTGTCGCCGACGATCGAGGCGGCATCCGACTGCGCGGGCCCGTGGCCGAGATACATCGACACGGGCAGGCAGCTGAACGCCAACGCGAACAGCGCCGTACCGAGCCAGAACAGGGACCCTGTTCCTTGGGTGGGCGCCGCCACCAAAGTCCACCACGGCAGCAGGAACAATACGGCGGGAATCGCCAGGAACAGGACCAGGCGGGGTAGAAACTTCAAGAGGGCTCGTCCTCGTGCGCGGGTGTAGCGCGCGGTCCCTCCCCCGGCGCCATGAACACCTCCGACGATAGCAGCGGTTATGCCACGCCGAGGCGATCGGCAGCGACGGCGAGATCCTTGTCACCGCGGCCGGACAGGCACAGCACGACCACGGAGTTCTCGGGAACCTCGCCGCGGTCGGCCATCTCCAGCAGATGCCCGACAGCGTGGGCCGATTCGAGTGCGGCGAGGATGCCTTCGGTGTGACTGAGCGCCTGCATCCCGCGCAACGCAACGGCGTCGGTGGCCGCGCGATAGCTCACCCGGCCACTGTCTTTCAGGTGACTGAGTTCGGGGCCGACGCCCGGATAGTCGAGTCCGGCCGCGATGCTGTGGGTCCGCGCGATCTGGCCGTCCTCGTCCTGCAGCAGGTAGCTGTAGGAGCCGTCGATCTCGCCCGGGCTGCCCATGCTCAGCGTCGCCGCGTGCGCGCCGGTGTCGACCCCGAGCCCGGCGGCCTCGACACCGATCAACTGCACCTGCGGATCGTGGGTGAACGGGTGGAAGACACCGATGGCGTTGCTGCCGCCACCCACGCAGGCGAGGACATAATCGGGCAGCCGGCCTTCGACCCGCGCGATCTGGTGTCTGGTCTCCGCGCCGATCACCGTCTGGAAGTCCCGCACGATCCGTGGGTACGGCGCGGGCCCGGCCGCGGTGCCGAACAAGTAGTGGGTGGTGTCCAGGTTCGCCACCCAGTCGCGGACCGACTCGCTGATGGCGTCCTTGAGCCGGCGCGATCCGCTGTCGACCGGCCGCACCTCGGCGCCGAGCAGGTTCATCCGGATCACGTTCGACGCCTGGCGCCGCATGTCGTCGGTCCCCATGTAGACCACACAGGTCAGGCCGAGCATCGCGCACACCGTCGCGACGGCGACGCCGTGCTGGCCCGCGCCGGTCTCGGCGACGATCCGTCGCTTGCCCATCCGCCGGGCCAGCAGCGCCTGCCCGAGTGCGTTGTTGATCTTGTGAGCGCCGGTGTGGGCCATGTCCTCGCGCTTGAGGTAGACCCGCACGCCTGGCACGCCCAGCAACTCGCCGAACCGCCGCACCTGATGGAGCAGCGTTGGCCGGCCGACCCGGTCGCGCAGCAGTTCCCGGTATTCCGCCACGAAGCTCGAATCGGCTTGCGCCAGGCGGTAGGCCGCCTCGAGATCCAGCAGCGCGGCCATCAGTCCTTCGGGCACGAATCTGCCCCCGAAAACGCCGAATCGACCGCGCTCATCAGGAAGCATCTCGTGCCGGAACCCGCTCACCGCCACGTCGTGATCAATCCTCATCGCCACCAACGCTTTCACCGCCACAGAGCCGACGGGTCAGTCTGTTCCGCTCGCGCTAGCTCAACCCCACGGGTCGGCAACAAGCGAGTTAACAGACTAGATCTTTCGGGTGGCTAAGGTCTTCTCACTGGTGGAGGCGATCGAGACGCCCGTGCCGGTACCGCGTGCTACTGGTCGGCGGGCACCGTCGCGGAGATCTGCGCGACCAGCTGCCACGGCCGCTTGGTGTCGGTGGTGGCCTTGCCGCTGGTGAGGATCGCTCCGGACAGTCCGCGGGCCGGGTCGGCCCAGCCGTACTGGGTGGTCAATCCGCTGCGCCCGAAGTGCGATCCGGTGTCGCGGCCGAACTTCGACTTGCGGCCGCCGAGCTCGAATCCCGCTCGGCTCACCCGTCCGGCCACGCCCGGAATCCAGCGCGCGGGTAGCACCGCCTCCCGCAGTGTCTCCGGCCGGATGATTCGGCGGCCGTCCGGCCCGCCCATGGTGAGAATCTCGTAGAACCGGGAGAGTTCGGACGCGGTGGTGATCAGATTGCCCGAGGGCAGCTCGGCGGTCAGGAAGGCGTCGGTCGCCGCGCGGGAGGCGCGGTCCATGCGTCCACCGATCGCCTTGCCGGCCAGATAGGTCGCCACCCGTGGCGGGGGCGGGCCGATCTTGACGCTCGGCACTACCTTGTCCACGTCCTCGGCACGCACCCCGAAGCTGGTCCAGCGGAACCCGAACGGCTCTAGCACCTGTTCGGCCAGATGCTCCCGCAGGCGCTTTCCGGTCGCCCGCCGCACCAGCAGACGCAGGACCAATCCGCTGGTCAACGCGTGGTACACGCGGAAGCGCCCCGGCTTCCAGCTCGGCACCAGATCGGCCAGCGCGCGCACCGCCAAGTCCTCGTCGAGCACCAGGTCGACACCCTGGTAGGGCGGCGTGACGAAAGGGATCCCAGCCGAGTGCGACAGCACGTCACCGATCGTGATGGCGGCCTTGCCATGCGCCGCGAACTCGGGGATGTAGCCGGACACCGGATCGTCCAGGCCGAACGCGCCCTGTTCGATGAGCATGAACATCAGCGCACCGGCGACGCCCTTGGCCGTCGAGAAACCGCAGAACGGCGTATCCGGCGTGGCGAGCACTTTGACCGCGTCCGGCCCGTCGGCGGGCGCGTTGCCCCAGCCGTGACCGATGGCCCGGTTCAACGCGATCTTGCCGTTGCGGCGCAGGCACACCTGGATCGCCGGGGTGGTGCCCAGGCGGTACCACGCGCGCACCGACTCCCACACCGACTCGATGTCCCTGTGGCTGAGCCCGGCGTCCGCGGGATCGTCCTCGGGGCCGCGGGTCGTCACGGCGTCCAGGTCCTCGGCGATCGCCACCGATCCGGCCGTTAGTGCGCTCACCCGGCCAGCTTATCGGCCCTGAGCCGGGCCGCCGGTGCGCGATGGCTCACAGCGGCGCCGATTGCCACCACTGGTCGAACAGGTCCTGGCCGGTGTGGTGATCCCAGGAGACGTCGAGCACCACCCACGCCCGGGCTGGGTCGTCGAAGCCGACTGTGAGCAGTCCCGTATTACCGCCCGGGTAGTAACTCCAGCGCACTCGTCCGGATCCGGGGTTCCTGCGCCAGGTGTCCCGGCGCGTGGTGTCGTTGTCGATGTTGGTCTCAAAGGTCGCGTCGCGCCGGGGGTCGCCGCGACGGAAGGACCAGACGTACCAATGGATTCCGTTGTCCTGTCGGCATTCGACCGCGGGGGCGCCACCATTGTTGACGACATTGATGTCGGTGCAGCGCGCGCCTTGATAGCCCACCCCTTGCGGAGTCGCCGGGAGCAGCCCCGGGAACAGCGCGACGAGGTCGGCGTTGCGGCCCCACGCGGGTGAAGCCGTGATACTCGAGGGCGTGGTGGGCGGCGGGGAAGCGGATAGCGTTGCGCGGCCGGGAATTCCCTTGCCCGTCACGGTGCCGCCACCCCCGGTGATCGCAACGGCGAGCGCGGTGACCAGCAGCAGCACTCCGGCTGCCGCCACCAGCAGGCGCGGATCCGGACGTGTGGACGGTGCGGGGTCTGATGTGCCGACGGGGTCCTGGCGCGGCAGCGCGGAAAAAGGGCCGAGTGCCCGGACCGCGGCGGCGGCCAGTGCGCCGCAACTGTCGTAGCGGTCGGCGGGACGCTTCGCCATCGCGGTGGCGATGACCGTGTCGAGCGCGGCGGGCACAGCCGGATCGGCCGCCGAGGGCCGCGGCGGCGGTTCGGCCAGATGCGCCTGCAGCACCGCCGCGGGCGTGCTACGCACGAAAGGCATGGCGCCGGTGAGCATCTGGTACAGAGTGGCACCCAAGGCGTACACGTCGCAGCGGTGGTCGAGCGGCTCGCCCCTGATCTGTTCGGGCGCGACGTAACCGAGCGTGGCGATCAGCGCTCCGGCCACGGTCAGTCCGCTGGTGTCCTCGCGGCTGCGCGCGATGCCGAAATCGGTGACGAACACGTGGTCGCGACCATCGTCGCCCGGGGCGACCAGGAGATTCGCCGGTTTGACGTCCCGGTGCAGCAAGCCGCGACGATGGGCGGCGTCGAGCCCGTCCGCGGCCTGAGTGAGGATCTCCACCACCCGGCTCTGCGGCAGCGTGTGCCCCGCGATCAACCGCGCCACGTCCGAACCCGCCACGTGACGCATCGATATCCACAGCTGCCCGTCCTCGCTGCCGCGGTCGTAGATCTCCACGATGTTCGGATGATCCAGTCGCGCCGCCAGTTCGGCTTCACGCTGGAACCGGGCGCGGAATTCGGGATCCGAGCCCGCGGACGCGTCGAGCACCTTCAGCGCCACCGAACGCGGCAGCCGTGGATGGCGCGCCAGGTACACCGTCCCCATGCCACCGGCGCCGAGCGTGCGCTCGATCCGATACCCGGCGAATACCGCCCCCACGCGCAACGTCATACCCGTCCCGTTCCCAGCTCAGATCGGCGCGCCGATCCACCATCTGTCGTACACATCCTGGCCGCCGTTCCCGCCGGACGCGCTGACCGTGCAGAAGTTGCGGTGCGGGTCGGTGAAGGCCACGTCGAGCAGGCCGAAGCCGGCGAGGTCGTCGGTGGCCCACCGGACCGTGCCGCTGCCCGACGGCCGGGTCCATGGCTGTTCGTGCAGGTCGGTGCGGCCGAGTGTGCCGGACGTATAGGTCACCGGACGGCGGGACGGGTCACAGCGGATGTTGACGTTGATCCCGTCGTCGGTGGCGGCCGGGCAGTGCAGCCACGCGCCGCGGTCGTCGTTGAGGGCGCAGCGCATCCCTTGGTAGCCGACGCCTTCCGGATCCGCCGGAAGCAGATTCGGGAACGCGTCGACGACGTAGGCGGCGGCTCCCCACGCGGACGCGGTCGTTGTGGTGGGCACCGGGCCGGTCGTGGAGGGCGGCGACCCGGTCGACGACGGGGCGGCGACCGGCTGCCCGATTCGTTCGCCGGTACGGACGAGCACCACGCCGAGCACCGCGATCATGACCAGGGCGACCACCCCCGCGCTGAACGCCAGCAGCAGCCCGCTGCGCGCTCGCGGGGGCGGGGCCTGCCGAAGAACCCTGGCGACCGGGGGACTCGATGGCGACTCCAGTGCGCGCAGCGCCGCGGCCGCCATTTCGCCGCAGCTGGCGTATCGCGACGCCGGATTCTTCGCCATCGCGCGGGCGACGACCTCGTCGATCGCCGGGGGCAGCGCCGGGTTCGCCTGCGATGGCCGCGGCGGCGGTTCGTAGAGATGCGCCTGCAAGGTCGCCGCCGGCGTGCGCCGACCGAAAGGGACGGTGCCGGTGAGCATTTCGTAGAGAGTGCAGCCGAGGGAGTAGATGTCGGCGCGGTGGTCGAGCGGTGCCCCGGTCAGTTGCTCGGGTGCGGCGTAGGCGAAGCTGGCCAGCACCGATCCCGTTGTGGTCAGTGTCGCGGCGGCGTCCAGGGAGCGCGCGATGCCGAAGTCGGTGATGCGGACCGCGTCCGAACCGTCATCGGCCGTCGAGACCAAGATGTTCGCCGGTTTCACGTCGCGGTGCAGCAGTCCGCTGCGATGGGCCGCGTCCAGTCCACGTGCCGCCGCGGCGACGATCCGCACCGCCCGCTGGGCGGGCAGCACTGCCGGGCCGCGGCGCACCAATTCGGCCGCGTCGAGCCCGTCGACGTACCGCATGGCGATCCAGAGCAGCTCGCCTTCCGCACCGCGGTCGTAGATGGAGACCACGTTCGGATGCTCGAGCCGGGCAGCGAGTTCGGCCTCCCGCTCGAACCGGGCGCGGAACTCCGCGTCGGCACCGAGTTCCGGATCGAGGATCTTCACCGCGTCACTGCGTGGTAATCGCGGATGCTCGGCGAGATACACCGCCCCCATGCCGCCCGCACCGATCCGGCGCACGATGCGATAACCAGCGAAGACGTCGCCAGGCTGCACGGACACGACGCGCCCTCCTCCCTGGGGGAGGAGAATACCGGGCGCAAGTCGTCCGCCGGGAGCATGCGCCCGTTTGCCGCTCGCATAGCGCAGGTCCTACGCCAAGAGCCGGCACCCCGCCACCACATGAGCACTCCGAGGTTGTCGCTCACTCAGGGTGGGCTTCCGGCTCGGCTAACCCGCCGTTGAGCGAGCGTTCCTTCAGCTTCCAGTGGTTGTCCCACCACGCCTGCACGACCGCTGGGTCGGTGCCTCGGTGCGGGGACTCACCGGGGGAAGAGGAAGGTGTCGTCGGGTGCACCGGCCGGAGCATGTTCGGGTGCCGACGTCGTCGGATGCGGCCGGTGTGTCGGGGGCTGCCCCGGGTAGGGCTGACCCGGCAGCAGGTCGGGAGGCATGGGCGGGCCCGGCTCGATGGGTTGCCTGGCCTCGGCTGACACCGGGGGCGGCGCGGGCGGCAGTGACGGTTCGGGATACGGAAGCGTCGTCGCCACGGGCATGGGATCGACCGCAGGAAGCGCGGCCGCCGGGATCGGGATCACCGGCTGGGCCTCCGGCATGGGCTCTTGCACGGGAGCCGGGCCCGCCGCGGGGCCGCGGATCTCGGTGTTTGCCGGTCTGTCTTCGGGCGCCTGCACGACCGCGACCGCGGCTCCGCCCGCCAACGCGGCGATGGCCGCTGCGACCAGGATCGCTCGCCCCTTATGCGCTGATATTCCGATTGTGGCCCGCATGAGTTCACCTCGAATCGAATGCTCTTAATAGAGGTTCGTTACGGGGTTAGCCAACGATTGGCCCAGTTCGCCCCTCGGATACCAATGCCGCGCACGCGTCATGGTTGATGCCTGGGGTGAAGCTCTATCCACTCGCATCCGGGCTGCCCAGCGACGCACGACATCACCCCTTCGGCATTCGGGCGAGCCGGACCGTCTGCAGCCGTGCGCCCGGGGCCGATCAAGCCGCCGGTGCAGGTGGTGGGGCGGGGAGGGGGATGACGATGCCGAAGGGCAGGGTGATGCCGGGCGGAGGGGCAGGTGCGGGTTGGGGTTCGTTGGCAGGTTCGGGCTCGGGTCTGAAGGCGGATTCGAGATCCCCGTCGGGCGCAGCCTCGTGGGCGGGGGTGTCCGGCGTCGCGGGTGCGGGTGCGCCGGGTGCGGTGTGTGCGGATGCGCCGGGGGCGGTGTCGTGTCCGGGTGTGGGAGTGCCGGTGCCCGGTGGGATGCACCCAGCGGCTTGCGGGCCATCCGCAGCCGGTTGCCCGGTCCCGGCGCTCGGGTCACCGGGGCGGGCAGCCTCCGGGGCGGCCGCACCGGGTAGCGGCCCGGGAACGCCGCCGTAGGACTCGGCAGGGCCCGGTAGATACCCGCCAGCGCGGTAGGGGTCGGCCGAGGCCAGT
>NZ_BDBA01000135.1 GCF_001612745.1 Nocardia amamiensis NBRC 102102 | reverse complement strand
GTGCCACAGAGTACTGGTGGGCCGCCGGCGAGGTTCCCGCTGATGCGGTTCCTTTTCCGGCGACCCCCAGCCCGAACCCGATGTGCGGCTTTCACCGCGGCGGGCTCTCCAGCGATTACGACGTGAGTCGCGGTGTCGGTTGTCCGGCGTGGATGTTGTCGTGGCAAGCTCGGCAGACCACGAGGGTCTTGCGCCTGCGCTTGGCCATCAGCTCCGCCCATGCCGGTTGTGGCCGTCCCGGCCGGTCGAGGTCTGCGAGTTTCCGAACATGATGCACCGAAATGTTCTCGGTGCGTTGGCAGATCTCGCACCGGTTCACCAGCAGCCGGTCGATCAGCTGCGTGTAGCGGACGATGCCGGGAACCAGGACGCGGTCGGTGACGACCGCGTCTAGTTGCCGCCTGAGTGGAATACCACCGAACCGTGCGACCAGCGGTTTCCTGCCGCTGCGTTCGACTCTGGCCTCGAAGCACTTGCGTCGCCCGTAGGGCGTGATGACGGTGGCCGCATACTTGCGCGCCATCTTCGACACCGATGCTCGGTGCTTGTTGGCCAGGGTTTTCAGCAGCGAGGTCTCCACCACCCATTGCAGCCGGTAGAGGCGAGCCACGTTCCCGGCTAGCAGGTAGTACTGGACGATGCCCCGCCATTCTGCTCCGTAGACGCTGACGATGGTGTGGTCGTCCTCGTTCAGCAGATCGGCCCTGCGCTCGGGTTTGCCGCGCGCCAGGTATGGGGCTTGCTTGGCCTTGATCACCGAAGACGGAACCCGCAGGCTCACAACGCCGTTGATGCTGCGTTTGCCGCGGGTGTGCTTGCCGTCGTTGTGCAGCACGGTGATCTCGTAGCCGAGGAATTTCGCCGCCTGGGTGCGGGCGTGCGTGATCAGCGTCTTGTCCTGCGACAGTTCCAGTGTGAGTTCGTCACGCAGGAACGTCGTCAGGCGCTTCTTGATCTCCTCGGCCTCGGCTCTGGGTCCGGTGAACCCGAGCAGGGTGTCGTCGCAGTAGCGGACATAGCGCAGCCGCCGGAAACCGGGATCACGCGGATCCCCGCTGGGCATGCTGCGCAGTTGCCGCCGTAGTTCCCGCGCTTGCGCGTGGTCGCCGCGCCGGTGTGCCCGGTCTCTGGCGGCACGCACCCTGGCATAGGCGGTGTCCTGTTTGCGGATTCGCCCTCGGGTGTATTCCGGGATGAGAACCGTTTCGACGAATGTGTCCAACCGGTGCAGATAGATATTGGAGAGCACGGGTGACACCACGCCGCCTTGCGGAACCCCGCTCAGTGTCGCGTTCCAGACCCAGTCCTCCAGGTATCCGGCCTCGAGCATGTTACGCATCAGCCGCAGGAACCGGTTATCGCGGATCTTCTCCGACAGCGTCGAGAGCATGATTCCGTGATCGAAGCTCCCGAAGCAGTCGGCGACGTCTCCCTCGATGAACCATGTTGTCCCGGTCCAGGTTCTGGCCACTTTCCGCAGCGCGGTGTGGCAGCCCCGGCCGGGACGGAATCCGTGGGACAGGTCGGAGAACGTCGGTTCGTAGTAGGCATCCAGCAGGAGTCGCACCACCTCACCGACCAGCTTGTCCGACCATGTCGGCATCCCGAGTGGGCGGGTCTTCCCGTTCTCTTCGGGATGTGCACCCGCCGGACCGGGCGAAAACGGTAGCGCTCGTGGCGCATCGCCTCGATGATCCGGTCTATTTTGTCCATCGACATGCCGTCCACGGTTTCCCCGGTGACCCCAGGCGTCATCGCTCCCTTGTTGGCGTAGATGCGCCCGTAGGCCAAAAGATACAACTGCGGGTTGAACAACTGCCGATACAGTTGCTCCAACGGCAGGCCAGCCCTGCCGCGTTCACGCAGGACACCGAGAACCGTTTCGGCGCTCTGCATTACGCATACCTCCCGATCGTTCGATGTCCGAATCACCTGGCCCCCTTCGCCCATGCGGACGGCTTTCCCGTCCTCCTCGGCCGGGCGTGACTCCGGCGACTACTATGAGGCCTCCGTCGCCGTAGGACTCGCGTCCCGTAGGCGATCCCATGTTCGTCCTGGCTGTACGTGACAGCGTGACGTAGACGTCCCACTCATCCCCTTCAATGCCCTCATTGGGCATCGTTCCGCGCTCCGGAAGTTGCCCTTGGCCCATGGCACCAGACCGGGGCAGAGCGCGGCGTCGGCTTCGGGCGTAGAATTTCCGACGGATGCGACCTTCCATCAACTGGGGATTGGGATTCAGGCAGTTCAGCTTTCGTCTTATCACGCGGGTTCCACGACGCCCCGTCTCCAACGCCTGAGCACGGCCGCCGCTTCAATGGCATGCTGCTGTCCCCTTCACCTTTCGGCTCCAGGTAAGCCATCGAACCCAAGAACCTCCTTCCGAGTTCCTCCCGCCTGAGGCGGGGATACAACCAGGCGCCTCATGGCGCACTGCCAGCGGTCCGAAACTTGGGTTGCCGCAGGTCGTGCACGACGCACGGCTTCGGCATAGGTCGTGGAACCGTCTCGCACGACCGTCGTGATCTGCGTGTGCCCGGCCAGCCACGCGGCGAGGGTGGCGGACTTACGGTCGGATAGGACCTCGATGCGGTCGTGGGTAACCGGGTCGATCACGACCGTGGCGTACCGGTGCCGACGCAGCAACGCGAAATCGTCGACGCTGACCACCGCCGGAATCGGCCTATGCGGCAAGGGTATTCCCAGCAGCACCCGCACGGCGGTATTTCGGGACAACCGGACCGACAGCCGTTCCAGCAGCCGGGCGCCGGCCTGTCCGGCAAGTTCGCGCACCACCGACCGCACCTGGCAGGTCAGACGTGTGGTGCGGCGCTGGTAGCGTTCCAGAACACCGGCTACCTGCTCGCGAAAGGTGTTGCTGCGACAGCCTGCGGTTGGGCAGACCAACCGGCGGACCTGCACGTTCACGGTCACCGGACGCCCGTCGAGCGGCACGTCGGCGAGTCTGCGCCAGTGATAGCCGTGCACCCGCGTGGACCTGGCACCACAGCCCGGACACGCCGCCGGATCGTCGGGCGTTCGTGCCCACACCACAACCTCACGACCCTCGTCGACCACATCCTCCACCACCAGCGGTGACAACCCCGAAAACACCATGGCAGCAGGCACATTCACCTCGCACACCGCAACATCGTGCCGTCAAGATCACCGAATCACCACCGGAAGTGCACAAGAGCCGTTAGATTGACAGACCCGTGCTTGTGGGCATTCCTGCGTTTCCAGTTGCACTAGGGTCCGTCCTCAAAGCCACATCAGCAGGGTGGCCAGGTCGAGCACGGGTTGGCTGCCTACTTCGACAAGCTCGACGTCTCCGAGGCGCTTGCTCACGAGCTGGCTGCAGTGTGCATGGATTCCGGGCCGTGCACGGCGGCGGATCTGAGTGGTCGGCTGCCGTTTCGCGAAATGATCGGTGATCCGTTCGATCCGTTGTGGCGTGCGGTGATCCCAGCGATCACGACGTTGACGATTCGGTTGCGCCGATATCCGTCCGCGCCGTCGTTTCTGCTGCATTGGCGTGATCCCGAGCGTGTGGCGACCGCGGCGGGTGTCTATGACGTGATACCGGCCGGGGAGTTTCAGCCGTCGAGCGTGGCGTTGTGGGATCGGCGCAACGACTTCTCGCTGTGGCGCAATATGGTCCGAGAATTCTCGGAGGAGTTGCTGGGGCGGCCGGAGCACGATGGCAGCCGTAGCGAGGCGATCGACTACGACCGCTGGTCGCTGTATCAGCAGCTCGGTGCCGCACGGGAGAAGGGCAAGCTGAGCTGTCACCTGCTGGGAATGGGCGTGGATGCGCTGACTTTGGCGGCGACGATCTTGACCGTTGTCGTTGTCGATGACGATGTCTTCGATGACATTTTCGGGACCACGGTGCAGTTCAACGAGGAAGGCGAGGTCGTGGCGATCGGTGACGGCCGCGCTGCCGACGGTGTCCCGTTCACCGGGGAGGCGGTCCAACGGCTGCTGACGAGTGAACCGATCGCCGCGCCTGGTGCGGCCTGCTTGGCGTTGGCATGGCAGCATCGGAACAGCGTGATCGGCTGACGACCTCGGGGAGCAAGGTATGGGCGCGGATACCCGCAGACTGACAGCAAGCGAACGGGCTTGGGTGAGTACCCGCGCTTACCTGCGAGAACAAAGATCTGCACTGGACACTGCCGCGGCGGCGAATTATCCACGCGCGCTCCGGGCCGGCGACTCGGCCTTATTGACTCGCCGCGAATGGACACCGGCCGCTCCATTGCGGCTGGAGAGCATTGCGCTCGAGTGGTCGCCTGAAACATCGGGGGCGTCAGCGGCCTCGCTGCCGTCATCGGCTCTCCCGATCCGCGAGAGCGGTGAACCGTACGAAACCTACGCCGAAGCCGTCGGCGAGATCGCCGCTCCGGCTGTGTTCGAGAATCGACCGACCTACCGCCTCTTGTCCGCCGACCTGTCCACGAGCTCACCAACTATGCGGTTCGGCATAGGCCACTACTTCGACGGCGTCAACGTCGGCGAAGCCGCAGCCCACGAGTTCGCCTCGGCGCACCGCGGACACGCGACCGGCTCCGGAGGGGTTCGATCGGCCATCGCGGATCCATGCGATCTCACGCAGCGTCCGGCCAACCTGGCCATCAGCACATTGACGATCCGCCGCGACGCCGATTCCGGTGCGAGATCGTTTTTGCTGCATTGGCGTGACCCCCGCAAGGTGGGGCATGCCGGAGGGATGTACCAGGTGGTTCCGGTAGGGATCTTCCAGCCATCCGGGTACGCCGAGTGGAACGCGAGCAACGATTTTTCTTTGTGGCGCAGCATGGTTCGCGAGTTCGCGGAGGAGCTGTGCGGTGTAAGTGAGGACCACGGCAGCGAAGAGGCACCCATCGACTACACCTCCTGGGAGTTCGCCGCCCGCATGGAGCGAGCCCGCCGGGAAGGAACCGTCACGGCGTACTGCCTCGGCCTCGGTGTCGATCCACTGAGCTATGCCACCGATCTGCTGACCGCGGTCGTCATCGACGGACCGGTCTTCGACTCCTTGTTCGGCGCCACTGTCACCAGCAATGCCGAAGGGCGGGTACTCGAGTTGCAGCCGTTCACGACCGACCAAGTGGAGCGCTTCCTCGCCGATCATCCCGTTCAGGCTGCCGGAGTGGCGGCGCTTCGTCTCGCGGTCTCCCAATTGGATTGAGCCCTCATACAACTGGCTGTTGTACAGCAGTCAGTTGTTAGCGTCGCGGTGGTCGCCGAGGCGACGATACCTGCGTGGAAAACACCGACTGCACCGCACCGGCCCGTGTTGTGGTGACCGGCGCGGCGGGGTTCATCGGCTCCAGCCTCGTTGACGTGCTGCTCGAACGCGGCTACGAGGTCTCGGCCGCCGATCGCCGCGATGCCCGTGACCCGATCGCGTGTGTGAACCTCGCGCACGCCCGCCGCCATCCACGGCTGCGGCTGCAGTTGCTCGATCTCGCCGAGGCCGACCTGTCGACACTCGTCGCTGAGGCCGACACCGTTTTCCATCTCGCGGCCGTGTCCGGGGTCCGCGACTCCTGGGGCGGCCGGTTCGACGACTACGTGCGGTCGAACATCCTCGCTACCCAGCGACTCGTGACCGTGTGCGAAAACGCCGGGGTGCGGCGGCTGGTGCTGGCGTCCTCATCCAGCGTCTACGGTGACACCGATCGCCCCAGCCGGGAATCCGACCCCACCGCGCCGTTGTCGCCGTACGGGGTGAGCAAGCTCGCCGCCGAAGGGCTGTGCCTGGCACACGCCCGGCGCCGGGACACCTCGCTCAGCATTGTAGCGCTGCGGTACTTCACCGTGTACGGACCACGCCAGCGGCCAGGCATGGGCATCAACCAGGCGCTGCTGGGATCCATGTTGGGCCTACCGGTTCCGCTGTTCGGAGACGGCAGCCAGCGCCGGGAATTCACCTACATCCACGACATCGTCACCGCGACCCTCGCCGCCGCGCATGCCGATGTCGGCGGTGTGGTCGTCAATGTCGGCGGTGGAGCCAGCACATCGATGCGTGAGGTGTTCGAACTCGCTGAGCGCGTTACAGGGCGGGCGGTGCCGGTCCGGCGGATGCCGGAGCAGGACGGCGATGCCGCCGCTACTGGTGCCGATCTTGGTCTTGCGCGACATCTGCTCGGCTATCGGCCGACTGTCGGTCTGGAGGAGGGCATGCGACGACAAGCGGCCTGGTTGGCGAGTCTGCCTGCACCGACGAGGGTTTCATTGCTGCCGAAGTACATGAAGGAGTCTCGATGTTCAGTGTGACCGCTGACTCGGCGAACGAGTTGTTCGCTGCGACCTGCACTGCGGTGTGTCGCAACGGAGCTGATGTGAGCCCGCGCGGAATGGCGACCACCGAGGTTCTCGGTGCTCACCTGCATCTGAGGAATCCGCGGCGCCGACTGGTCGACCTGCCACCCGCGCGGGTGATCAATCCGGCGTTCGCGGTGGCGGAGACATTGTGGATTCTGTCGGGGTCCGACGATCCCTGGATCTTCCGCTACAACCGGACGCTGTCCCGCTACAGCGATGACGGACGCCTGCAAGGCGCGTACGGGCCACGGATGCGCCGCTGGCGTGGACGCATCGATCAGCTCGACCGGGTCCGCGACATCCTCACCCGAGATCGCGATTCTCGCCAGGCCGTGATCCAGCTGTTCGACCCCGAACGTGATACCCGTGGTCACCGCGATGTTCCCTGCACGCTCGGCTATCGGTTCTTCATCCGGCACAATCGGTTACACATGCACACCACGATGCGCAGCCAAGATCTGTGGCTGGGGTTCCCGTACGACCTTTTCGCGGCCACCATCCTGCAGGAGTTGCTCGCCGGGTGGCTCGGAGTCGCATTGGGGGAGTACCACCATTTCGTCGACTCGCTGCATTTGTACGACAAGCATGTCACCGCCGCACACCATCTGGATGCCGCGCCGACCGCCTCGCCGTCGATGCCGCCGATCTCGGTTGCCTGGGATGACCTCGGCACCGTGCTGGACACCGTGATCGCCGGACGCGAGCCGGGGACCGAGTCCCCGATGTGGGCGTCGTTTGCCACCGTGATGGCGAGCTATCTGCGATGGGCGGATGGTGATCGCCTCGCCGCACGGACGATGGCTGCGGGCGTGCAGGATGATCTCGGCCGCGCCCTCGAACGCTGGTATGAGCACCTGTCGGCGAAAACCGCGCTGATGGCCGGCATAGCGGGGCCGCTCGGATGATCTCGCGAACCGCCTCATCGGCCCGTGTCCTGGGATTGTGCTCCTACACCCACGACTCGGCCGCCGCATTGCTGATCGACGGCCGGCTGAGCGGATTCGTCGAAGAGGAACGGCTGACCGGCGACAAGCACACCAGCACCTATCCCGAACGCGCCGTGGACTGGCTGCTCGCCGAGCACGCGTTGACGCCGAACGACATCGACGTCGTGGCCTACAACTTCCAGCCGCACCGATACCTCACCGCCCTGCAACAGCTGCCAGGTCACCTGCTGGGGCCCGACACCCGGGCTCGTGCGCTTCCGCGCGCCGCCAGCTTCATGCGTGTGGCCGCTCGGACACGGTCCCGAATCCAGCAATTGGCCAAGCGGTTTCCCCACGCGCGGGCGCATGCTGTGTCCCACCATCGCGCGCACGGCCTCTACGCCTTCGCTTCTGCTGGCTATGACGAGGCGGCAGTGCTCGTCGTGGACAGCCTCGGCGAGACCCACACGACCACGATCGGCCACGCCACACGCACTCCTGCCCGATACCGAATCATCGAATCGACCACGGACCCCGCATCTCTCGGCTACGTCTACGGCGCGGTGACCGAGCACCTGGGGTGGCGCCGCGGCGACGAGGAAGGCACCGTGATGGCGCTGGCAGCACTCGGCGATCCCGGCCGGTTCGCTGAGTTGTTCGCCCGCGCCATACCCTTGACCGAGAACGAGTTCACCGTCGATCCGACGCTCATCCCGCTGCGGGTGCTGTCGAGCCGTTACCCGCGGGTCAGCGAAGCGTTCATCGCCGCGACCTGCCCGCCTCGGCGCAACGATTCCGCTGTCGACCAGGTGCACCAGGACCTGGCCGCCGCTCTGCAACAGCGCACCGAGCAGATCATGCTCCACCTGGCCCGGCGCGCACGCGCCCTGACGGGTTCGCGACTGCTCTGCGTCGGTGGTGGCGTCGCGGCCAACTGCGTTGCCGTCGCGAAGATCATCGACTCCGGGCTGTTCGACGAATTGCATGTTCCACCCGCTCCGGGCGACTCGGGCACCGCCATCGGCGCCGGAATCGAGACCCACAGGGCCAACACAGCCGTGCTTCCGCTGGCTGTCGAACACCGCGGCTACCTGGGGCCTTCCTACGCCGGTGTGAGGATTCCGAAGGTTCCACGCCCTGGCCTGACAGCGCAGCGTCCGGACCAACCCGCTCGGGTCCTCGCCCGGCAGTTGGCCGAGGGCCGCATCGTTGGACTCTTCCACGGCAGAGCGGAAGCCGGCCCGCGCGCGCTCGGCAACCGATCCATACTTGCCTCGCCGCTGCTGCCTGATGTCGTCGACCGGCTGAATGCGACCGTGAAATTCCGGGAGCCGTTTCGGCCGTTCGCGCCCGTGGTACTGGCGTCGGCGGCGCAGCAGTACTTCACGCTGGGCCAGCCCGCGCCGTACATGTCGTTCGCCTCTGGTGTCACCGAGCTGACGCGGAACAAGATCGGTGCCGTGGTGCACGCCAACGGCACCGCGCGCGTGCAGACCGTCACCGCAGACCAGAACCCCTTCCTCGCCGAGGTGCTCGGTGAGTTCGCCGATATCACCGGGGTGCCGGTGCTGATCAACACTTCGCTCAATGTGAAAGGCAAACCGATCTGCGGCACGCCCGACATGGCGTTGGACTGCCTCATCGGCAGCGGCCTCGACGCGCTGATGCTCGAAGGTTGGTGGATCACGAAATGCTGATCGGCTACAGCTTCTGGGGATTCCTCGGGCCCGGCATCGTCGACACACCCGACGGAGGCCGCAGCCATCGCAGAGTCCTCATCGACGGACTACGCGCCCGCGGGCACGATGTGGTATTCCTGCAAGCCAACCGCGACTACGTCGAAGCACGACTCGACCTGACCGACGAATATCGGTGGGATCCGGGGTTCCCAGCGATCGACGTGTTGTTCCTGGAGTGGCGTTGGCCGATCCCGGGCCGCAACACGACCGCCTGTGGCGCCACGAGCCATACCTGCGATCTGCACCGGCAAGACGAACTCGTCAACCACTACGCCCGCCGCGGCACCCGAATCATCCTCTGGGACAAGGACCGCCAACTCCCCGCCGACGACCCCATCCGATCGTCGACCAACGTCGTCGTCTGCGAGGCGGCGCTGCATCCCACCGCTGGAGCGGTCCCGCTGCTGTTCCCTGTCGACGACACCGTCTTGGACACCGCCGATCCCGCCACGCTGTGCGCTCGGCGTCGCGATCTGGAACTCGCTTATGTCGGCAACCAGTACGACCGCGACCATGCTTTCGGCATCTACTTCGCGCCAGCCGCCGCCGCGCACCAGCATCTGGTCGCCGGAAAGTGGACCGACACCGCGGGCTGGCCGCACGTGTGGTTCACCGGCCGCGTCCCGTTCACCGAGGTCGCCGAGATCTACGGACGGGCCTTGGCCACGATCCTGCTAGTCCCCGACCGGTACGCGACCGCAGGGCAGATGACACAGCGGATCATCGAGGCGGTCACCGCCGGATGCGTGCCCCTCGTCCCGACCTCGATCCGCAGCGCTCAGACGTTCGCGCCCACACAGCTGCACATCCACGACGGCGTGACCGCCGCACACCGGATCACAGAACTGCGCGCTCTCGCCACGACATCACGCCATGTCGCCTTGCTCACCGAATGCCTCACGCGGCTGTCGGCCTTTCGGCTGTCACGGCAACTCGACACGCTCGACACGCTGCTCAACACCCGACACGCGCAGGTGATCGCACCATGACCGACGCTCTGCGGCCCAACCCGGATGGTGGCCCGCTAAGGTCTGCACGCATGGACAGGATCGCCATCCTCGGCTGCGGCGGCTCCGGCAAAACGTTCCTGGCGAACCAACTCGCCGCCCTGCTCGACGTGCCGCTGACCCACCTGGACAGCATCTACTACGACGCCGACTGGAACCCCATGCCGCAGGAGGAGTTCGCCGACCGGCAACGCGAACTGGTCGCGCGGCCTCGCTGGCTGCTGGAAGGAAACTACGCCGGCACCCTCCCGATCCGGCTCCAAGCCGCCGACACCGTGATCTTCCTCGACCTACCCGCCGCGACATGCCTGCTCGGCATCCTGCAACGACGGCTGCGCTACCGCGGCGGACAGCACACCAACGGCGTCTACGACCGCATCAGCTGGAGTTTCGTCCGCTACGTCTGGGCCTACCGCAAGACCATGCGACCGAAAGTGCAGCGGCTGATCGCCGAGCACGGCACCCACATCCACCTGATCACCCTGTCCAGCCGCCGCGATACCGCGCGGTTCCTGCGAACCCTGCACGCGGAACGCTCTGCCCGCACCTGACCTATCGCCC
This sequence comes from Nocardia amamiensis NBRC 102102, assembly GCF_001612745.1. Taxonomy (GTDB): domain Bacteria; phylum Actinomycetota; class Actinomycetes; order Mycobacteriales; family Mycobacteriaceae; genus Nocardia; species Nocardia amamiensis. Next base: position 1,013 of record NZ_BDBA01000135.1, on the reverse strand, counting down.
GGGAGGCGACCTGTCCATGCCCGCCACCCCGTTCACCGACCCCCACTTCGTCGCCGAGTCCCTCTACAGTTCGGCGACGCGCCTCACACAACGAACTCGCTCGCTGCACACGGCGAAGATCAGCGGCGAAGACGCGGCAGCCACCATCGTCGAACTCGCCGCACAGCGCGTCACCCACCCGCACACCATCTGCGATATCGGTTGCGGACGCGGAACCACCACACTCCGGCTGGCGGCCGACCTGCGGCCACGACGGCTGCTTGCCCTCGACCGGTCGCAGGCGCTGCTCGACATCGCGGCAGCTCGCACACGACACGCTGGGCACGTCCTCACCGGGATATGCGCGGATTTCCATCGAATGCCCCTACCCAGCGGCTGTCTGAGCCTGGCCGTGGCCGCGTTCTGCCTCTACCACTCGCCGCACCCGCAGACCGCCGTAGCCGAGATCGCCCGGTGCCTGGAACCCGACGGGACAGCTGTGCTGGTCACCAAGTCGGCCGACAGCTACGCCGAGTTGGACGAGATCATCGCGACCACCGGACTCGACACCGCCGCGGCCACGCGCCCCAGCCTCTACCAGGCATTCCACAGCGGAAACGCCGCCCGAATCGTATCGGACAGCCTCACCGTCGACGACATCGTGCACCAACGGCACGAGTTCCGATTCGACAGCCTCGACGCTCTCGCCGCGTATGTGACGACATCACCGAAATACCTACTGCCCGAACAGCTCCGAGATCCCACGAGACTGGCCGGCGAACTACGTCGTCGAATTCCGGATCGGCCGGTCGCCGCGACGTCGACGGTCACCTATGTCGTGGCGGTGGCGCCATGACCGCGCCGGTATACATCAAGCGCTACCGCGACCCGGCACGCGCCGCCGCGGCGGCAGCCCACCACGCGTGGCTGGCCGGACTCGGGGTGCGAGTCCCGGCACTGCTCGAGGCGGCCGAGAACGTGCTGGTCTTCGAACACCTCGGTGATTGCCTGCCGGGTCCGCAAGACCTCGTGAT
>NZ_BDBA01000134.1 GCF_001612745.1 Nocardia amamiensis NBRC 102102 | reverse complement strand
CGATCATCGACTTCGACGACCTGACCTTGGCGCCGTTCGGCTACGACCTGGCCAAACTGATCGTCAGCACGGCGATGACCCACGGACGGATCGCCTCGAGCGTCGTCGAAGAAGCGCTCGCCATCTACAACCACCACACCGCGCCCAACAGGGCTTCCTGCTCGCTCGCACAGCTACGGCACTACAGCGAGATCCACCACCAGCTGACCAAGCCCTACCTCCACCGCAACGGCTACCGGCACAGCTGGGACGACATGAGGCCGTGGCCACCACCATCCACCATCGCCTGATCTGCACCCGGAGGGCGCCACACCCATCGGACATCCGCTCAACAGATCGGCGGTCGGGCCCCGATGATCTCCGCCGTCACCCTCGACGGCGGTCGCTCAGGGCACCATCCGATCCCGACTCGTCAACCCCGGGGAGGCCACCCATGACCGTCACGACCGAACTCCTGATCGCCCGCCACGGCGAAGCCGTCTGCAACGCCCGCGGCATCGTCGGCGGCGAACGTGGCTGCATCGGCCTCACCGACCGAGGCCGCCGCCAAGTCCAACAACTCGCCACACGTCTCGCCGACGAACACGCCATACACCCGTTCGACGTCGCCTACACCACGCCCCGCCGGCGGGTTCGTGAAACAGCTGCCATCGTCACCTCAGCGCTCGGAATCGACCCGATCGTCGACCCGGAACTGCGCGGCGCCGACCACGGCAGCGCTGACGGCCAGCCGTGGCGAGCCGTCAAAGACGCATTCGGCGGTCCGCCGCAACACGACCCAGACCGCCCCTACGCCGATGGAGCCGAATCGTGGTCGAGCTACCTGAACCGCGCCGCCGGTGCACTCGACCGCATCATCGCAGACCACCCACAGCAGCGCATCCTGATCCTCGCCCACGGAGAGACGATCGAAGCTGCCCATACCCTGCTCCTCGGCCTGCCACCAGGGACATGCCAGCGCGCGCGGTTCACCACCGATCACGCATGCCTGACCCGATGGCAACTGCACGTCAACCGGCTCGGGCAGCCGGTATGGATGCTCACCGCACACAACGACACCAACCACCTGACCCAGGACCCGGCGTGACCTCCGCTGCCGAGCTGCTCGACCTCTGCCGACGCCACCTGGACCCGGACAGCCGACCGATCCGCGAACACCGCGGCCACCAGAACACCACTGTGCTACAGGCGGCTACTACGCACGGCGAGGTAATCGTCAAAGCACACCGCAGTCTCGACCGGCACACCAACGAACTGCACGCCTACCAGCAATGGGCACCAGCCGTCCAAGGCCGCGTCCCTCGCCTGCTCGCCCACATCGACAATCCACCGGCCATCATCATCACCGCGCTACCCGGCCAACCGCTGGACCAGCTCAGCCTGCCGATCGAGCGCGAACTCGACGCCTACCAGCAAGCCGGCGCACTGCTGGCCTCCTGGCATGCCGCCGAGCCCGCCACCGACACCGTCGACACAACCGGGTGGCTGGCTGAGCGCGGCGAGCAGTGGCTCCATCTCGCCGACCCCCACTTACCTGCCCGGGAACGCCGCACCATCCGCGCACACCTGCGCGGCCTCGCAGCCCTCGGTCACATCGCGGCAGTGCCGTGCCATCTCGACTTCACCCCACGCAACCTCATCCGCGACCCCACCGGAACCCTGTCCGTCATCGACCTCGAGCACGCACGCCTCGACCTGGCCGCCCGCGACCTTGTGCGCCTCGCCGACCGCTACTGGCGCCAGCGCCCCGATCTCGAAGCAGCCTTCCTCACCACCTACGGCCCGCTGACCGACCTCGACCACCAAGTCATCGAGCACTGCACCTACCTCGACCGACTCACCCCCGCCGCCCGAGCCACCGGCCGCACCCTTCCGCCCACCGCCCCACCGCCGCGGAGAACCACATGACCTCCACCCACCACGTGGCCGTCTTCGGAGCAGGCTACGTCGGGCTCACCACCGCCGTCTGCCTCGCCTCACTCGGCCACACCGTCATCTGCATCGACAACGACCCGAACATCATCACCGCGCTCCGCGCCGGCCGCACACACCTCGCCGAACCAGACCTGACCACCATGCTGCGGGACGGACTCGCCGCCGGAACACTGCATTTCGACACCGATCCCACCGCCGCCACCCACGCCCACATCGTGATGCTGTGCCTACCAACCCCGGCCCGACCGGACGGATCGGCCGACCTGGCCGCAATCCACACCACCCTCACCCATCTCCGGCACCAACTCGCTCCCGGCACCGTGATCGCCACCAAATCCACAGTGCCCGTAGGCACTACCGACAAGATCACCGCACTCCTCGGCCGCGACGACCTCTCGACCGTGGCCAACCCCGAGTTCCTGCGCGAAGGACACGCCGTCTACGACTTCCTCCACCCAACCCGGATTGTCCTCGGCAGCCACGACCCAGCCGCGGCCAAACGCATCGCCAGCCTCTACGACGCGATCCGCACCGAGATCATCACCACCAACCCGGCATCTGCGGAACTGGCCAAATACGCCGCCAACGCCTTCCTCGCCACCAAACTGTCTTTCATCAACTCCATCGCCCGCCTGTGCGACCAACTCTGCGCCGACGTCACCGACATCACCCACATCCTGGGCGCCGACCAGCGCATCGGCGGCGACCACCTCCAACCCGGCCCCGGCTGGGGCGGTCCCTGCCTACCCAAAGACGCCACCGCTCTGGCCCACCAATCTAAAACAGCCGGAGTCGATTTCGCCGTATTCGACGCCGCCATACACGCCAACACCGAACACCAACAACACATTGTCAACCGCATCCACGACGAACTCGGAGGGCTGGACAACACTCGAATCGGCGTACTCGGACTGACCTTCAAACCCGGAACGAACGACCATCGCCACTCGCCGGCGATCCAGATCGCGACAACGCTAGTCCGCCGCGGCGCCCACGTCACAGCGCGCGACCCCGCAGCGCAGCTCGACGACCAGGACGAACTCGAATGTGCCGCAGACCCAGTCGGTGCAGCTCACGGCGCCGATGCACTCGTACTCCTCACCGACTGGCCCGACTACCACACACTCAACTGGACCCAGATCGCCGCATCGATGGCAGGAGACCTCGTATTCGACACCCGTAACTGCCTCGATCCGTCAGGCCCGCGCAGAGCCGGACTGCGCTACCTGGGCCTGGGAAGGTATCAGGCGAGCGCTTCCGAGTGCGCGGCTAACCGACGGCAACGACCGTAACCGGTGTAATCCCCGCAAATCCTGGTGCCGGCCGGGATCGTCGCCTCGCTGGTAGGCGGTGCCCCGTCGATGCCGACCACCGCTGCGGTTGGCTCACCGAGCGCATCCAACGACCCCTCGGCATCGGCCGCCGGATTTGTCGCGTCATAGCCATCGATAGCTCGCATGCTGGCCCCGAGACTACGCGGGACATGTGCTAGCACCCGATGCCGTTGAAGCGAGCCAGCGCAGTTCTCCCGGCACTCTCATGACCTGCGGATCTTTATGTTTTTCGGTGCTGGTGCGTGTACTTGTCATGACCGTGCTGCCCGGGATCCACGCCCTATGGAGCGAAACCCCGCTATCGTTCGTGCTCGTCGCGGAGCCGGGCGTGATCTGGTTGAGTGTTGTCGGTTGCTCGAAGCACATCGAGATCCCAACGACCTTGCCGGAAGCGCCTATCGGGGGCTGCGCGGTTCGTGTTGCCCGCCGAGTTGCCTCGATGTCGGGGTGCGTCGTCGAGGTGGGCGCTGCAGCGGGTGAGCTGCGCTGCCCACCAGCATTGCCATCAGTGTTGTCACCAGTGGGGGAGCTGTCCTCGGTATGACGAATGACCGGCTGACGAAACCGAATCGTGAGCGCTTCGAGGCACTGTATCGACTTCACCGCGGTTCTGTACGGCGGCATCTGCTGATCGCGTTGTGCGGGGACGGTGCCCGCGCCGACGACTTTGAGCATGAGGTGTTCTTGCGGGTGTTCAAGACCTACGGCCCGGCTCTGGAACGCAAGACCGAGGATCAGCAGAGGGCCCTTCTGATCAAGGTCGCCAAGAACTGCGTGGTCGAGATGTGGCGCAAGGACAGCAAATTGGTCTTCCGCGACACCTATATCGAATCCGATGTCCCACTGGGGAAGCTGTCGGCCAGCGACAGCGAGGAATTCGATCAGGTACTCGACCGGGACCTGGTGCAGCGCTTCATCGCGGTGGCGTCCAGGAAGCTCACGGTGGGGGAGTTCCGGGTGGCGTTTCTGGGGTGGTTCATGGACGAATCCGACGCGGCGATCGCGAAGGCGTTGGGTACGTCGGTGAAAACCGTGCGGGCACACAGGTGTTCGGCGCGTACGAAGATCAGGACCTTCGCCAACCGCGACGGGCATGAGATCACCTTCGCCGATGCTGAGGCGGCGGAGCAGAAGAAGACCACCCCCGGTGTAGGAGAAGTGACGGTATGAACGACAGCCGGGAGAACGTGAACACGGTCGAGTCGATCACCATCGGCGACGCTTTCGAAGAACTGGGGGACTTCTTCGTCGAGGCATACGGCGACGGCGACGGCGATGCCGGGTGGGCGCGGCTGCAGCGCGCCTTGGACGCAGACGAGGACCGACCCACAGACGAGTCCATCGAGCGGATCGCCGCGATGGCCGAGGCCATCTCCAGGATCGTGCGCACGCTCTCGATTCGGGCGAATGCCTTGGGCTGGGGTGTGATACTGGCCGATGCCTTGCTGTTCGCGCTGAACCCATACGTTGCGGCGGTAGCGCTCGGCCTGGAGGCCGGCGGGTGGGCAGTCCTGTCCGCGCGGCAGCGGTTGCGGGCACAGGCGGGGGCGCGCGCAGCCGACTGTGAACAGAAGTCTGCCCCGCCGTTGGACCGGAAAACTTCTCTCGGCCAGATCTTGCCGGTGCTGCGGGTGAACGGGCTATTGAACGATGCCGCCGCCGACCCTGAGCAGCCGCACACCGACGCAGCCCACGCGAAGCGATGTGGTGTGCCCGGTGGCGTGGTCGACCTCAGCGGCGCCGACCTGCGGGATGTGGACCTGGCGGGGGTGAACCTGATCGGCGCGCAGCTGACCTGCTGCACCCTCGAGGGCATGCCGCTGCGCGGGGCGAACTTCTTCGGCACCAACCTCATGCGGGCGCAACTGTTCAGCACAGACCTTTCCCGCGCCGAACTCACCGACGCCGACCTGACCGCCGCGGACCTGACCAACGCCGCGTTGATCGGCGCCCGCCTGTCTGGTGCACACCTGCCGTACACGCGGATGATCGGTGCGAACCTCACCGGCGCGAACCTCTCGGGCGCGGACCTGTCGCGCGCGGACCTGTCCGGTGCTGTCCTGTCTGGGGCGGACCTGTCCTGGGCGCATCTGCCGAAGGCGAATCTGTCCGGTGCGATCCTGTCGAAGGCGGTGCTCTACGGCGCGGAACTGTCCGGCGCCCGGTTACCGGACGCCAACCTGCGTGGTGCGCATCTTTCTCGCGCCCACCTCGCGCACGCAGACCTGTCCGGGGCGAATCTGTGTGGCGCCAACCTCAACTACTCGATCCTCGTCGACGCCGACCTCACCGGCGCACGCCTACCCGACCTGACCGAGATCATCGAAGTCACATGGTCGGTGAAGACACAGTGGGGCGCCTACCAGCACGACGTCTTCCAACGATCGATCCCCCTCGGCGCAGGCCGCTACCAGCTCAACCCCTCCAGCGGCACCCACGACGACAGAGCCATGCCAACCGCCATGGTGTAGGGCTGGCCGCGGCAGCCAGCGGTGACCGATCCACGGCATCACTTCGCAGCCGACGAGTTGCCTGCCAAGGCACCGATCGCCCGACGCATCAGCAGCCCAATCACACAGCTTCTCAATGGGTTCGGTGTATTACTGCGCCCTCGACTGTGAACTGGTCAGCGGTACGCCGCGCCCGTGCACGCGGCTTCAACTCCGCCAGAGTGAGGTAGCAGTGAAGTCATCTGTCCGCCACCGTGGCACGAGGAGCCCGGACGAGCGAGGACAGGATCGAGTCGGATCACCAGCTTGTGTCCAGGATCTCGCCAGTTATCGAACCAGCCGCCACGTCCCGACAGCGGCAACGCCGACCAGCTCTACCGCGGCGACGGCCATGCGGCTGGGAGGCGATGAGCGGCAAACCCATCGACATCTTTCAGTTCTCCTCCACCGCCGCCGTGTTCGGCGGTCCGATTCATAGACATCAACGTCGTCTCAGGCCGAGGAGACCGGGTCACCGGTCTGTTCAGGAAGGAACCCGACATGCAGCTCAGCGACATCATCATCAACAAGGACGGCGACCTCGTCACCATCGCCGACCTGCTGGCCTCCATCGGCATGCACGACTGCTGGCGTGTCGACCAGCCCGCCGGGCCCGACTCCCACCACCTCCGCAGTGACGGCATTGCCCCCACCGGCGAGCCCCAGCTCGAGGAATCTGTCGTCGGCTCTGTCAACCACGACAAGATCGACGCCATCACCGCGACATTGGGCCAAGTGCAGGAGAAGATTCAGACTGTCCTCGAGCACCTGGACGCAGACCCCTACGCCGGCCGCCACCGCAAGCCATAGCTGATGGAATGACTCGACCTTGACCTCGTTGAGGCTGTCGCGGTGGCGATTGTGACAGTGATCGGTGCGGTAGGTGACAGGAGCGTTCTTCGACCCAATGTCAGTCGGTGCTGGGTGTGCCGGCGGACCTGCCTGAATCTGGGAGGGGTCCGCTGATCTGGTGGCTGCCTGTGGTTGCCCAGCGATCTACGCTGTCCTGGCCAGGATGTCGAATCGTGTTCGGAAGTGGTCGGCGTCGTCGCCGCGGGTCTGTTGTGCGGCGATGTAGACGGGCCGCAGTTCATTGACCAGTCGCGGTGATGTCACCGGGCCGTCGAGCATGGTGAGCGCGGCGAGTCCTTCGTTGATGGCGGTGGCGGTATCGCCGAGGCGCGCGAGGGAGGCGGCGTAGTAGGCGCGGTAGGAAGCTTCGTCGCGGGGTGGGTGGGCGCCGCGTGTGACGCTGTCGTGGTAGATGGTGACGGACTTGTCATGCTGGCCGAGGTAGCGGCGGGCGTGGGCTTCGATGGTGCGGATCTCGGCTTCGGTGATGTAGTGCAGCCGTACGGGGTCGTTGGAGTCGTCGAGACCGCGGTCGACTTGGCGCCAGGCGGCGGCGAGTGCCCGTTCGCATTGGCTGCGGTCGCCGACGGCAGCGTAGGCGACGCCTTCGCGGGCGGCGAGCAGGGCTTGCAGGCGGGCGGAGGGGTCGTGGCGGCTGCGGGCGCTGGCGCGCAGGCTCAGTTGGAGGGCTTCACGCACCCGGCCACCAGTCCATGCCTGCTGCCGCAGGGCGTCGATGATATCTGCGGCCAATGAGTCGTCGCCGCCGCGTTCTGCGAGGATCAGCGCGTCTTTGTAGCAGTCGCTGGCGGTGGTCTGGTCGCCGCCGTCGTAGGCGAGCCAACCGCTGACCAAGCCGAGATTGCCTGCGACAGCGGCTAGTTCGGTGCCGGTGCGAGGATCGTAGTCGGCGTGGTCGAGCAGCCGTTTGGCGATGGTGAACTGGTCGAGCGCGGTCTGGACGAGTCCGCCGCTGCCGAAGTCGTTGTCGTGTGCCCACAGCCGATCGGCGATTGCGGCGAAATGGTGCACGTGGTCGGTTCCCACGAGCTGGCCGGTGGCAGCGTGGGAGGTCGCTGCGGCCGGGGTGGTGGTGAGGGCGGCGGCGAGGATGAATGCGCTGGCCTGCCCGAACTGCCTACGGTCCACGTCGGCTCCTTCGCTGTCGGTGATTTCGATGTTCCCAACGTCGGGCGTTTCGAGCAAGGCGGGCAGTAACGCGAGCCGCGGGATGCCCAGGGCATCGGCGGTGCGGCCCATCTGGTAGATGTCGCAGATGGTAGCGACTTCGTCGCGTTCGACCCGCCCGGCGTGGGTGCGGTCCCAGTGCATGAGCTCGCCGAACCCGGCCTGGGTCATACCCGCCGCCTTGCGCACGAGCATGAACGCGCGCCCGGGACGCCGAGCGGCCAAAAGGGCGCGGAACTGTGGTGTGTTCCACGCGAAGGTCGAATCCTCGGCCATGTCTACCCCTTGACCTGCGCCGATTTGCGTCAATACGGACACACTGTAGGCCGCCGGGTGTGGTGTCGACCGCAGATTCTGCACATCCGGTGGTCCGATCGACGCTGTCGCCCAACAGCATTCGCCGCGTCAGGCTGAATCCAGCACCAGGCGCCGGGCATGTGCCCTGAACCAAACTCCTGTCTCACCGGATCAATGAGGATGCGGCGAAGCAGGCGCCCGGTCGGTGAGCCCCCGGCGCCTGATGTCTTCCAACCAGGAATGGAAGGTGGTCGGAGATGACACGCACGGTCGGATGCGTCGTTGTGGGCGGCGGGATCGCGGGGCTGATGACCTCTGTTCGGCTGGCTGCTGCGGGCTGGCAGGTGGTGCTGCTGGAACGTGGCTTGCTCGGCTCCGGGGCGACGACGAGCAATCACGGCATGATCCACTCCGGCGCGCTCTACGCGCGCTGGCATCCGGAGATCGTCACCGCCTGCCAGCAGGCGCAAGCCGCCTACCGGTCGTCGTTCCCCGAATGCCTGATCACCACCGAATCCTGTTGGTATGTCGCTAATTCGGAGACCCTGCAGGTCTATGAATCCCTGTGGCGGCACCACGACATCGTCCACCACGGCGTGGATGCTCGACAGCTGCGCGAGCTCATCGGTGAGCAGGGTCGCGATGTGCGGGGATGCGCGGTCGGGGAGCTGATCATCGATACCCGCGCTGTGCTGGCAGAGCTCACTGCACGGTGTGTAGCCCTGGGCGTGGAGATCGCGGTGGCCACGGGCGCGCAGCGCATCGAGATCGAGGACGGCGGCGTCCGGGCCGTTGAGATGGCGCAGGGACGCATCAGCACATCGAATGTCGTGGTGTGCGCGGGGATCGGCACCAAACAGCTGCTGGAGGGGGCCGGGTCGGTGATCGGTGGGCAGTTGAGTTCGCGGCTGGAGATGATGATGGCCTATCCGGGGCAGCTGCCGCGCCCGATCATCGGACTGGAGTTCGGCTGGCCAGCGCTGGCCCCCGCCGCGGCGGCAGGCACCGTGCTCGCCTCTCGATACGGCGCAGTGCAGCGATGGGTGGACCGCCCTGCTCGATGGCCTGTTCCGGCCGGGGAGGCTGCCGCCTTGAACAGTGAACTATCGGGGTGGCTGGTCCCCGGTGTGATCGACCACGACGGCGGCGTGGCCTGGGTGTGCTCGAAGACCGAACACGTTGGCGCACAACAGGATCAGTGGGGCACGGCACCGAACTACGCCGTCATCGACCACTCGGCGGCCGAAGGCATCACCGGGTTGTGGACAGTGCTGCCCGGCAAGATGACCTTGGCGCTGCACGCCTCCGGTGAGTTGGTGGCCAGGATGACCGGCAAGCCACAGTCTTTGGCGTTTCCCACGCGGCACCCGGCAGCCGATGACGTGGCCGCCGAGTTGGTCGCAGCGTCTCCATGGGTCGCACACCGGGAGGTGGAGCTGCGATGATCCCTCCCTTCACCGCGGCCCTGCCGGACGGGGAAATCGCGCGTGTGCTAGCGGCGGTCGAGCAGATCCTGCGCTCAGGCAGGCTCGTCCTCGGCGAGCACACCGAAGCATTCGAAGCCGCAGTCGCCGAAATGGCTGACGCCCGACATGCGGTCGCGGTCAACTCCGGGTCCACCGCGCTAGAGATCATCTTCCGCGCCCTGGAGGTCCGCAACCGCGTCGTGCTGGTCCCGGCGAACACGAACTACGCCACCGCCGCCGCCGCCATACACGCTGGAGCGCAGCTCCAACTGTACGACTCGGGTTTGTACCCAGACATCGCCGACATCCAGCAGCGGCTCACCCCAGACACCGCGGCGGTGGTGGTCGTCCACATCGGCGGCTACATGTCCCCCGACCTGCCGCGTCTGGCTCGGATGTGCGAGCGGGCCGGGGTGGCGTTGATCGAGGACGCCGCGCACGCACACGGCTCGAATCTGGCCGGGACACCGGCGGGTGGTTTCGGCTATGCGGCCGCGTGGTCGTTCTTCGCAACCAAGGTGGTCAGCACCGGTGGTGAGGGAGGCGCGATCACCACCGACGACCCGGACCTCGACCGGGTCGCCCGCATGTGCCGCAACCAGGGCAAGAACCGCGACGGCCAGCATGTCATGGCGGGCAACAGTTGGCGGATGACCGAGATCGGCGCCGCGATCGGTTCAACACAGCTCGCTCACCTGCACCGCGACACCACCGGCCGCCGCACCGTCATCAACCGCTACACCACAGGTTTGGGCGGCCATGGGCTCACGTTTCCTGCCATCAGCGGCCGCTGTCAGGTCAGTGGCCACAAATGTGTGGCCGTGCTCGACTCCGGGGTCCACCGGGCCGCGCTGCGCGGCGTGGTCGCTGAACACGGGGTGCAGCTGGCGCGCGGGGTCTACGAGGCACCGCTGCACCGCCAGCCGATATTCGCCGGCCTGAACGTCGGCGACGGATTTCCGGCCGCTGATGACTTCGCCGGCCGCCACATCTGCCTGCCGCTGTGGCGGGCCATGGACCACGCCACGGTCGAACAGATCATCGGCGCCGTCGCCACCAGTATCGACTCCATCTGCAAGGGGTGAAACCATTGGCCAACATCGTCATAGCGGGAGCGTCCGGGTTCATCGGCGTCAACTTGCTGCGCCGCATCCACCACGACCCCGCGTTCGAGCACTTCGAGCAGCTGGTGCTGGTCGATCCGCTGCAGTACGGGGTGCAGAAGATCCCGTCGCGGATCCTCGCCGATGAACGCGTGCGCTTCGAGCGGATCTCCATCTACGCACCCGGGGTGGCGGCCCGGCTCATCGGTGCCGGGGATCTGGTGATCCATTCGGCCGCGGAGGTCAATACCGCCGACAGCCCACAAGGCGCGGTCGGGGACGACCCGATCGGCTACCTGCGGGTGCTGGCCGACGCCGGGATCGGACGGCTGCTGTTCATGTCCAGCGCCGACGTCTACGGCATCAACGACTCCGACGATCTGCGCGAGACCGACCCGGTGCGGCCCACCACCATCTACGCCGCCGCCAAAGCGGCGTTCGAGGCATACCTGTCGGCATTCCATGCCAGCGAGGGACTTCCGGTGGTCGTGTTCCGGCCGGTCACGATCTACGGTCCCGACCAATACCCGGGCTGGCTGGTGCCGGTCGTGATCACCCGCGCCCTGGCTGGACGGCGGGTAACCCTTCTCGGCGACGGCAGCGCGCGCCGCGACTGGATCCACGTCGAGGACGTCTGCGAACTCCTGGTCGCCGCATCCCTCACCGACCGCGACGACGTGCACGGCGAGGTCTTCAATATCGGCACCGGGACCGAGGACACCGTGCTCGGCATGACCCGCTACATCCTCGACACGATCGACCATCCCGACTGCGGCATCGACCTCGCCCCGGCGCGCCCCGCTGATCCGCGCCGGCAGGTCACTACCGCGGCCAAGGCCCGCGACAGTTTCGGCTGGGCGCCCAGGATCGGGTTGCGCGAGGGCCTGGACCGCACCATCGCCGCCTACCGGCAGCCCGCCCCAAGTGAGGTGTGAGTCCGATGTATGTACTCGGCATTCACGGAACATTCGGCCGCGCCGATCACGACGCCGCCGCCGTACTCGTCCACGACGACCGGATCATCGCCGCGGCCGAGGAAGAACGATTCATCCGCTACAAGCACGCCGTCGGGCTCATGCCCGACCACGCGATCCGGTACGTGTTGGGCGAGGCGGGGATCGGCATCCACGAGGTGGATGTGATCGCGTTCCCGCGCGCCACCTGGCGCGACTTCGGTCCTCGGTTCGAGGCGTATCTGTGGTACCAGTTCGGGCACGTTCCCGTCATCGAGTACGTCGATCATCACCTCGCGCATGCGGCCTCGGCGTATCTGGTGTCGGGTTTCGACGAGTCCCTGGTGGTCACCGCTGACCAGGCCGGTGACGGTATCTGCGCGGCGGTGTTCCGCGGCAGTGCTGGCGCACTCACCCCGGTCGAGTCGGTGGGGTTTCCCGACTCGATCGGCCTGTTCGCTGCCGCCCTCACGCAGTATCTCGGGTATCGCAGTCAGCACGACGAGTACAAGGTGATGGGCCTGGCCGCCCACGGCGTCCCGTATCGTCGGCAGCCGCTGCTTGCGATTGATGCCGGGCGCCCGCACCTGAACACCACGCTGCTGCACCGCGAGGTCTTCCACCGGCATCCGCTGTTCCACACCGACCAGCTGCCCATGATCGCTGAGGACACCCTGCCCGGCTTCCCGCCCCGGCGACTGCCCGGCGGCCCGCTGCACCGCGAGCACGCCAACGTCGCTGCCACCGCCCAAGCCGCCATCGAAGCCGCAGTGCGGGGGCTGGTGGAACGCCACCGCCAATCCGGCGACACGCGCTTGTGCGTGGCCGGCGGGGTCATGGAAAACTCCGTCGCCGTCGGCAAACTCCTCACTCACGGCGGGTTCATCGACGTCTACGCCGCTCCCGCGTGCGGAGACGCCGGAACCGCCCTGGGTGCGGCGCTGGTCGTCGCCGCCGCCCACGGCTACCGCCCGTCCCGGCTGGACGACACACGTCTCGGCCCGGCCTACAGCGACGACGCGATCGAGTCGGTGCTGCGCGAATGCGGGATCACCTACCAGGTGACCGAGGACCCCGCCGCCAGCGCGGCGGAGTTGCTGGCCGCGGGGCGGATCGTCGCCTGGTTCTGCGGCCGCATGGAATTCGGGCCCCGCGCGCTCGGTGCCCGTTCACTGCTGGCCGACCCGTCGTCGGCGGCAATGCGGGAACGGGTCAACCGCATCAAGCGACGCGAACAGTTCCGGCCTTTCGGGCCATCGGTTCTGGCCGAGCATATTCCGGACCTTTTCGGCCGCACCGATATTCGGGCACCGTTCATGTCCTTCACGCTGCCAACCGCCAACGGTGACCCGGTCGTGGCGGCCACGCACGTCGACGGCACCAGCCGACCCCAGACCGTGCCGCCAGGCCCCGGCGCATATCGGCGGCTGATCGAACAATTTCATCAACTCACCGGGGTACCCGCAGTGCTGAACACCAGCCTGAACTCCGGATGGGAGCCGATCGTCGCCGGCCCCGCTCACGCCCTGGCCTTCTTCGGTTCCTCTCCGGCCGATGCCCTGGTGATCGGCACACACGTCGTCACCAAGAGCGGCCGCTGAGCGCATGGACGACTCGCTCGCGCTGCTGGACGACCAGATCGCCATCCACAAGCGCTATTCGCAGCACCCCTACGACCTGGACGCCGATGTGGCCGACGCGTGCGTCCTCACCGGAGACGAGCAGATCCTCGACGTGGGTTGCGGTACGGAGAATTCCTGCTTCTCTAAACTAACTGGCCATTCCCATCCCGGCGTCGCCCGAACGCACTCTTCTAGCCGATTATCGTACGTTCGGACTAGGTGCGATCGACTGGTTAGGGATACTCACGGTTGTAGGCAGCCGCGTGTCAACAGCATATCTCTCGCAAACGCCTCGGGTGGGTAGCTTCGCAACAGACGTTATGTCGCTGAGCAACCCGGCCTAAACTCGCTCGCCGGTGCGGATATGGTCGCCTAAGCTGGTCGAATGCAGCAAGCGAAGCGTTCAGCGGAGCTACAACTGCCGCCGGAGCTCTTCGGCGGCAACGTCGCCGGACTGTTCAACCACCTCGGCTTGGCCGCCACACACGTGACCGGGAACCGCTGGCGGGTCCACGCGGCAACAACCAACGCCGGACGCCCTACCGAATTGCTGCAAGTCCGCACTCTAGCAGGGCCCCAACGCAGCGCTCCGCAGTTCGATGTCCTGCCGAAGATCGTCGACCCGATCCCCAGCCCGGTGCAGCTCACCGCAACTCTCGAGAAGGCACGCCGCGCCGCGGCGGCGAAAGCCGAAGGCGGCGACCTGCTGTCCACGCTCTACTCAAGCCAGATCGAGCTCGCCCTCGCCGACCCCACCCGGCTCGCCGAATTCGCCCAGTGCCACTACAAGCACCTGGGCGTCTGGACGATCGCCGACAGCGCCGAATTTCTGTTTCCCGACCGTGGCGCACACCTGGTCACCGCAGACGACAGCCTGCTGCGGCGAGCCAAACTCCCCTCGGTACTGTTCCGAATGGACCAGGACCCGCAGGTCATCGCGGAACTGCGCGCCGGGCAAGTCCAGGAACCAGCGGCCGGGCTGCTGTTCTCCTCTTCCGCGAACCTGGCCGACACCCTCATCCTCGGCGGCACATTCCTCGGACCGTTGATGGGATGCCTCGCGCCGTACCAATGGGCGTATCACTGCCCTCGGCTGCTATCGACGCTGGTGTTCACCTTCGGGTGCACCCTGCCCTCGATCAAACCGTATCCGGTAGAACCTGTGAACCTGCTACCCACCGCGGCGCCGCGATCTGCCCCCGCGGCGCCGGTTTTCGGGCCGAGAGCATCCGCAGAAGCGATCGACTGGTGGGTGCTGCGGCTCAACCAGCTCTTCGCCTACCTCACCGACCCGGCGACCTTCGCCGACGCCAACGGCCTTTATCTGCCCCACCAGCACCAGCAGTGGATGCTGACCATCGACCAGGCACTGCGGCTGACCACCTCGGTGCAGGCCGCGGTGCGCGACAAAGGCGCTCAGCTCATGCTCGCCAATACCTTGCTCGACACCTACGCCGACCGGGTGCTCGGCGTGGACTTCGTACGGCTGTGCACGGCCAGCTACGCCCGCAAGCAAATCGAGCTGGTTCGGGCCAAGATGCCATCGGAAGCAGCGCAGATTCTGCTACCCATTGCCGAGCGTGCGGTTGCGGCTCTAGAAAGTTTGCAGCATGGGTTCTTCATCCCCCACCAGCGCGGCGAGACCTCCCTGACCCTGCAACTGCCCGACGGTTCTGCCAGGCAGATGTCCCTGGAATCCGCAGCCGCCAAGTTGCTCCACATCCACCGCAACGCCACCCACGGCTACGGCGGCAAAACCGGTGCAAACAGAGACAAATCTGTCGCCGACGAGCGCCTGCTGATCCAACATGACGGCAGGATCCCCGACGACCTCGCCCTGCTGCCCTACCTGTACCTGCTTGTAGTCCTAAGCCACCCAGAACGTATCCGCGATAGCATAATTCGCAATGCCGAAAAGTCCACGTGACACACGTTGATGCCGCATGTCGCGCGGCCCTGAACCGACCGACGGACCATCCGCGCTGAGTATCGAACGGGCCTGCCTGGGCGATTCAGCACAGAGTCGGCATGGGCCGCGCTAGGCTCGCGGATGGCGGGCTTGTGGCCTGTGGAGACACCAACGGCCGATGGGGTAGTCGATTGGACTGGGAAGAGCTCAGTGGCGAAACCTTCGAGGCTCTCGTCGCCCTGCTGATGCAGCGAGAAGGGTTCGAGATCAGTGTTCCTCTGAAATTGGGAGGTCCCGGGGATCAGGGCATCGATTTCGTAGTTCGCAACGCCGCCAGACAGGATGTCTATGTACAGGTCAAGAATCCTCGCCGACGACTGCCAGCTTCATCGCTTCGCATTGTTGCCGATACCGCACGGCGGTTAACGACTCAGATCCCGGATGCCGAGTTCTTGTTTGTATCATCTAAGGATCTCCAGCCGTCAGATCTCGACTTGCTATTGCAATCGGGCGTGACAGCGGTATGGGGCCGGGCCTATCTCGATGGACTGATTGCGAAGAATCCAGATGTGGCACAGCGTATTCAGGAGGCCGTCGAGGCACTTGACTTCACCGATCTGTTCGACGAACCTCGATTTTCGACCGACTCGACGCTTGCCGACCGCGTCGCGGCAGATCTAGCTGCGATTCCGCCGGGTCTCGAAGGGTGGAAGTCCTTCGAAAAGGAAGCTGCCCGGATCTTGACGGAGATCTGCATCCCGGATTTGGAACCACCCGATACGCAGGTCCGGACAGATGATCGGCTCGATATCATGGATGCCATCTACCCGATCCCGTACGCGAACTCATCATGGTCGGCACTGCGCTCGGAGTTCAAGACGAGGTTCGTCGTGGCCGAGTTCAAGAACCACAGTGACCCGATAGGTCAGCGGGAAGTCGAATCAATAAGTCAGTACCTTCTTCCGATAGCGTTCCGGATGTTCGGTCTGCTCGTATCTCGAAGCGACCCAAGTCAATCAGCCATTGCTGCACGTCGAAGAGCGTGGACGGAGCCGAATTTCGGATCTGGAAAGATGATCGTCTTTCTGAGCGACGATGACCTGGTCACAATGGCTCAGCGCAAAGATGACGGGCGCGATCCATATCAAGTCGTGGACGAAAAGCTGATGAACTTTCTCCGCACCCTGAATCCATAACTTGCAAGCCCGCGGTCACCAACGTGTGATGAGCCGAGCACTCACTCTGCGAGCCCTCACCGCCTCCTCGAACGTCCTGTCATGCCGCTGGGCGGGCGATCCGAGCAGTGAGATCTACTGCGGTGCAGACCTTCCGATGATGCCGCGGGACGCACGTACCCCTGGTGACAGACCCGACCTCATGTCGCGTGGACGAGATAATCGCCTCTCTGGATCGGGGCCGTTGCCGTGTCTTAAGTAGCCGATGACCGCGCACGCAGAAGGGCCGCCGTCTCGGGATCGGTGTACCGCGGCCTGGCGCCGTGACAGGGCGCGAAAACCACAGAGATCTCTCACAAGTCATGGGAGCGACGCCCGACCCGGCCCGGTAGCGTCCAGGGCGAACGAAGGAGATCGAACATGACTGGTGGGCGCAACGGACAGCGGGCCAGTTCTCGCACCGGCGCGACCAGGCCGTGCAGGGTCGCGGGTTTGACCCCGCGCCCGCGGGCGTCGGTGATCCACGCGTGCACCGAGTCTCGTGTCGGTGCCTGCTGTCCCGGGAACCGGTCGGCGCTGAACACAGCGAACCGGGCCAGCACCCGCTCCTCGGCGGCGTATTTGTAACCGGTGGCGTGTTTCTCTGCGGCCAGGGCGGTGATCGCCGCGGTCATCGTGAGTTCGGGGTTCACCGGTTCGCTCCGTCGTTCGGCGCGTCCGGGTCCAGCGCGCACTTGGCCAGCAGGCTCAATGAGGATTTGAGGTAAACACCGGTCGATTCGACGGACTGGTGACCGAGGACATCGGCGATCTGCTCAACCGGCGTGCCGGCTTCCATCAACCGAGTCGCCAGCGAATGGCGCAGCGAGTGCATGCCGTGGCGGCGTTTCTCGCTCACCCGAACGTGTGCCGCCCGAGCATGTTTGACCAGGATCTGATGCAGATGGTCCTGGTCGGAGAACGGGCCGATCGGGGCGGTGTGCCGCACGAACACCTGCGGGTGCTCGCAGTCCGGTCGGCCGTGGCGGATGTAATCGATCACCGCCCAGCCAACATCTTTCAGCAGCGGCAGCACCACCCGATGACCGGTCTTGGCCTGCGTCACGAACAATCGGTTGCCCGGCCAGTCGAAGTCGGCGAACTCCAGTCGCTTGATGTCCACGCCGCGCAGCCCGAGCCTGGTGATCAGCAAGATGATCGCGTAATCCCTTTTCCCGCACGGATTGTCCCGGTCGATTGCTTCCACGATCGCGGCCACCTCACCGGGATCCCACACCGACGGGATCCTGGCCTGCCGCGCCGAACGCACCGCCGGCACCGCCTCCAGACACGCCCCGTCGACCAGGCCAGCCGCGGCGGCGAACCGCAGCAGCGACCGCACCGCGCACAGTTTCTGCTCGACGGTCTTGAACTGGTATCCGGTCAGCGTGGCGACGAACGCCCCGATCATCGCGGCATCGCAGCAGCCGAGTCCTCCCCGGGTGCCGGTGAACGCGAGGAACTCCCCGGCTAGCGTGCCGTAGGTCCGCACCGTCGACACCGAACGGCCGCTCGCGCGCAGATGATCCTGGAACCGCTCGACCGTGCGGGTGCCGGCCGGGTCCAGCTTGTTCACCGACCGGCTGTAGCGGCGCAGCACCGCCCCATGAACCCTGTAGTCCTCGAGCATCGCAGCGACCCTGAACAAGTACACATCGGTCTGGGACAAGGTCCCGGCCCGCTCCTTGGCGAAGAAACCGCAGGCGTCATCGACCCACGTCATCGCCGCGTCCAGGGAGAATTCCTCAATCCCCCGCGCGGCGAAGTACTTCCGCATCCGCCTCCAGCAGCCCCGGTACCAGACAAGCGTGGAGTCCTTGTAACCCAGGCGTTGTAGCTCGTTCTCCAGACCCGACACCAGCACGGACAAACTCGTCATGACAGCTGACCTCCGATCCCCGGCAGCCGGCACCATGCCGGACCGTCTGGTCAGAGAGTCCCCAGGTTATGGATAGTGATTCGGCCCAGCCACCGCCGTCACCAGGACCGATCGCTGCCACTGCGCATAACCCAGCGCTGTTCATAAGGATACTTATGCGCAGCTGCGCATAACCCGCCCTGTGGAGTCCCTTTCTCCCTCATCACCACGGTGCCATCGGGATACTGCACCGGAGCGGCAAGCCACCGCTTCACATACAGCATCACCCACGGCAGGTCGCAGACCGCCGCGACCGCCTTGCAGACAAGATCCCACCGGACGCTGTCGAAGAACGAGCGGATGTCGAACTCGATCACCCAGTCGTGCTTCCAGCAACGTTCCCGGCAGACCCCGACCGCACCTAATGCGGAGCGGTTCGGCCGATAACCGAAGGAATCCGGATGAAAGACCCGTTCGGCTCTCTCCTCCAGCACCCCCGCCACCACAGTCTGCGCGACCCGATCGGCCACAGTCGGCACACCCAGCGTTCTCGTGCCCCGGCCCGGGCCTTTCGGAATCTCGACCGCACGCACCGGCGGCGGAAAATAGGTGCCCGAGGACAGCCGATTCCAGACCTTATACAGGTTGCCCTTCAGGTCCTTCTCGAACTCCCCAAGCGACACCTCGTCCACCCCGGGCGCGCCCCGGTTCGCCCTCACCTTCTCATATGCCTCCCAGACGGCCCGCTTCGAAATCTCGAACGACTTGTCCGGCAACTTCAGCGCATCCACGCGACTCCTCCCAGGAAACCCCTGGTTGATCGAACGAACACAACTACGAACGACCCGGCCCCTTCGCTCCACCCCCATTACAGGAGCTTCACCACTACTACAAGCCGGTCCGCCAGCGCACCCGGCGACGGTACTCAATCCCTCACGGTCTTGGGCCGCTTGGAACTCTCCCTCTCCCCCAGCACAGCACCAGGGCATATCCAGGCACGCCTTCTCCAGTTCCGCGCGGAAGCAGCAGATCGGGCTCACGTCGCCTGAATGCCGGACACCACCTGGCCAGTCAGCAGGCTCCCGCCAGGCTCATCCCGAAGCACCTGTGACGCCTCGGTTTCGATGCTATCTTCGTCAATTTCGACACGTCGTCAGCGATTCGCTCACGCTCGTCTTCCCGATCCCCACCTGACGCCTCTTTCGACGCCTTTTCCCTCATCGTTCACCACGACGGTCTTCAGCCAACGCAGCATGAGGCGGTTTGAAGCCTCCCCCTGCAGGGCGGCTCCGAAGGGCCACACCTTCATCTCCCACGCAGCACCGCTCCAGATCGGTTGCCTACACCTCACTTTCGCGTTCAGGACACAACACAGGAATTGACAATTGCTCCCGATGAGAGCGGTCACGACAGTTGGTCCGTCGGCGATGAGAACCGCAGGCAGCTCGACGGAGGGCTACCAGGTACCAAGGCTTTTCACGTCCCACGACAGCCGGATCTGAGGTTTGGTCTGCAAAGTCACAGGCTCGTTCGTGAGATCCCGAAACCACAGGCGCAGGCCTTCGTAGTCGGCCGGGCCTCGGTCGATGGTGATTCGATCCACTGGGCGAAGGCGGCCCATGTATGTATGTTCCTGCTCGCCCGTGTAGAGGCTGATGTAGGCCTCGCCGGCAATGGGGCGAGGGAGAACAGAACGGTCTGCGCTCCTCGGATCAGCCGGAACGAATGCAGTCCGCCAGGCCAGGCGAGATCATCGAACTGCGGTGTCGGCTCGTCCTCGAAGAGCCAGATGAGATCGGCGAGGTCGGCAATCTCCATGCGTTGACGGTAGCGGCGGCTCCGGGACTGGAGTTCGGTGGCGGCCGACGTTATGGTTACCGGAATCGCTCAAGGTCTCGCCGCGAATGATCTCCAGCTCCCGTGAGGTGTCGGTGGGCGAACGCACTGTGTTGCCGCTGAGAGCTCGGCTGCACACCAAGGCCGGCGCCGCGGCGGGGACGCATCCTCATGCCGATGAGCGGATGACGAGAATTGCCTTACGCTTCCGTCATGCTCAAGCTGAGAGTGACCAACCCGTTCGACGACAAGATGATCACGGTCTGGATGGAAGCTCTGGGTGAAGACTATTGGATGCGCCCAAGGGAAGCGCTCACTGTCGAGTTCGACGAAAGCGAATACACCGAGTCCATGTGCGGGGCACATTTCGACGTCTCATGGCTTGACGGAGGAGATCTGGTCATCTGGGCCGGTGCGCTCGCCCTGGTGCGTGATCAATCCGGTGCCGAGCTTGAATGCGGACATCAACGACCACCCGCGGAGTGATGCAGCGCGGACGTCGTGGAGTATCTGATACTTCCGTGCGCAGCGCGTTCGCGGGCACTGACGGCGACACCGTTCGCTTGGATCAAGACTACTTCTGGTCGATTTCGCGGGATGAGTTGTACGATGTCGACACGGCGCCGGCTGATCTGACGCTGGGTCAGCTCTCGTGGTCGTGGGGGCATCTCACGGATCTGCTGGCCGATCCTGATCGAAGCGATCGGGCATCACTTGGTGTGGCTGTCGGAGGTGCTGCGGGCAGTTGGCCAGAAGGTTCACTAACTCGCTGACTTTCGCCAGGAACGGGGCGAACGATCGCGGGGCGTCCGCACATGCCGATTACCGCGCAGGTATGACAGGGCAGTAACTGTCCATCAAACGGTCCACCCGACCGGTTAGACGCCTCGCCAGCGCGACACGATTCTCAACACTCATGGAACAGAGGCTGGTGTCGGCGTCGCAGTCGGTGGCCAATCTTGTGGTTCGACATTGTCAGGCTTCTGGCTAATGTCCTGGTCCCAGTCGAACACCGGGGCGGGAGGACCCCACTGCCTCGGGCCAACGAACGAGATGGCCTCGGCTCCAAAATCCACCATCTTGAACCAGGCGGTGCCGGAGAAGGTCGCGTGCCCGAACTTGGCGGTATCAGAGAAGGTCGCGCCCCCGAACCCGGCGGTGCCGATGAAGGTCGCGTGCTCGAACTGGGCGGTGCCGGTCATGGTCGCGCGTTCGAACTCGGCGTCGCCGGTGAAGGTCGCGTGCTTGAACCAGGCGTCGCCGGTGAAGGTCGCGCGCTTGAAACCGGCGGTGTCGGTGAACGTCACGCCTTCAAACTCGGCGGGATCAGAGAAAGTCGCGCGTTCGAACTGGGCGGTGTCGGAGAACGTTGCGCCGTCGAACGTGGCGGCGCGGGCGAACGTCGCGCGTTTGAACTCGGCGGTGCTGGAGAAGGTCGCGCACGCGAACTCGACGGTGTCGGTGAAGGTCGCGCCTTCGAACCCGGCGGTGCCGGTGAAGGTCGCGTACCAGAAATAGGCGGTGCCGGAGAATCTCGCGTGCTTGAACCAGGCGGTATCGGAGAAGGTCACATCCCTGAACCCGGCCCTGTCGGTGAAGGCCGCGCCCCCGAACCCGGCGGTGCCGGTGAAGGTCGCATGCTCGAACTCGGCAGCGTTGGTGAAGGTCGCGCCTTCGAATTCGGCGGTGCCGGAGAAGATCACGCCCCCGAACCGGGCGGCCCCCGAGAACCTCGCAGTGCTGAAGTCGACGTCCTCTAGATACGCGGTGCGGAAATCGAAATCGTTTGCCGACCAGCTATATTCGGCTCCGCGTCGGAGATGGTCTGCTATGACGCGGACGATGGTTACGCGCACTTCTTTGTCGTTGTGTCGATATTCGAGGTGACGCTCCTGGTCGTCGGCACGGGTGCCATCGGTGGTGCCGCGGTGGTGCTTGAGGACTAGTTTGCTCTGGTGGTTGGCCCCAAGTTCGGGACTGTAGGGCAGGCGCAGGTAGCCGCACAGTACGTCGATGCACTGCTGGCGATGCCGGTCGTCGGATTCGTCGGCGACACCGGCCATCGCGTAGACCCCGGCGATCCGGACTGCGACATCGGTGGCACCGAGCTGGGCGGCCGCGGCGCCGAAGCGTTCGACGAACCGGCTGTGTTCGATATCGCGCTGGCGCCGGTAGGCGATCACCAACGCGACCACACCGCCGACCCCGGCCACGACGGTCAACGCGATGCGGGTGACGTCGATCTCGGCAGCGGCCTTGCTTGAATCGACAGGGGTGATCCACAGCAGGAATCTGTAGGCGGCGAACGCGACCATCAGTCCGCCGCAAAGCGCGAGGACGATGGCAGGAAACAGTCCGACTCGTCCGGCTAAGCGACCAATTGCCGTGTTGCGCTCTCTAACCCACACCAGCACGGCTCGATTGTGCTTGAAACCACGCCCTACCGCCTGTACTTCACGCACAGAGGCTGATTCGTCTCGGTACCGGTGTCGAGATCGATCGTTTGTTGGACT
>NZ_BDBA01000133.1 GCF_001612745.1 Nocardia amamiensis NBRC 102102 | reverse complement strand
GCCGACTACAGCGCCGCCTCGCTCGATGAGGCGATGACCAAGATCAGCACGAATGTTCAGGTGGTGCAAGCGGTCGGGCCGCAAGCGCTGGCGAATCTGGGAAGCTACGGCACCGGCGCGCAGGCCGGTTGGAATACCGGTGCCGCGCAGCAGGCCGCGGCCATCACGCAACCAGGGGAAGGCTCGTAGGTGGGGATCGGGTTCGACAACTTCCTCAACAGTGTCGGCAACGCGGTCGAGGGCGTCATCGAGGCCGGTGTCGCGGCGGCAGGGCAAGCCGCCGACGCCGGTTTGGACGCGCTGGCTTCCGGTGCCCGCGAGGTCGGCGCCGATGGCGTGGCGGAATCCCTCGATGATCTCGGTGATCGGATCGCTTCTGCGACAGGAGGTCCAGTCGATGAGCGCGACCTCGGCGAAACCCGCGATCCGAAGGAACTGATTCGCGGGGAACCCTCCGCCATCCACGACGCCGCGGAAACGTTGCGCACAATGGGCACCACCATCGATTCCACCGGTGATGCGCTACGCAGGATCGACACCGCGAACTGGACCGGTTCCGCGGCGGATGCTTTCAACGCGGTCTTCGACAAGCAGCCGAAGTTGTGGTGGGACGGCGCCGACGCCATGGCCAAGGCCGCCTCAGCGTTGGATGGCTGGTACAGCGAAGTCGTTGCTGCGCAAGCCAAAGCAGCGGATGCGATCGCGAAATGGGACGACGCCGACGCGGAGGAGCGCACGAAGAAGAACGAGTGGAACGCGCTGTCGGACAGCCAGAAATCCGGTCGCACACTGACCGACACCTGGACACCGATCCGCAACGCCGCGCGCGACATCCTCAACGGCGCACGCGCGCAACGTGACAACGCCGCCGCAGCAACAGCGAGCAAGCTGCTCGACGCGGCCTCGGCCGCGCCCACGGAACCGCCGTTCACCGAACGCTGGTCGAACAATCTCAGCGACCTGGCCGACATCTACCAGCACGGCAAGGAAAGCTTCGATTCCGGCGTACTGACCAGCCTGAGCTCCATGGTGCAGTTCGTGCGCGCGGTCAATCCCAGCGACACCTACAACCTCACTCATCCAGCCGAGTATCTGTCGAGCGTGTCGAGTCTGGGCACCGGTCTCGTGGTGGCCGCGGCCGATCCGGGTGCGGTGGTGTCGTCGGTGGTATCGGACGCACGGCGCAACCCGTTCGAGTTCGCCGGCAGCATCACCGGTGACGCCCTGTTGACCGCGGCGACCGGCGGCGCGGGTAGCGCAAAAGCAGCCGCCACCGCGGTCAACAAGATCGACGACGCCGTGCGCCTCACCGACCGCGCCACCGAACTCGGCACCCACACGCCCACACCGGCTGCCCGCGACATCCCCACACCCGGTCATGACACACCGGCACCCGACACCCAGCCGGCCCTCCACACCAGCTCTGAACCGCCATCCCACCCATCCACAACCAACACCACCGGTGATCACCGCACCGAAGCCGGACACCCGGAAGCACCACCGCAGCAGGCGCATCCGGACACAGCACACACGCCGGATACCGGCACCGCATCGCCTCACGCCGATCAGGACTCCTCTCCCGCCCCGCACCCCGGCGAACCCGAACCCGCACGACCTCGGTCCGAAGATTCTGCGGCCCCGACACACCCGGGCCCCGACCCGTCACCTCGGCATGCCGACACCGACACTCCGGCACACCCCGACGCCGACCGGCCACCAGCCGCAGCGCACCCCGGCTCCGACCCCGGTCACCACGCCGATACCGACACCAACCCACCAGCGGCGCATCATGATTCACCAGGCGCTGCTGATCATGTCAGCGACACAGACACCCATCCCGGCGGTCACGACCAACCGGCCCCTCACCACGATCCCCACGACGGCCCGTCCGCGGATCCGACTCCGCAACAGCGCGCCGAGGCCGACCATAACGCCTACGACCGTGCGCAGGACTCCAGCCATGAATCCGATCGGACACCGGAGCAGAAGACCTGCACCGACGACCCGGTCGATATCGCGACTGGCGAATTCCTGCTTCCGGAGACAGACCTCGATCTCCCGGGTGTGTTGCCGATGGTGTTGCGGCGAACGCATCGCTCCAACTACCGATTCGGTCGCTGGTTCGGGCCGTCGTGGTCATCGACGCTGGACATGCGGGTCGTGGTGGAACATCAGGGTGTCACCTTCCTCGGTGAGGACGGGATCATGCTCGCCTACCCGCACCCCGAACCTGGTGTGGCGGTGCAGCCGGTCACCGGTGGACAACGCTGGACGCTGACACGCACCGACACCGGCGGGTACCGCGTCCTCGATCAGCGGCGGGAACTCATCTGGCACTTCGCCCCCGAACCCACGCTTGCCGGGTTGGAGTCCCGGCTGGGCAATTACGCCATCTCCGCGATCACCGACCGCCACCACAACCGAATCCGCTTCCACTACAACACCGACGCGCAGCCGGTCGCGGTGTCGCATTCCGGCGGCTACCGGATCAGCATCGACACCACCGCAGGACGCATCACCGCACTCTCGGTCCATTCCACCAACGCCGGCGAGCGCCCGACGCGTGTGAGGGAGTTCGGCTACGAGGCCGGGAGCCTGGTCACGGTCCGCAACGGTGTCGGTGCGACGATGCGCTACACCTACGACGACGATCACCGGCTGACGTCGTGGACCGATTCCAATGGCAACCAGATGGTCAACACCTACGACGAGGCCGGGCGCGTGGTCTTCCAGCGCGGCACCGGCGGGGTGTTGAACACCGACTTCGCCTACTTCGACTTCGCCGACGCCACCGGGCGTCTCACCACCGTCACCAACTCCCTCGGCGCGGTCACCAGCCATGGTTTCGACCGCGACCTTCAACTACGGGACCTGATCGACCCGCTCGGTGGGCGCACCCGCATCGCCTACAACGCCGACCGCAAACCGCTGCACGTCACCGCCGCCGACGGCACGACAACCAGCTACCGATACACCGTCGACGGCGACATCGCGACCCTGACCCGCCCGGACGGTCGATCCCTCACCGTCGACTATCTGTGGCGCAACCGGCCGGTCAGCATCACCCGCCCCGACGGCACCGTGTGGCGGCAGGAATGGGACCGACACGCCAACCTGATTGCCGCCATCGACCCGGCCGACGCCCGCACCGAATACACCTATCACCCCAACGGTGCGCTGGCCACGATCACCCAACCCAGCGGCGCCCGAACCCTTATCGAGGTCGACCCAGCCGGGCTGCCGATCCGCGTCACCGATCCCCACGGCGCGATCACCCGCATCGAACGCGACGCCTTCGGCCGTCCCACCGCAGTGACCGACCCCCTCGGCGCCACGACCCACTACCACTGGTCACCCGACGGAAGGCTCCTGCAGCGCACCGACCCCGACCAGTACACCGAAACCTGGACCTACGACGGCGAAGGCAACGCCCTGGCCCACACCAACCGCGCCGGTGAAACCACACGCTTCAGCTACGGCGCCTTCGACCTGCTGGCGACACGGACCGAACCCGACGGGTCCACCACCCGCTACACCTGGGACACCGAACGACGCCTCACCACCGTCACCAACCCGCTCGGCCACACCTGGAGCTACACCTACGACCCGGCCGGGCGGCTGATCGCAGAAACCGACTACAACGGCGCCACCACCCGCTACACCCACGACCCCGCCGGACGCGTCACCACCATCACTCCACCGACCGGCATCACCCGCCACCAAACCCACGACCCCCTCGGTCGCCTCACCGAAATCGCCTCCGACACCGGCGACTGGGTCCGCTACACCCACGACCCCGCCGGCCGGATCCTCACCGCCGCCACCGGCATCAACGAAAACGTCCTCCACACACTCGCCTTCACCTACACCCCGACCGGCGCGGTCGCCACGCAACAACTCGACGACCGGCCGGTCACACGCCATGAATACGACCACCTCGGGCGGCGGATCCGCCGCACCAGCCCCACCGGCGCCACCAGCACCTGGACTCACGACCTCACCGGCCGCGTCCGTTCCCTCACCACCGGCCGCCACCAGCTCAGTTTCTCCTACGACCCGCTCGGGCGCCTGGCCAGCTGGCAGACCGGCGAAATCGCGGTCGCGCTCGACTTCACCGCGGGTGGTCGCCTCGCCCACCAAACCGTCACCGCATTCCCGGCCACCTCGCTGGACCTGGACCCCGCGACAGCGACCCGCCCCAGCCAGCGGCTGCTACGTCACGACGAATACGCCTACCGGCCAGACGGATACCTCACCCACCACACCCTCCACCACCTCGGCGCACAGCCGCAACACCACGACTACCGCCTCGATGCCCTCGGGCGAGTCACCACCATCACCCACGACCACGCCGCCACCGAGCGCTACACCTACGATCCGCTGTCCAACATCACCAGCGCAGCGCTACCCGAGACGGTCGGCACCGAGCCCGCACCACCACATGCTGCGTCGCACCATCGCGTCGACCCGGCAGCGGGGCGGGAGTATCGGGGCAATCTCCTCATCCGTGACGGCCGTACCCGCTACCACTACGACGCGGCCGGTCGGCTGATCCGCAAGACCACCACCCGGTGGTCGCGTAAACCCGACATCTGGCGCTACCGCTACAACAGCTTCGACCAACTCACCGATGTCTGGACCCCCGACCAGCAATGGTGGCACTACACCTACGACGGCCTCGGGCGCCGCACCACCAAACAACACCTCGACACCGACGGCACCGTCCTCGAACGCGTCGACTACACCTGGGACGGCACCCGCCTCATCGAACAAACCAGCAGCGACACCACCACCCGCTGGGAACACCAACCCGGCTCCCACACCCCGATCACCCAAACCACCGACCAAACCACCGTCGACCGCGAGTTCTACGCCATCATCACCGACCTCGTCGGCACACCCACCGAACTCATCGACCCCACCAACGCCTACAGCGCGGCGACCGCGACCACCGATCTATGGGGGCGCACCCAGTGGAGCGGCCACACCGACACGCCGCTGCGGTATCCGGGACAAATCCACGATCCCGAAACCGGCCTGCACTACAACCTGCACCGCACCTACGACCCCGCCACCGGCCGCTACCTCACCCCCGACCCCCTCGGCTTAGCTGCCTCACCTAATCCCAGCACCTACCCCCACAACCCCACCACCCGGACCGACCCCCTCGGGCTCATCCCCAACGAATGCGCCAACACCCCACCCAGCAACCCGCACAGCCCCGCGCCCGCCGACCCGACACCGGGCACAGCACCCCCGCAAAGCCTCTACCACTACACCAACGAGACCGGCCACGACGCCATCCTCGAAAGCCAAGAACTGCGCCCCTCATTACGCGACCACAACCCCAAAGACGCCCGATACGGTGACGGCCAATACCTCACCGACATCGAACCCGGCACCCGCACACCCGCCCAACTCTCCGCAGCGTTCCTGCGCGTACCCTGGGCCGGGCAGAAGTTCTCCCACTTCCTCGAAATCGACGTCACCGGACTCACCGTCATCCAAGGAAGACCCGGCGTCTTCGTCATCCCCAACACCGAACCCCTCGACCTATCAGGACGAATCATCCGATCGGGAAGGAACTGAGCATGCGGTACGTGAAAGTCACCTGGCACCACGACTTCCCCGACGAACCCATCCACTACTTCCACGAAGTCGGCGAAGACAACTACGAAACACGCCGCGTCCAAACCTACCGCGACGGCCACACCGAATGGGCCGACGAAACCCACGAAACAGATACTGCTGGAGTCGCCGAGATCCCCATCGCGCCCCTGGAAGAGATCACCAGCCAACCCGAGTTCGACGCCGAAGAGATCGCCCAGGAAGAGTTCGAACAGCAGTGGACAAAGGCGCGACAGACACCCCATTGAATCACCGGCACTGAGCAGATAGTCGCAATTTCAGAAATGATCGCGCGCAACGAACTTCTATCGTCTTGATGTCGCCTCTGACATGCGGGCCTGCGAGGAGTCGAACCCGCAACCCTGCGTTCGAAAAAGCCCTGATCGATCCGACGTCGCCCTGAGTCTGTGCATCGCCCCGCCGATTCACGACACGTCATGAGCTCGTTTCTTGATGTTCAGCACTTCGTGACCTCGGACGACCGTGTTATCGATCCGCCGACAGCCGCGGTCGCTTACCGTTCGAAGGTCAGGACTCTTCTGCGAGGAGGTGGCCGCATGTCGACAACGCTGTATACCGCGTGGTGGAACGTCGAGAACCTGTTCGACCACAAAGACGCTCCCCGGACCGACAAACTCCAGCGCGTCCTACAGAACGACCTGAAGAACTGGACCGTCCCGATCCGGGATCAGAAGATCAGCCAGCTCGCCTCGGTCATCGCGCAGATGAACAACGGCGCCGGACCCGACCTGCTCGGAGTCTGCGAGATCGAGAACGAAACCGTTGTGCAGCTGCTGGTCGACAAGGTCAACACCCTGCTGCCCGCTGCACGCAGCTACAAGATCGTGCACGCCGACACCAGCGACGAACGCGGCATCGACGTCGCGTTCATCTACGACACCACCCTGCTCGAAGTCCCGGCGCCGCTGACGGATTCGGTGTTCTTCCATGTGGTGATGCGCCGCAACGCCACCCGCGAGATCGTCCAAGTCACCTTCACCACCAAGACCGCAACACCCCGAACGTGGGTCGTGTTCGGCAACCACTGGCCCTCACGCCGCGGCGGCGCCGAAGCCTCCGCCGGCTACCGCGCCATCGCCGGGGAAACCCTCGCCTACTTCCACCAGCGCGTCCTCGAAGTGCACGGCCCCGCGACGCCGGTGCTGGTGATGGGCGATTTCAACGACGAACCGTTCAACACCTCCCTCGACACCCACGCGCTCAGCCGCCGCCAACGCGAACTCGTCGTCAACGGCGACAACCCCTACCTGTGGAACCTCGCCTACCCGCTGCTCGGCTCCCCCGACGGCACCTTCTACTTCGAGAATCAACCGAACATGCTCGACCAGGTTCTGGTGAACAAGAACATGGCCAAAACCACCGCGCCGATCAAGGCCGACCCCGCAGCCGTGCACATCGTCCGCTTCCCCGGCATGACCTCCACCGGCCGCTACAAATCACCCATCCCGTTCAAAGGACTCGGCGACACCACCGCCAACCCGGCTGGCTTTTCCGACCACTTCCCCATCGCCACCACAGTGACCCTCAGCTGAAGTTCTACGCTGCCGCGCAGTTTCACCAGTAACGGCGCCTTCCGGTCCGGAGCTTGGTCACGGCATTGTGGTGGACTGGACGCATGGCAGACGATCACCAGACACCCCGCGGCGACGTTCCGGAGCCGGTACATATGGTGCTGCGCGACGCGGTCGCCGGGCTGCGCGAGTGTGGTGCTGTGGTCGTCGCCGGGTTCCCGGCGTCTGGGAAGTCGACGGCCGCGGCGTATCTCGCGGGTGTGTTGGGTGCACCGGTGTTGGACAAGGATCGGTTCGCGCCGTTGCTGGAGGAGTCGGTCATGCAGAAGCTGACCGGCGATCGGCACGATCGTGACTCCGACACCTACCGCACACTCGTCGGACCCGGCATCTACGACGGGCTCATCCGGACCGGACTCACCGTCGCCGCCACGCACCCGGTGGTGCTGGATGCCCCGTTCCTGTCCACCATCCGCCAAGCCGCCGCGGCTGGCATGACGTTGAGTGATCACCTGCGCGCCTACACCGGGCTTCCGGAATCGGTTCCGCTGGTCACGATGTGGCTCGATTCGCCCGCGCCGGTGATCCGAGCACGGATGATCGCACGCGGCGCCGAACGCGACACCCCCAAACTGGCCGCCTGGGAAACCTACCGCAAGGAAGTCCTCGACAGCGGAGTCCGCGACCTCGCCCACACCTTCTGCGACCTCGTCATCACCACCTGACCGGCCACACGCTCCGGGGGTGGCGATTCAACCTCGAGAACCGCGCAACGTCTCGATCACGGGCAGCGTCTCATCGCGCAGCAACCTGCCGATGCCGCGGCGCTGCTGCGCATCTGCGGCGATCAGCGGAGCACGCACCGCCAGCGGGAACCCCGGTAGCCGCGCCGCGGTCGCGGCCTTGGCAAACGCGATGTCCGACAACCCCATCGCCTTGCGGGTGTCGCTGTAGGTGTCGAAGACCCGCTGCCACCGCCTCGCGGAGGCTTCATCGCCAGCCGCGGAGGCTGCGGTGATCGCCACCGGCAGCTCGGCGACCGGGCCGCCGGCGCCGGTGACGACCCCGTCCAATCCGAGTTCACCCAGCAGCGCCGGAGCACGGTCATCGCCCACGAACACCGACAGCCGCGGACAGGTGGCCTTGTAGGCCTGGGCGACCCCGAGATCCTTGCCGGAATCCTTGACCCCCATCAACAGCGGGTACTCCCCCGCCAACCGCGCCACCACGGCAGGGCTGACCGGGTTGCCGGTATGACGCGGGAAGTTGTACACCAGCCACGGCACTTCGACATCGGCCATCGCCTGCCCGAAGAACTGCTCGACCCCTGACTCGGGTGCGTCGGCGAAGAAGTACGGGGCGATCACCGCCAAACCATCGGCATACTCCTGGGCATGACGAGCCGCCGCACCGACATCAGCCACCGCCGTCGCCCCGACATGCGCAATCAACGTTCCCGCCCACCCGCTACGACAGTGCTCGACAACCGACCGCCGCTCACCCGCGGTGAGGCTGGCGAACTCCCCGCTCGTCCCGTTCACCAAAATCGTGCCCACACCCGCACCGGCGAGCAACTCCAAATAGTCGGTCAACGCCGCGAAGTCCACCGCACCAGAAACTTGAAACGGCGTGACCACAGCAACGATCACAGAGTCCACAATCCCTGATTCAACCAGGCCCAGCACTCAAGTGCAGTTCGAACAGATGCCGCACCGGCAGTGGAAACGCGCCACATGATCGCACAACCGAAATGACCGCTGCCCGGTTCTCGCGTGGAGCCGCCAGGGGAATCGAACCTCGCCGGGTCTCTCCTTGCTCTACCAGGTCAGCGAGCCGACTCACACACATCACCGGCGCTGCGACGCGTCACTACATTTCGCGACAGACGATACCGCCGCTGCTGATGACACGGTCATCACGGCGTCAGCACATGGATCCGCCGCCTGGTGATGACGGCGTCATCACCTCAGATCGTGCCCTGGAGCTTGCGGTTCTCCGCTGGAGACGCTCGGCACGTCGGCGGTTCACCAGCCCAACCTCGCTCCCGGATGACGGCGTTCGGATCGGCGTAGTTCGTATCCGGACGATCTACCGGAACGCGATCCGTCCGATCGGATTCATCTCATCCAACGAGCACGACGTGAGTAGTAGGCGCACGTAACCCGCGCGCAAGGAGGAGGTCAGGTGCAGCTGGAACGCACTGATCCGGCTTGGCTCATCAGGCACGAATCCGGCGAATCAGCCAGCGATCGGAGGGAGCCCATCGATGCAGAATCTCACACATATCTCTCGACAGCGGATCACTGAAGGTGTTGGATACCCTGCAGAGCTTTCGTTGCAGGTACAGGCACCCTAGACACGCCGCGATAGCGCAACAGCTTGGGAGGGTATCCCCGCATGAGCGTCGACATCACATGTCCGCACTGCCAGCGGCTGGACTTGGTGCAGAGCGTGCCCGCCCTGCACGCGGGCGGTGTCTCGACCAGCTTCGGCATGAGCAGTTATTCCGGCGTCGGAGTAGCTTCCACCGGTCTGGTACCGATCTTCGGCACTGCGACAGTGGAGCGCACTCTCACCACCGAACTAGCGCGGAGCCTCGCGCGCGAGCCTGCGCCGCAGCCCACCACGCGTCTGACCCGAGTCGGGGTGCTGTTGTTGATTCCGGCGCTGTTGGCTCTCGTCCCATCGGTTGCCTCGCTTGTCATCGAGGACCCGCAGGTACCAAGGTGGGCGGCGCTTGCGGCCGCCACCTTCTTCGTCGGTGCAATCGCTTCGCCGGGGCTGCTGGCGCTCAGTGTCGCTGTTGTTCGTTCTCGACGGAACCGGAAGATTGCACGGGGACGCCGAAGCGCACACGCGGTATGGCAGGCCGGATTCTACTGCCATCGCTGCGGCGTGGCGTATTGGCCACACTCACCAGCACCCGGAATTCCTGCGCGGCAAGCATTCACACCACACCACTTCCGCTGGTTTGTGTGGAACGCCGGGGGCTACATCCACGCCGCCTGATTTGCTACCGCGAAGCCGCTCCCAATGACCCGCATCTCGATGCAAATACCGACCTATTGGTGTTGTTCGCTAGTCTCGCCGACCGTGCAGTTTCGAGGAAGGCTCCCTCATCCGCCTGGTCGCCGGTGGGGTGACGTGTTCCGCGTTATCGAGATCGGCGCCGAGGGGTACACAGACAAACCACTCGTGCAAGCGGTCACGAACCCCCTCGGCATCGGAATCGGTGAGCCGACGTCCTCACCCCAGCACTCCATGTGAACGGGTTGCTCGCGCGCCACGGCAGCGTCACCGCACGCGGCTGCCGGAATTCCCTCCAGGGCCAAGGATGTCGTGGTGGGCTGGTGGCGCCGGGTCCGCCCGGACCGCGCCGATCAGGCCGGCGTGAAGCTCGAGCAGCTGCGTGTCGATGCCGTGGCCGCCCGCGGCAGCGGTGATACCGCGACAGAGGATGCTTTGGCCGGGGTGTGGCGGCTGCGGCTACACCGATTGGTCACGCTGCTCGCCGACAAGGTCGCCGACACCGAGATCCGCCGCGCGGCGGCGCCGAGAGACAAAGCGTCGCTGAGTCTGGTCGGATGCGCGACGTACCCTTGGAAGCGCCAAATGCCAGCGCCAAGGGGGTCTGCGATGTCCAGTTTTGAAGAGCTGTACAACAAGCTCATCGCAAAATCGAAGCTGCTTGGCCCCGACCCCGACCCCGACCGTTTACGGGCGCTGCGTGAAGAACTCGACCAGCTCGACTACCGGATCCGCGTCGAAGTTCCGGCAGGCGATCGGTACTACGAGCTGAATCTGCTGAGCCGACAGGCAAATGCTTGTCTAACCGCGGCGGATAACCGCGCTCAAATCGCCCGCAACGTCGCCCGCGCCGAGCATGAACGCGAAGCCCACGACGCGGCGAACCCGACCATCCTGAGTCCGCGCAGCGGGCTCGCAGACTGGACGCCCAACGCCATCATCCAGTCCGAACGCAACCGCCGAGAGGGCATCGAGCGCGAACGCTGACCGCCAAGAACCACTGTGATGCGGACATGGCGGGAACTTACTCGAAACGGACCGATTTCCTGGACCAGTTCGCTGAGCTGCAGGAACGAATCGACGGAAGCGGACCGCGCAGATCACGATCATCGAAGCCACGCTCCTCGGGCGGATCGAAGAAGCAGCTGACGCCCAAGGAGGCCGCCGAGATCGTAGCCAAGTATCAAGCCGGCTCGTCGATGGCCTGAGTTTGGTCAAACGGGTTAGTGCGTGAGGTCAGCCCCGCAATGAGTCCAGGATCTCCTGCTGTTCGGCGGGGATCTCGGGTGCGAAGGTCTGCTCGGCGCCGTTGATCGTGATCGTCGCCGACCGCAGAACCCGCAAGCCCCGCACGATTGCCCGGATACTCGACCCGGTCCGCGACTGCGCCGCCCGGGCCACCGCCAACGCTGTGAACACGATCGTCAGGTGCGCCTCGATCGCGTCACGAGTCCGCGCGAACATCGGCCGCGCCGCCAGATCGGTCTTCGACATGCGGAAACTCTGCTCGACATGCCATAAATCGTGATAGCTCGCGATCACTTCACCGGCGGACATCATGTCCGCGGGCATGTTCGTCACGTATCCCTTCAGCCCGGCCAGCCGCCGCGCCCGCGTCAGCGCCGCGTCGTCGAGGGCCTTCGTGCCCTTCACGGTCTTGACGAACCGTGGTGCGCGAGCGGCCTTCACCCCGTCGATGACCTCCCGGGCGCGGGCCTCTTGCGCATTGAGGGTCCGGTTGTCGCGGACATACCGTTTCGTCGAGTACGACCAGATCGCCCGCCACGACCCCGGATGCCGGTCGGGATCCCAGACCGGTTCGGCGCGGACCCCGGTCGGGTTGTCGTCGTTGGCGCCGCGTTTCGGGGTGACGGTGTCGATGACCTGACCGTCGGTGAACGATTCACCGTGCCAACGGAAATGGGACTCCAGATCGATCGGCGCCTTCGTCACCCGTGACCCGACGATGAACCGCATCCCGGCGTCGTCGAGCTTGGTCAGGTTCTCCGCCGACAGCATGCCCGCGTCCGCGACCACGACGAAACTTTCCAGATGATGCCGGGCCTGGAAACCCTCGATGATCGGCACGATCGTGTGCTTCTCGGCCTTGTTCCCCTCGAAACATCCTATCTCCAAAGGGAATCCGTGCCGGTCGACCAACAGTCCGACCACGATCTGCGGATCGACGCGGCGTTCTTTGGAGTAGCCGACCTTGCGCAGCCCGTCTTCTTTCTCCGCCTCGAAATACAGCGTCGTCACGTCGTACAAGCACAACGACACATCCCCGCTGGTCAGCGCATGCGCGAAACAGGCGTGCGCGACCCGGTCGCGGTAACCACCGGCCGCCGCACGGCCCAGGGTGCGCCGCAACGTCGAATACGACGCCGGCCGTCGCCCCATCTCGGTCAACACCCGCGCCGCATCAGCCAGCGACGAGGGTTCGACCAGGCGGGCGATCACCAGATCCCGGAACACCTCGTCGGCGACAGCGGCACCGAACCCGAGGGAGTCGTAGACGCCGGCCAGCGCGTCGAACAACACCGCGGAGCAGGTGCCGGTCACCCGGCCCGGCCCCACCGGCACCGCCACCTCAGCAGCCGGCGCGGCACTGAACAACGCCGCGACGTGTTCCGGTGCCGCTACCAGCGATGCTCGGGGCTGCACCGGCTCCACACCCAGGTCGAGTTGTCCTTGGGACTGGTCGGAGATCAGCTCGCGTGCCCGGGCCAACAAGATTCCGAGCTCGGCGTCGGTGCGTGCGGACCCGACATGCGCCACGATGCGTTGCCGGCGGTCGCCGGTGTACTCGGCGATCTGCACCGCAGTCGCACCGGAGGCTGTCCGCACTCGCCGGATGAACACCACGACCGTCGACTCTACCGACCGATTAGTGCGTGAAACCGACCCCACCCGCGAATATCACAGCAGGTCAAAGCGATACGCACCCCCGGATCCCGACCACCTGAACAAAGTCAGGACGGACCGATTTCCTGGACCAGTTCGCTGAGCTGCAGGAACGAATCGACGGAAGCGGACCGCGCAGATCACGATCATCGAAGCCACGCTCCTCGGGCGGATCGAAGAAGCAGCTGACGCCCAAGGAGGCCGCCGAGATCGTAGCCAAGTATCAAGCCGGC
Source organism: Nocardia amamiensis NBRC 102102 (assembly GCF_001612745.1). Classification (GTDB taxonomy): domain Bacteria; phylum Actinomycetota; class Actinomycetes; order Mycobacteriales; family Mycobacteriaceae; genus Nocardia; species Nocardia amamiensis. Next base: position 20,941 of record NZ_BDBA01000133.1, on the reverse strand, counting down.
TCGTCGATGGCTCAGCTAAGGATGGAGCATCACATAGCCAAGCGGACTGTTGTGAAGGTGCTCCGGGAGGGTGGAGTGAGCCATTCGCCCCCGGTAGCGGGCAGCAGCGCCGTCGTTGGCTGAAGTCGTGGCGCAGCTCGCGCTAAACCTTACCGACCGCTGCCAGATTCACGCAGTGCGAACACGTAGGCGCCGCAAGCACCACCGACGAGTATTTGATGGGGCGTCCAATTCACGAACCTGAGTGCCCCGCCGACCCGCAGCGACGTAACCGGCGCACCAGTCGATGACAACCAGATTCGTATCGTGGCGTCAGAGGCAACCGTGGCAAGGTAGCGCCCAGTCGGATCGAATGCCATGCCCGCCACACCGGGTTCATCGAAGGTGCAACGCTCGGCTCCCTTGCGGGGGTCGCATATACGAACCGTCCCACGGCTATCGGCCGCAGCGAACAAGGAACCGCGAGGACACATTTCCAGACGCTCTGCCGACTCTGACAAGTGAAGAACCGATTCCGAGCTGTCCTCCAAGTCCCAGATCCGAACTGTGGCATCGTCTCCACACGACACCAGATACTCGCCGGAAGGATCGACTGCCAGCGCGCGTGCGCTGCTTCTATGGCCGGCTAGCACTCGGTGCGGACGACTCGCCTCCGGATTCCAGAGTCTGATCGCACCGTCGGCACACGCCGAGGCCAGCCAGGTTCCCGATGGATCGATAACAACATCCTTAACCGCGCTGATGTTCGACAGTGTGTTGAGCCTCTCCCCCAGGATCGGCGACCAGATCCGTATCTGGGGACCGTTGTCAGAGCAGGCTAGCCACCGCCCATTGGGTGCTGCTGTGAGTCGGGTTGCGACTTCCTTCTCGACATCATGACCTCGACCTACAAGGAAATACCGCTCTATTCCTTTGCGCGGATCCCAAATTCGCACTGTGCCGTCCTTCCCAGCCGATGCCAACCACGTGCCGTTAGGGTCTGATGCCAGCGCCGTAACGAAATTGGATTCGTGGTGCACATATGAGGTTGGGAAGTCGTGTTGCGCGGCGTCGACCCTGTGACAGATTGTGATACGACCAGTGTCACGACCTGCGAACGCATACCACGAGCCGGAACGGTCAGCGGTCAAGGCTGTGATCGAGCCGCCGCTGTCGTGCAGTGAGGGTTGAGGCTCTGTTGTCGGATCCCAAATCCGCACCGACCCATCCGAACTGCCCGAAATCAGCCGTCGACTCGACCGATCGGTAGCTAGCGCGTTGATGTCATCGGTGTGACTGGTAAAACAGTGACGTTGTACACCATTCGAGGTCGCCCACACGCGGATCGTGCGATCAGCGCCAGCTGATGCCAGCCAGCTTCCATCTGCGGCAACTGTCAGTGCTTGCACCCCTTCGAGGAGATTTCCACGGTGACCGGTCAGAACCAATTCCGGTGTTCCCGTGATGGTCGACCATGTACGTACAGCGGCTTCACGACCTCCGGTCGCAATCCAACGTCCTCCTGGGTCTACGGCCAGACATCGTGTTTCCTTCCTTCCGACACGAGCACGATTGGTCAGGTTGCGTATTGGTTCTCCGTCCGGCATCGGCCAGATCCGGACTGTTGCACCGTGACCGGCGGAGCACAACCACGCACCATGCGGATCGACTGCAAGGGCGTGGATAAACCCCGGCGAATCGAATTCGTGTAGCAAATGGCCAGTGGGTATGTCCCAGACCCGCACAGAATTTCCACCCCCCGCAGCCAGCCAGCGCCCTTCAGGGTCGATCACAAGCGCGCTGACGTACGTTGCGTACGCGAGACCCAACCTCACATGCGCGGAACCGGTCGGCATCGACCAAACCTGGATGACGCCAATCGAATCGGCCGCAGCCAACCAAGCACCCTTTTCATCCGTTGCTATTGCCACGACGCACCCGGAAGCGCTAAAACTGTGAATCCTGGCTCCCGTAAGCGGATCCCAGATGTCGACCGACGATCCGGAGCCACCTGATGCGAGCCAGTTGCCCCGTGGGTCGGCAACCAGCGTTCGCCTACGGTGTCTATCGGACTCACGGGCCAAACTGGAAATATGACGTATCGCGCCAGTTGCAGAATCCCAGATTTGCAGAGTGCCGTCCCACATAAGGGATGCCAGCCAGCGGCCGAGCTGATCGGCAGCAATAGCAACGATTCCAGGCTCGCCACTCGACAGAACCTGCAGCAGGCCAGACTGTGGGATATCAGGTAGCGGCCGCAGTGCAATCAGGTGTGGACCTTGGATCAACTGTGCAAGATGATCAGTGAGAGCGGTAAGACCGCGATCTCCTTTTATCCGGGTAAGCAGTGTCGCGGCCATCGAGGTGTCACAGTCAAGTGGCGCCAAAATATGGCTATGACGACGTAGCATTGTGATAGTTTCAAGAACAGCGTTATCAGGCTCGTTCCCAACCGAATTGAGAATTATCGTCGGACCATGGTGCTGAAGTGCGCGCACTAGCCAAGCCGCGCTCTGTTCAGTCGAGAGGTCACGAGGCACGGATACAGTGATGCTCTGCGATTCTGGACTGCGTCCAGATCTCACCGCGGAACCATACCCCTGGCCTTCTGAAATTCCTTCCGATTCCGAGCCCTCCCCGGGAGTCGAGTTATCCGGATCTACGATCGTGTCAGCATTCAGGGGCCGACCAAACACCTTGGGCGTCGATCGTTCCAATTGCTCTGGCGGGGCGATTGGTTCGTCATCTGCTGACACATCCGCATTCCTGGCTACCAGGCGACGGCCGTTGACTGGGCTGCTCCTGCCAGCCGAATCAGTCAATGCGCTGTGCAAGGAATCGGGTGAACTCGGCCACGAGACCATCGCTGCGTAGCCGCTGAGCAGATTGTCCAATAGCCTTGGGGGAATAGTGGTCCCATACGCTGCCATCAGATCGCGCGACAACTGATCGGATCGCGCGCGTATTGCCGTCGCCGATTCAGCACTGTTAACCGTCAGGCGGTCCGCCAGCACAGAGCCGAGCTCCTGCATCTCTGGCAGAAGGATGCCCAGCACGGGTACAGGCCTACGGTCACGGCTGCAGGTCAACGCCGCTCGAACCTCCCAGTCGACCCACCGCCGAGAGTAGGTGTCGCGGCCGATGAGAACGACTACGAAGTCGCACCCGGCAATCCGCTTGCGGATCTCGCGGCGTACCTCTGGTCCGCGGCTGATTTCGCCAGGATAGATCGACGAGCTACGGACCACCGATCCATTCTCGCGCTCGAACCGCTCGCGGGCATCGGCGTCTCTGCCATGGTGGTAGCTGACAAAAACCGAAGGTAGAAGCCGAGCTGGCGAACCTTCGTCCATATCGCCACGGATTGCACTTGGATGGAAGACCTGTACTTCGGGCAAATCTGGTGACCGCGTGAAACCAGGCCGTTCCGAAATAGTCTCACCGCGCAGATCCAGGAGGAGCTGCGTCAGTGGAAGACTCTTCAGATACGCATCGAGCGCGCTTTCGAACTCATCTGCGTATCTCGGGTCGAGGCTGTGATACTTCCACCTGTACCCTGTCACGGTCGTGGTTCCTTGGCGGCCCGAGGGCCCGTGCTCGGCCACGAACCGCTGCTGAAGCTCGGGATGGTTCCAGCCCAGCAGAATTACCAAATCCGGGCGAGAAGTAAGGACCATTCGTCGCGCCCGTCGGGCTCGCCTTGGGAGAAACTCGACGAAGATAGCGTCGGCATACTGCGCATGCGGTTGGCGGTACACCCGCACCCAGTGCGCTTCATACCGGACATGCCCGATAAGCCCTCCGTCATAAAGCGTCACACGACGATTACCCGAATCTTGAAGCTCTATCGGACGATTCGCACGCGCCTGCGACTGTGGACGAGGCGGAGGATCAGGCGGTACCCACGGTTTAGAGAGCTCCTGCTCAAGCCAAGCCGCGATCGTTTGGGAGTTCTCAGGACTGACACCGAGATACCCGTTATCCCACGTCACTGAGTGGGACCACTCATCCCGTGGCCGACTGAACTGAGATGCATCCCAGCGCCCCCGGAAGCCAGCGTCAGGTGCGCGCTCGGTGTCGGGTACCGGAGAGTAGAACTCAATCGCCGGCTCGTCCTTGTCGTAGATGAGCTGGTGATGCAGGCCATACTTCTGGCCCCGTCTAAGCAACCGGACGCGGAAGGTGCCCACCTCCACATTGCTCAGTTCGAGAAAGCTCATGAGACGCACCGAATCCCTCAGGGTCACTGACCATCTGGACCTAGACACCACTCTTCCAGGTGCCTACCCGTTCCGGTCCCGAATCGAGCGAGGAAGGTCAAGCTGTACTGGTGACAGCCGCCGTTATCACTGCCAGCGGGAGCATCCTGGTGGCGGTCCTCGTCTTCATCCTCAACCAGCGCGCGCAGGTCCGGCAGGAACGTCGGCAAGCCCGCCTGAGCAGGATCAACAACCAACTTCGGGAGCTCTATGGACCCCTGAACGCATTGGTCGACATCAACGAACGGATCTGGACCGCACTGCGTGAGTCTGGCCTTCCACCGCAGGCGGAGAGGAAACCTGAACTCGGCACCGACGATTGGCGCAGATGGCGGGCCAACTCCCTCATGCCAGCAAACCGACGAATGCGTGATCTCATCACCGAGCATGCAGACCTACTAATCGAAGCAGAAGTTCCGCAACCTCTCAGAGACTTCTGTGCACATGTCGCCTCGTTCGAAATCGTGCTGGCCGCTGAGGCCGAAGGTCTGAGCGAACGCACGCTTATCGGCCACCCTGGCGCGGCATACATCGCGTACGTCCGAGATGCCTTTGCATACCTAAAGAATGAACAGCAACGCCTGCTGCAGATGACTGCCCACCCCCCACCCCCCACCCCCCACACTGCCTCATGGGAGCTGATCGACATCGGCGTACACCACAGTGGAGCCGAGCTAACCTGATGGAGTTGTGGAGGGCACCGCCAAGGTCCAACCGGTACCGGCAGTAGGTTCAAGACACCGGGCCCTCGGGCAGTTTCGAGTAAGGACCACCAACAGAAGAAGTCGCAGGTCGATTGACCTGCGACTTCATTCGAGGTGGGCCTTATCGGGGTTGAAACCCTCTCACGGTGCGCGCTGATCGACCGATCGTGTCCGGCCGTCGCGCCATACTGACGGTCATGGGGTATCAAGCCGTACGGGGGCATTCGCGTAGGGGACGGACGGATAACCGGGAGTTACGTGAGGGGGTCGATCCGGTTCACCGACCGACGCGCACCGCAGCGGCCGGGGCGTTACCGGTCTCCGTACTTCCACGGCTACCGCAGTGCATCGCCCATGCCGATCCTGTGGCGCCTCGCGGCGCTCTTTGGCGGCGTGTTCCTCGTGCTGGTCGTGCTGACCCTCACCCACATGGGATCTCCCGACAGGCCGGCCGACACCGCCGTGGTGCCCTCGACTCTCGCGCCAGCGCAACCGACTGCCCCGCCGAAGTCGTGCTTCCCGTTCAACTGCTGACCGCAAGACGATCTATCGCCACCTCGACCCTGGCGACCCCACCGCCTGACCAGCGATGACGAGCCTGTCAGTCAGCGGCCCCCTATGAGCGAGGAACAGATCCGGCAGGCCCGCTCGCTGCTCACTCGCCCGGATGAGTCGGTATCCTCGATCGCGCGGCTGATTGGGTTTCGCGGACGACGCTGTAGAAGTAGATGCCCAAGCTGACGAATAGACAACGCTGATCCGTGTCAGTGGTCGACGAGAGCGTTCGCCTGCCACCCAGCTGGAGGGTCGGCCGGGTTCAGGATGAATGCCGCACCCTGCTTGATCGACCGTGCCAGTATCTCCGTGGCATCCCTGCCCCATCGAGTCTCGCTCGACCATGTGAGCTCAGAGAGCTCGTGAAGCGCAGGTAGCGTCGCACCGGTCAGGTCGGCACCGGTCAGGTCGGCCTGACGCAGAGTCGCCCCCGTCAGGTTTGCCTCTCGCAGGGTCGCGCCACCCAGCACGGTGCCGCGCAGATTGGCCCCGGACAGGTTGGCTCCGGCCAAAGCGGCCCTGCGTAGGACCGCTTGCTGCAGATCTGCGCCTACCAGAACCGCTCTCAGCAGGCTGGCGCCGGACAAGTCCGCGCCGGTCAGGACGGCGCCGCCCAGGTTGGCCCCGGTCAAGTCCGCGGCGGACAAAGACGCCCATGACAGATAGGCACCACGTAGGTCGGATCCTGTCAGATTTGCCTCCCGCAGGTCCGCGGCCACCAGGCTCATGCGACGCAGGTCCGCGTCTGCCAGATTCGCGCGGCCCAGAATCGCCTGCTGCAGATCTGCGCCTACCAGGACCGCCCCCCGCAGGTCGGCGGCGGTCAAGAAGCTATGACGGGACAGCGCGAACATCAGGTCTGCCTGTCGCAGGTCCGCGGCCACCAAGTCGGCGCCGCTCAGGTTCGCGCCGGCCAGATCTGCGTTACGTAGATCGGCGCTGGCCAAGTCCGCGTTGGTCATGTCCACACCGGTTTTCCTCGTGTGGAGACGCAGCTGACTCAGATCCGTGTCACTCAAGTCCTTACCAGCGGGGTAAGGTTTGCCCGTCTCGGCGCGCGAGTCGGCCGGGTCGACGGCAGACGGGGAAGACTGCCTCGGCGTAGAGGCCGCACTGTGCGAGGGGGTTTGCACCGCCTGCCGGTACCGATCCGCGTGCGGTTGGAATGCGGGCCAGCTTCCGGCGAGCATCGACAATAGGCGCCACCCAGCTGAATCCGCGACAGCCGGCGCAGGAGGCGCTGGCTGGCGAGTGGGCCAGGTCCCCGCGAGCATCGACAACAGCCGGCGCCCGAACGACAACTCAACCATTGCCTTCTCCGGACCTTTGGGTCAGCGCCGATGTTTCGCTGTAGGCAGCCAGCTTCTTCACCAGGGCGGGCGCCGCGACCCCTGCCCCGAATGCGGCAGCGTTGGTATTGATGATGTCGCCGTAAGCGATAGCCCACGTCGTCACTCCGGCGACACCGAGATTGATCATGACCCAGCTCAGGTACACACCTCCGCCCGGGCCGCCGTTGCTCCTGCGCCAGGGCCAGCCTTTGACCCGAGTACTCACCTCCAGGTAGGCGATACCGCAATTGGCTGCGGCGCCGGCGATGCCCCACAGGGCGTACTGCCACATGCGCCATACGATATGTGTCGCAGGACATACACAGCATCTTTCGGCGTAAAGGCAAAGACAGTGCGACACCGTAGAAGCCGCCACCACTGCCTCACCCGATTCTCAGTCGGCCGACGCTTTGCGTGCGATCACCACGGGTACCGTCGTTCCGGCGCGCTGCAGGGCCGCGGTTCGGCCGGGCGCCAGTTGCCCCAGCGTCGGCACGGCGACGTCGCGGCGATCACCCGTAGTGATGGGTGCGACTGGTATCGCGAACACCGCTCGCAGGAGTAGCGCCAGCGCCTCGGCGAGCTGTTTCGGCCCGCCCCGCAGCAGCAGGTGTAGGGGCCCAGCCGGTCGCGATTGCCGCAGTGACGGTGGCGATCTCGGTCATCCGCAGCTCACAGCACAGGGATCGGGCGAATCCATGTTGAGAACGTAATTCGCAACCCGGACACTTCGAGCAGTCCACCGCCCGCGGCTTCGCTGTGTGGTGGAGCACCTGCCTTGTAAGCGAAAGGTCGGCGGTTCCAGCGCCGGAGACTACGGACCAGAACCCCGTGAGCTGGTGATATTTACCTTTTCGACGGTGGCCCGTTTGCTTTGTATGACGCTTTCCTGGGTCGCCGCTACAAGCTGAACCCACCCGACAGCAGCCCTACCAACGACCAACCGATCGTGCCGGGGGTTCCTGTGCAAGTGCGGCTAAGTCCGTTGTAATACCGTGCTCGGTGCCCTCGAATCGCTTCGCCCAGTGAGCAGTTCAATCCTCAGGTCACTGCACCGGGTGCCGACGTCCAATAGCGGAAGCATGCGATCAAGTCGCTGCGGCGGGCCTGCTCGGCGCGATAGCCTGCTCGGCATGAAAGAGCTGGGGGATCTCGAGGATTTCGACGCACTCGAGGTAGCGCGTGAGCAGCTGCGCTATGCGATGATCGTCAACTCCGCGCCCATGACCCTGGAGACGCGACTACAGCTGGGCTTGCTCGCCGCCCAGGTCGCCCTGGCTGAGCGTCTTCCGTTGAAGGTCAACGGCACCCGGCGAGTACTGCGAGACGAGGAAGAGTTCGTGTGGGACGAGGAGTTCCTCGAAAGGTTCCTGCGCAATCTCGGCCCGTCGGGGCGGCGGTGGATTCGAGTGCTGGTCGATGAGGGCGGCGTGGCTACACCGGGGCGGATCAAGGAGGTCACCGGCGCCAAGTCTTTGGGCGGCATGAGCTCGACGATGCGGCGGGCCATGCACGCCACAACGGACAAACTCCCGCCACCACGGCTGATCCAGTTACGCACTACCGACGATCCGCAGAACCCCGTGATTGTGGAGTACCGCTTGGCCGAAGGCACCTTGCCAGTGGTCACCGCGGTGCTCGAACGCATCGACGGCAGCAGGTAGAGCTCGCCCCCTACGCCTGCGACGTGGGATCCGCAGCCACGAGCGTCTCGGTGCGGACACTGAACGGGTAGCGGCCGGGCGCCTCGAGCACGGCCTGCACGATCGCGTGCTCGTCGTCTTCGAGTTCCAGGACCTCGAAGACCGAGACTCCGCCCGCGACCAGCAGCACCTTGTCACCGATCTGAACCATGCCGGTGAGCCTATCCCGCAAGACCGACCAGTACGTGACAAGATCGAACTCATGTTCGACTACCTTCGAGTGGTGTACCGGCTCAGCGACGGCCGGAGCGTCGGACCCGGCCGCCTGTATCGACTGCGCAACGGCAGGTGGGCCGAGCCGTGGCCCCACGGCTGCCCGCACTGCGGACAACAGTTCGGTCCGAAGCGGATGCTCGTCGGTTCACTCGCATGCTTGCACGCCGGCGGTATTCATCGCCTCCACTTCTGCACCGCGTGTGGTCATGTCGTGTACACGCCACCGATAGCCCCAGATTGTGAGCACCCGACGACACGGTCGACCTGAGCCAGATGGCTCAGGCTGCAATGTCGAACAGGGTCAGCGCCCGTGGTTGTCGCGCAGCTGCGGCGCGCAGCTCGGCGCGCTCACGGACCGCGCAGGTCGGTCCGATGCCTTGTGCGACCGACTGCGGCGACAGCAGCCAGCCATTGCAGCGGCGGCAGTGCGCAACAAGTCGCACGGTGGATCTGTCGGCGGTGGCGGCCATGTCGTTCTCCTCGGCCGGGGCGGCTATGGCGCAAGCCTGACATGAGGCACCGACACCGGCTGCTGGGAACGAAGGAAACGCCGAGCCGGGAGAATCACGCGACGACGGATGTAGCAAGTACGACGAGCTGCTGCTGTCCTGTCGCGTAGCGCGGCGGCTACATCTGTGAATCTCGACGGCCGTCCGGGTGTGAAGACCCCGAATCCGGCCACGCCCAGACTCGATGTCCAAGCTGAGGGAAGCGTCCGCCGCTCAGGTTGCGGCGGACGCTTCCCGGGCGAACCCCGGCCTTGGCTCACACCAACGTGTTTCGGCCTCGCGTGTGGGTGCCGTAGTGGATCTCGTACACATCGTTTTCAATGTGTACAGAGTCCTCCTTGATCTGTTCGCGCCAGCGGTCGGGCCATTGGGTGGTCTGCTCTGACCACCGCAGCCCTTCGAGCGGCACGCCTGCCAGATCGACATTCCGCAGGTCTGCGCCGATGAAGTCGTTGAGCATCTGTTCGAGGAAGACCAGATAGCTGGCCAGCTCGGTCAGTGATTCGGTGACATGGGCGGACCAGTTGATCGACAGCCCGGCCACCACTCCGGCGTCCTGGTCCTCGGATTGTGCAAGCATCCCCTGGTGCATTGAGTCGAATGACGCTTCCACGTGGTCGGCGACCGCGTCCTTCCATCGATGCATGAGGCCGCGGTTGAGGGCGGTGGTGTTGAGGCCCTGGACGAGTTCGAGCCCGAAGCGCTCGTACACCTTCCGCATGTCGATGCCAGGGGCGGGAGAGGTCACGTCCATCTCGACGTCGGCGGCGTCCGTGGCATTGAGAACCGCGTTCTTGTCGTCCTCTTCGAGCGCTGCGAAGACGCCTGTGGCCCTGAGAAACGCGTCCTTGTCGTTGCCCTGGAAAACACGGATCAGTGCCTCCTTCTGCTCCTCCGACAGGCCGTCATCGTCACGAATTTCTTCAGCAGTCGCGACGCGCCACCGTTCTGCAGCAGGCCGGTGACGGTTTTCCCGGTCCAGGAGAGTCCGAATGCGGGTGGCGGCCGCGTCGAGTTGGCCCGCATCGACCATCCCCTTCCCGAGGAGCGTGGTGATTTCTCGCGCGGCGAATCCCAGTTTTGCGGCATAGTCGCCCCGCAGCACCAGCCGGATCTGCAGGGGCATGCGCGCCAGCTCGTCGGATGCCCATTCCAGCGTGCCGGGCGTATACAGCTGTTCCGCGGCGTCGGGAAGGGGCAGAGGAGGCTGCGGCAGGATCGCGGCGAGGCCAGCCTCGATGTCGAGCTTGTCGTGGATTCCTTCGACGAGCCTGTTGTGCCGATCAGCGAGGAGCACCTCCTCGAGACCGGCTTCGATGTCGAGCCTCGCGGCAAGTTCGGCATAGAACTGATCGCGATGGGTGTCCAGCCACCGGGTCACAGCCGAAGGGTCGTGCGGGTAGTCGGTCATTGCTGTGCCCCCTTTGCGAGGTATAGCGCCACGCCGCGTCGGGCTTTCCGTAGGTTGGACCGTACGGTGGCGGCCTTGAGCTGCAGTTCTCGGGCGATTTCGGCGGGGCTGTAGCCCTGCATCGTCCAGACCAGGATCTGCCGCTGCCGCGGCGGCAGTGTGGTGAGCGCTTCCTGGTACGCCGCGGATTGGACCCAGTCGTCCACATCGGTGGCGCAACCCAGTAGCGCTGAATACTCGGCTTCGTCGATGTGGTCCTGCTCAAGCGCGGAGTACCGGCGAACGAGCTCACGCCCAGCGACGACCCGAGCCCAGGCCAGGGGCGATTGGATCTTCGACCACGATTGCCACAGCTGGATCATCGTGTCCTGGGCGATGTCGGTCGCGTCCGCGACGCGCGCGCCCTGCGTCACCAGGAACCCCACAAGCTTCGCGATGTTCGCGCGGTAGAAGGCGCTGAACTGCTCGCGGTTTAGCTGCTCCACGTTCCGTTGGACGTCGGGGGGCGGTGGGGTGCGGAGGTTGATCTGGTCGTATTCCTCGGTCATCGGTCACGTCCTGCCGACCGTCCACCCACGGTCACTCGGGTGTGGAGGCCACCGGGACCGTCCTGCGCCTCGGCGCTGCTGTGTTCCGGCAATGCCCGTATGAGTTCGACCATCTGCATTCGATGCTCCTTGTGCCGCATAGCCTTCCATCTGAGCCGCAGCCCCAGAGCCACGACCACCGATGCGTTTCCCGTGATGCCTGCCACCAGGCTGATAAGAGTCAGATTCATCCGGCTCCCCCTCCTCGTACTGAGTTCGTTGCTAGGTAGAGGGGATTTGGATGCCGATCGTGCACTCACAGATCGAAAAAGTTCTTCGTCCGATACGTACAGGCGGGGTCGGCGGCGCAGAGTCGTCAGGCTGCGGGTGCAGGCAAGCCAGGCCCCCGCTCGACGGTCCTGGTCGCACAACGGGTGCTGGAGCCGGTTAGTCGCTGTCGTCTTCGGGCGTCGATGCGGCGGTGAGTTCGTCGGCCGATTCATGGCGTTCGCTGCCCAGCGCCCCGACCTCGACCGGCGCAGCCTGCCTTTTGGTGTTGCTTGCCTGTCCCGGCCTGGCGAATCGTCGTTCCGGGGTGTTCGCAACCGCCGGTGGGGTGTTCGCGGGTTGTGTGGCCGGTTCGCGGGTGCGCTGCGGTACCGGCGGGCTCGCGTCGGGGTGTGTGCGTGCGGCGTTGATCAGCTGCCGGGCCTGCTTCGGGGAAATTTCGAGCAGTTCGGCGACCTCGTCGTCGGATTGACCTTGCTCCCGGATCACCGCTGCGGCGGCGGCTTGGTCGGCGTGGTAGCGGGCGATGTCCTGTGCCGCTTGTGATTCGATCGCGCTGATCTGCTCGCGCAGTATGTCGATGTCTTGGTCGCGTTTGGTTTCACACGCGGTGATCGCTGCCCAATCACGCAGATACCGCTTCACCGCGTCATCGATGGTGCGCTCTCGCTGACGCACAAGGACGCGGCGTTCACGCAACCGTCCGCGCGAGCGTTCCAGCCGTTCAACAAGTTCCGGGGATCGAGCCGCGCGAGGGGAACGCGGCGGGCGACGCGACGACATGGTCGGCCTCCTAGCTCGGGCCCGCCTGCTGATTCTCCCGCCACCAATCCTACCGCCGCCACGACCCCTTCACGCCGCCCCCGGGTACCGAACTACCAGGGAAGAACTTTCGGCGCATCCCATTCCGGACCGCCACCGCGCCAACAACGCCTGGGACGGATCATTCGAATTCTCAACCGTATTCGCTGTCGGATCACACCGGCGTACGGCACGGGTCTTCGACCGGTTCCAGGTTGCGGCGCTCACGGCATCACCACTGGACCGGTCACCACCACACCATCGTCCCGCCTGCCGGGCGCAGACGCCGTCGGCCCCGGACCCGCTGTCGCGCTGCTTGCTTCGTGCCCGATCCCGGTGGCGTATGCCATCGGCGACTGATTCCTTCCACCCGCGACCGACGACATCGTCTGATGACAGCAACCGTTGCGTGGCTACGCCGTGGAAACGGCGTCTCCCACGCTCGGGAACTGCTGCGTGCGCGCGGCGGCGATCTCCCTCTGACGCTCGGAACAAGGCGAAGCGCCTGCACGAGTGGCAAACCACTTTTCTATCTGAAGTGGCACACCGAAACACACGAGAAGGGATCTCGACACCATGGGGCAGTACTACATGGCGGTCTTGCTCGCCGACGACGGCGCGAACATCGCCAGCCGCTTCAACCCCCGCGACTACAACGAGTTCTACAAACTCACCGAGCACTCATGGCTGGGCAACCCGTTCGTCGAAGCGGTCGAGCGGGCGCTGAACACGCCGGCTCGGGTCGTGTGGGCGGGCGATTACGCCGACAAAGAGCCGGGACGCGACATGAATCTGTTTCGCCTGGCCCAGTTCTCGGCCAAGACCCCACCGCCGGACCCCGCTCCAGTAGGCCGTTACGTGATCAACCATGACAAGCGGATGTTCGTCGACAAGCGCTCCGTCACCGAGAACGCCAGCGGATTCGCCCTGCACCCGCTGCCAGTGCTCACTGCGGAAGGCAACGGCCGCGGCAGCGGTGATCTCCATGAGGCGAACACGACCGGGAATTTCACCCTCGTCGGAACATGGGCGCGCGATCGGATCGCTGTCGGCGGCAGCGTGCCGGAACGCTATCGGAAGCTTCGGTTCGATTTGGTCGAGCTCTGGTGATACCTGTCTGCGGCGAAGGACCAGGCAGGAGCTATCTGCCTGGTCCTTCGCCCTGCAAGGCTACAGAGTCAAGGGCACACGTGTGGGCGTGGGAGTCACCCTGGGGCTTGCGATGCGCGGTCAACAGCGACCACACCCACGTGTGGCTGTCCGCAGCATCGACGACCTATCCGCGTAGCTCGGGTAATTCGTCTTCGCCGCACCAGAGGCGGTGACCCGGAGGCAACGGACATGGTTCGAGGCCGCTGGCAAGAGCAAGCCGACGACCGCTTGATTGCCCTCGAGCAGACTGCAGACGCCGTCGTCGCGGTCCGCGCCGAGGCATGGCCGCCGCATTCGCAGTAATCACTCCCGGCCGCGCCGCGGGCTATTCGATTCGTCTGCGTCGCAGGCGAACAGGATCGCGCCTATCTGACGCGCCTGTCCGGACTCGCCAGCGGGCCGCGTTGTTGTGAGCCCGCCCATGTAGCCAACACCCTGTTGCCCCTGAACGCCAGGCCGGGAATCGCTTCCGGTCTGGCGTTCTTTCGTATCCGGAAGGTGGCGCGTCATGCCCGATATCCCCTCGAATCCGCCGTGCGCGGTCTGCGGGAGCTGTGACCCGGGTGATCGGTACCCGGTCGACGAACAGACCGTCTGTGGTCGCTGCGTGCGGCGGCTGTCGCGGTGCGATCACTGCCGCGCGCTGTCTCTCGCGTTGACCGAGACCGCCGACGAACGCCAATTGTGCGCCGAATGTGTGACCGGCTGGCTGCCGTGTGTGTCGTGCCGGGCGGTGACCAACCCGCGGGTGCGTACCGACACCGACGAGCCGGTGTGCCTGCGGTGTGCGGCGGTGTTGTTCGACCTCTGTTACCAGTGCAGCCGCTACAGCGCCACCAGCCGGTATGTCTCCGGCGGTCACCGCGCCTGCGGCCGCTGCGTGGACCGGTTCGACTCCTGCCCCGACTGCGGCACCCTCACCCGGCGCGGCCGCAGCTGTGAGTGCCGCATCCACCGCGAGCATGTGTGGCATTACAGCTACAAACCCGATCCCCGCTTCCACGGCGAGGGGCCGCTGTATCTGGGGATGGAGCTGGAGGTCATCGTCCCGGACCACTGCTACAGCGAAGCCGTCTCGGTGGTCGGTGACCATCTCGGTCGGCTGGGTTACCTGAAGCAGGATTCCTCGATCCATCCCACCGGATTCGAGCTCGTCACCCATCCGATGAGTTACCGGTATGCGATCGAGAGGTTCCCGTGGCCGCTGCTGGGAGCGTTGGAAGAGCTCGATTGCGAAACCGACTCCACCGTGGGCCTGCATGTGCACGCCAGCCGCGACGGGTTCGATTCCCCCGCGCACGTCTACCGGTGGATGAAGTTGTTGTACCGCAACGAATCCGCGGTCTCCACCATCGCGCGGCGACGTTCCCCTTACGCGCCGTTCGACCGAACGGCGCGGGCGCGGGTGAAGGACACCGCCAAAGGCCCGCAGCACGCCGTGGGGCTGGCCCGCAATCAGGCGATCAACCCCTACCCCCGCAAAACCCTCGAGCTGCGGGTGTTCGCCAGCTCCCTGGATGTCGGGCGGGTGCAGGCGGCGCTGGCGTTCACCGCCGCCTCCATCGACTACACCCGCCGCCTCCGCGTCTCAGACGTGCGCGCCGGCGGGTGGGACTGGTCGCGGTTCGCCGCCTGGGTGCATACCCAGCCCGACTATCAGCCCCTGTGGGCGCAGATGGAGGACCTCGCATGTGCCTGTTGACCTACCTGCCCGCCGGGATCGCGCCTAATCCGGTCGCGTTGGCCCACGGTGCCGCGGCGAACCCGCACGGGCACGGATTCGCGATCATCGCCGGGCGCCGCATCCTCGTGGCTCGCGGCATGAATCCCACCCGCGTGATCGCCGAGTTCACCAAACTGCGTGCCCAACACCCGCACGGGGCGGCGTTGTTCCATTCCCGCTACGCCACCCACGGCACGATCGGGCTGCGTAACTGCCACCCGTTCCGGCTCGGCAAGGATCCGCGAACGGTGCTGGCGCACAATGGAACCCTGCCGAAACGGGTGCACCCCGGACCCTACGATCCGCGTTCGGATACCCGCATCGCGGCCGAGGAGTACCTGCCGAAGCAGCCGTTCGGATCGATCGACACCCACCCCGGCGCGCGAGGGCTGGCGTCGTGGCTGGGATCGAGCAAGCTGGTGATCCTCACCGTCGACCCGGCCTATGACCGTCACGCCTACCTGTTCGGCGAACCGGCCGGGCAGTGGGTGGAGGAGGTTTGGTACTCCAACACCAGCTACCTGCCACCCGCGCTGCGCTGGCCGACGCGGCGCCGCCGGTACCTGTGCGGGTACTGCCAGAAGCTCGACCTCGACAGCGCCAGCCGGTACTGCGGCGGCTGCGGGTGGTGCTTCGACTGCGAAACCGCGTTCCCTGACTGCACCTGCCACGCGCCTGAACCCGGCACGGCAACCTCACGCCACCGCGGGCTACGGGCGTTTAACCCGGCCCATCGACCTACCCGCCAGCAGGCCACAGCGCCGTGAAGCGGCGGGCTGCCACCCGCCGCTGATCCACCGATCCAGAACCCCGCATCCCCTCCCGTAGCTCGGAGCCGGGGTTCGGGGTTCTTTCCATTTCACCGAAAGGGACCTCGATTCGTCATGCCCGCATCCACCCTGGCCGACCCGTTATGTGAGGAATGCTCCCGCCCCGCCGCCACGATCGCCACGATCGACGGGGACCGGGTGTGCCCGGACTGCGCCGCCGACCTGTTGCGCTGCGACGGCTGCGCCGCCCACACCCACACTCTGAGCCGCACCGTTGAGGACACGCTGCTGTGCCGCGAATGCCTCACCGGTTGGCAGCGGTGCGGCGAATGCGACACCTACACCCGCGACACCCGTACCGTCGTCGGCGCCGTCGCGGACGTCTGCGCCGAGTGCGCTTCGGGCTACGAGACCTGCGACGACTGCGGTGAACTCGCCGTCGACCTGCAGCCCGTCGACGGAGGCAACCGGGTCTGCGGCAGCTGTGAGGACGAGGACTACCGCGAGTGCTTCGACTGCTTCACCCTCGTCCCGCGCGACCAAGGCTACTGCGACAGCTGCACGGATTCCCCTGCCCATGACGGAGTTCACGACTCGTACTACAAACCCGAACCACGCTTCCACGGTGACGGTCCACTGTTCCTCGGTCTGGAACTGGAAGTCAAAACTCCTGGCAGCGGTTATCGCGATGCGGTCGACACCGCCATCGCCCACATCGGGGACCTGGCGTATCTGAAGGAGGACGGCTCGATCTCCTGCGGGTTCGAACTCGTGACGCACCCGATGTCGTATGAGTACGCGCTCGAACGGTTTCCGTGGACGTTGCTGCGCCGTCTGCGGTTGCAGGGCTGCTACACCGACACCGGCGTCGGTATCCATGTCCATGTCTCCCGCGCTGGGTTCTCCTCCCCCGCGCATGCCTACCGGTGGCTGAAGTTCGTGTACCGCAACGAACACCCGGTGACCACGCTGGCGCGGCGGCGGGACTCGGAGTGGGCGGAGTTCTCCCCGCAGCAGCGCTCCAACGCTCAGCGCTACGCCAAGGGCAGCCAAGCCGGATACGGCCGCTATCAGGCCATCAACGTCTACCCAGAAGCCACGTTCGAACTGCGGATCTTCGCCAGCTCCCTGCACCCTCAACAGGTCCAAGCCGCCCTCGCATTCGCCGCCGCGTCGGTCGAATACACCCGCGAGCTATCGGCGGCGGATATCGCGCGCCGTCGCGGCTGGGAATGGACCGCCTTCACCGCCTGGGTGCGTTCGCGCCCGGAGTACTGCCCGCTGCTGGCTGAAATGGAGGCCCTCGCGTGTGCATCCTGACCTTCGTCAAACCCGGCATCAGCCCCGACCTCGACGCAGTGGGCAACGGCGCGTTGGCCAACCCGCACGGCCACGGCTACGCCGTGCTCACCGACACCGGCATCATCGTCGGCCGCGGCATGAACGCCGACGCGGTGATCAACGAGTTCGCTCGCGTACGTGACCACTACCCCGACGGTGCGGCGTTGTTCCATTCCCGGCTGGCCACCCACGGCCACCGCAGCCTGGACAACTGTCATCCCTTCCTCGTCGGCGGTGACGAGCGAACCGTACTCGCGCACAACGGGATCCTGCCCAGCAACGTCCATCCGCGTCTGGGTGACCGGCGCAGCGACACCCGCATCGCCGCGGAGGACTTTCTGCCGACCCGGCCGTTCGGGTCGCTGGATTCGTGGGCGGGCCGCCAGCGGCTGGAGCGGTGGCTGGGCAGCGACAAAATGGTGCTGCTGACCGTTGATCCGGCCTACAAGCATTCCGCGTACATCTTCAACGAACACTACGGCCACTGGGACGGCGGGATCTGGTACTCCAACCGCACCTACCAGCCGAACACCTGGGGCTACACCGCCGCGGACTGGGAGTACTGCCTGGCCTGCGGCGAACTCGACCCCGAGCAGCCCGGCTCGCACTGCACCGCGTGCGGATTCTGCGCCCAGTGCCTGCGACCGTTCCCGCGCTGCGAATGCGAGGCGCTCGATGGCCTCGAACGCTACGCCGACCTGACCGAACTCGAAAACGCCTGACACCACCGGTGTCTGTCACTCCATGCCGCCTTTCGGCATTTGCCCCCACCTCACGAGAGGGGACCTTTGCGTGACCTATCACCCGAATCTGGCCACGATCCTCATCCGGCTACGCGATGTCGACGGTCACGCGGTCATCGCCAGCACCGACGGCCACCATGTGCGGCTGCTACTGCGCGACCGCGACGAGCCCGAGAATGACTGGCGCTACGTCGATCTCGACGCCCGCACTGCCGACACCCTCGCCGCCGTGCTGGCCGGCCACGCCCGGCTTCGCCTGCTCCGGCGCGGCATGTGGTGGCGCCGTCTGCGAGGCGATCGCCGATGAGCGACTACCACACCCCGCCAGCACCGATCGCTGACGCGTCCGAGTCCGAGTTCCTTCGCCAGGTCCTCGCTCGCATCGACCGCTGGTTCGACGACGACACCAACCTCGACGAGCTCGATGACGCCCGCGATCTGCTGCGCCAGCGCTTGGCCAACACCGTCGTCGCCGCAGCCTGCGAGACCAGTGACGGCGGTGATCCGGTGGTCGCTCTCATCGCGACCGAACTGCATCGGCTTCGCCGCGCCCGGGTGGCGGCCACCGTGATCACCCGCGGCGGGTACGTCCACGACCACGTCCGCGTCCAGGCCGTGCACCGCCACCACACCGTGCTCACCCGCAACGGCCAGCAGGCCGGGGTGCTGCTGCCGCTGGCGTTCATCGAATCCGTCACTCCGCTCGGCGGCGTGATTCCAGCCTGCAAAACACCGTAATCCCTTCAGGAAAGGAGCTCTGCCGATGACATCGGTGACCCTGTGGTTCCCACTGTCGAAGGTGATCGACCTCGCCGAGCACGCAATGGCGGCTGCGGGCCATTCCCGCTCGCCGTATGACGATCCCGGACCGGCGGTGCCGTCGCTGATCTGGGTCAAAGACGAGGGCATCTATTTGATGAGCAATGGAATCCCGCGTCAGCCCGGCCAACCCGGTAGCCCGGCGGGTATGGCTCGCGTCGTCTACGCCCTCGGTCACGGACCCGAAACCCACTGGGATCACGGTGAACCGCTCGGTGACGACTTCTCTGAATACCTCGATCTCACCGAGGACTTCGACGGTCACACTCTCATCGAGTTGATCCGCACCCACGCCGCGATGAACGACTGGTTCTCCATCACCGTCTCACCCAGCAGCTTCGCAATGATGTTCAGCCCAACGCCATCCGCCGCCTGTCCACTTTCTGGCGGTGACCACCGCTCTTCCCGTGGTGTGGGGTGATTGCGGTGGAACTCGATTCCAGCCCATACCTCGCACGTCTGCAGACCGATCCTCAATATCGGTCGGTTCTGCCCGCCGTCGCCCCCACCGCGCGGGTGCTCGTCGCGGGGTATCACGCCGCGTTCGCGGCCCCGCCCCAGCCGGGCACCTCGATCGGCGTGTTCCCCGGTGTCGACCCTGTCCCCGCGAAGGCGGGGGTTGCGGCGGTGATGGCGTTGGTGCGCATCGAGTACGCCACGCAAGTCGACACCTCCGATGAGGACGGCGGCAGCCGACACGGCTGGAAACGGCAGCTGTTCGATCGGTTGCCGACCGGGTGCGGGTGGCGACTGCTGCCCGCCGAGCTCGATGAGCGTGCCCGGTGGGTGATCGCGCGCGGCAACCTTGCTGCCGGTGGCTTGCAGGCGTTGCTGCCGCGGTCGGTGAGCACCCAGGTACCCGGCGCACCCATCGCCGTCGCGGTGCACGACCTCGACCCGCACACCAGCCGCCGCTGGCCGTGGTGATCACCAACGCCGTCGATCTGGTGGCCTGGATAGAAGCCAGCCTTCCGGACCTGGACCCCGACCGGTTCGAGCCCTGGGTCGTCGAACCACCGGTCCCAGGCGCGCTACGCGCGGTGATCGAGATCCGAATTCACGCCCCCGCCGTCGCCGCGCAGGTGATTCGTATCGAGGTGTCAGCCGCACCGACCTCGGCCACCGACTCCTGACACCCGTCCCCCACGCCACGTCGGGTGGCGTATCCGATCGATTCGAGGTGATCGTCGTTGACCGAACCCGTACTACCGGCGCGGCCGCCGGTCCCTGTGCGGTTGGCGCACGCGCCGCTGTCGCAGGGGTTGGTGGTTCCGCACGTCACCCTCGCCCACCGCGACCGGACCCGACCGGTATGGGGCAAACTCGACCAGCGACGGCTGCGGGACACCCTGTCGCGCAGGCTGTGCCAGATCTGCGGGCAGCCCCTGGATGACCGGGTCGTGCTCTACATCCGGCCCGCCGACCATCTACGCGGTATCGCCCCGGAGCCGGGCGTGCACCCCGAATGCGGCCACTACTCCCGCCTCGCGTGCCCGATGCTGGCGGGACGGCAGGACCGCTACAACCCTCACCCGCCCGAGAAATTCGCCCGCTGCGAGGACCCTGCCTGCCCCTGCTGGCGGTGGCAGGCGAACGAGCGTGACTCGCGGGAGGCACCGCGCGAAGGCCAGCCCGCCGACGCCTGGTACGAGGTATGGATCCCGATCTCGGACTACACCGCCGTCCACGATCCCGGCACCGACACCACCCCACCGGTGACCGGTATCAAGCTGCGCGGGGCGAAACTGCTGAAGATCCGCAAGGTCCGCGACGCCGCGCCCGCCGCCGACGGGATGTCCGGTCAGGTCGACCTGCTGCGCGCCCACGTCGCCTTCGCGAGGCTGTTCGGCCTGAAAGGGATACGACTGTGACGGCCTCACAAAGGATGTTGGCCCGCGTCGGTGCGCTGCTGCGGAAGGCCGAAGGCACCGACAACGAGCATGAGGCCGAGGCGTTCTCGGCGATGGCGCAACGGCTGGCCACCCAGTATTCGATCGATTTGGCAATGGCGCGGGCCGCGTCACCGCGCGACTACTACACCGCCCACAGCAGCGCCCGCGGAAGATGGCGCGGCAGCCGGACCCGCCGCCGACCGGTACCGGCCGCGACC